>JBDHGI010000074.1:0-21595 GCA_039589955.1 Gemmatimonadota bacterium | reverse complement strand
GGGAGCGCAGGTAGGAGCCGACACGACGCAGGTGGCGGCGTCCCCGGACATCTTCGGCGAGTGCGGAGGTGACCGCCGACAGGAGACCGTGCCCCCTCGGCGCCCCCTCCCAGGGAGTCAATACCGCCTCTAGCTCCCTCTCGGTCAGGCCCGACCGCTGGGCAATGGCACCGGAGAGTTGGGCTGCGCGTTCCCGAACTGCCTCGAGCCCGAGAAACCGTCCATTCAGGGTCTTGGGGATGCGCACGTACACGTACCGCCCCAGCACGCCGCTCGCGACGACCACGGTCATGCTCCAGAAGGCGATGGAGACGATGCCGCCGAATTTGAACGTCGTGTGGAGCAGGATCAGAAACGGCCCGAGGGTGCACAGGAAGATGTGCACCTTGAGCCATGTGCGAAGCGCCCCCCACTTGGACATTGCCTCGACCCGCTTCCGCAGCGTGTAGCCCACGACCCCCAGCGTGATCATGGCGCTCCCCACGACCCCGAGTCCCTGGCCGATGAGGCCCGTGGGAGCGAACAGGGGAGCGAGCTCCGAGAACGCCCTGGCCTCCTCGGGAAGCAGGTAGTAGTCGAGCCCGAGGGCCAGCGCGGCACCCGCGGTGCCGACCCAAATGATCGCGAGCAGGAATGTGAGCAATGGTCCCCCCAGCAGGGATGCGGGGAGTGACCGTGCAAGAGTCGGGCCGGCTCAGGCCCCGGGAATCGTCCTCATGAGTCAAGAAGACGCTGAACACCCTGCACCGACCGGAAAGGACTGTCGATGTGTCAGGGGGCGCACGCCGGCCTGGGATCGCCATGCCCGTGCCGCCGTCCGGCACGAACGCAGGGAGGGGGAGACCAGGGAGGCTCCCCCCCGCAGCCTAGTGGCCGCTGGCCTCCTCGCGCTCCCTCTTGCGCTCCTCGGCGATCTTCCGCGCCGCATGATCCGGCACGGGCTCATAGCCTGCGGGCTCCCGCGTGTGGTGCGCCCGTCCCTGGGTCATGGAACGGAGCGTGGCGGCGTACTTGAAGAGCTCGGCCTCGGGCACCAGGGCGCGGACCGTGGTTCTGCCACCGTTGGGCTCCATGCCCTGGACCTTCCCCCTTCGGGAGGTGAGGTCACCCATGATGTCGCCGACGTACTCGTCGGGGGTCGTGACCGCGACTTCGACGACGGGCTCGAGGAGAACGGGACGGCACTTCTCCGCCACGGACTTGAAGGCGATGGACCCAGCCAGCTTGAAGGCGATGTCCGAGGAGTCCACCGAGTGGTAGGAGCCGTCGTAGCAGTCCGCCGCAAAATCCACCACGGGATAGCCAGCCAGGACGCCCCGGGTGGCGGCTTCCCGGATGCCGCGGTTCACGGATGGGAGGTACTTGCTCGGGATGACGCCGCCCTTGATGGAGTCGAGGAACTCGTATCCCTCGCCACGGGCCCTCGGACTCATCCGGATCCAGCAATCTCCGAACTGACCGCGTCCGCCGGACTGCTTCTTGTGCCGGCCCTGACCCTGGCCGGTGGCGGTGATGGTCTCGCGATAGGCGATCTTCGGCTGTTCGGTATCCACCTTAACACCGTACTTCCGGCTCATGCGCTCAAACTGGATGTCGAGGTGGAGCTCACCCAGCCCTCTGGCGATGGTCTGCTGAAGCTCGCTGTTGAAGCTCGCGGAGAAGGTGGGATCCTCCTCGTGAAGCTTGGGCAGCACCTCACCGAGCTTGTCCTCGTCGTTGCGGGACGCCCCCCGGATCGCGATGGAGATGTCGGCCTTCGGGAACTGGATCTTGTCCAGCACCAGCGGACGGTCCTTCTGACAGAGTGTGTCGTTGGTGTGGGTGTGCTTGAGCTTGGCCACGACCCCGATGTCCCCCGCGTGAAGGGCGGGGACCTCGAGGCGGTCCTTGCCCATGGGGACGCTGAGGTGGTTGAGCTTTTCCGTGGCCCCGTCCGTGGCGTTCACCACCTCCATGCCGTTGGCGATCTTGCCGGAGAACACACGGAAGTAGGACAGCTCACCCACGTGGGGCTCGGCGGCTGTCTTGAACACCAGCGCCGCGAGGGTGTCGTCGTCGGTGGCGTGGACTTCCACCTCCTGGTCCAGACCCGGCCTGGTGGCGCGCTCGACGCGAGCCTCCGCCGGGCTGGGGCACAGCTCGACGATCTTCCGGAGCAGGGCCTTCATCCCGTACGTCAGGGTCGAGGAGCCGCAGAACACGGGGAATACCTCGCTGCGGGCCATACCCCGGCCCATGGCGTCGATGGCTTCCTCACGGGAGATGTGACCGCCCTCGAGGTAGGCCTCCAACAGGCTCTCGTCCGTGGTCGCGAGAGTCTCCTGGAGCTCCGTCTCCCATTCGCTTTCCTTGTCCTGGTATTCCTCGGGGATACCCGTCTCGTCGTAGTCACCCGTCGGCGTGCCCGTCTTGTAGATGTGGGTCTTCTCGCTGAACAGGTTGATGATGCCTCGGAACTCTGCTCCCTCGCCCACGGGAATCTCCACGGGTAGGGCCTTGTCCGTAAGCCGCTCCTTGATCTGCTGATAGACGCCGTCGAAGTCCGCGTGCTCCCTGTCCATCATGGAGACGAAGAACATCCGTGGAATGCCGCGCGCCTCGCAGTACTCCCACACTCGCTCCGTGCCGACTTCCACGCCCGAGGTGGCGCTCAACACGATGATGGCGGCGTCCGCCACGCGGACTGCGGACAGGGCCTCGCCGGTGAAGTCGAGATAGCCCGGTGTGTCGAGGAAGTTGATCTTGGTGTTCAGGTATTCGGCGTGCGCAGGGGTGAGCTGGATGGAGATCCCGTGCGCGTGCTCCTCCGGGGCATGCATGGTCAGGGCGTGACCCTCGTCCACGCTCCCGTGGCGCTTGGACGTCCCCGCCACGAAGCAGAGGGCGTCGACCAGACTCGTCTTTCCGGAACTTCCGTGGCCCAGGACCGCGACGTTCCGAATGCGGTCCGTGGTGTACTCCTTGGCGGATGCCATCCCGCAACCTCCTGGGTGGATGAATCGGGGCCCCCGGAGCCGTGGTCTTCGGCTCTGGCGGGCCCCGTGGGGTGCTCTCGACGATGAACGATTGTAGAGCGGCGCCCGGGGGCGAGCAAGCCGGGAGATGCCCTACAGTGTCAGCGTCTGGAGCGGAACGCGTTCCCGACGATCCCGGGGTCGAACAAGCCCTCCTCGCCGGTGTGGGCGTAGCGATAGAGGGCAGCGGCATAGATGCCCTTCAGGGCGGACGATACGAGCGCCAGGAGCACGTACCCAAGCACCGCGACCCCCACGGCGGGCACCACGGCCCCGGGGAGGACGCTCAACGCCCCGGCGACGATGCCGACGGATACGAGGGTCCAGCTCACGCCCGCCAGGAAGATGGCCCAGCCCATGCCGAAGTTGCCCACCACCTGCTCTCCCCACGTCCCCTTGAACAGGGAAGCGCTCTTCTTCACGGCATCGATGGGCCCCAGGTCCTCCGTCACGAGAACCGGCACCGCAAGGTACGTAGCCAGATTCCAGGCCAGGCCCATCAGCCCGGCGGCGAGTCGCCCCAAGGCGCCGGAGCGTTCGGAGATGAAGCGGAGCACCATGCCCACGGTCGCCGCCATGGCCGCGTACCCCAGGATCGTGCCGAGTCGGCTGAACGCGATGGCCAGGCCGTCCGACACCGTGGGGTCCCCCCCGTCCATGCGGATGAGGGCGGCGCCCACGAGCGCGGAGTTGAAGAAGAAGATGACCGCGTACTGGACCATGTAGAAGAGGAAGCCCAGGACGTATGCGACGTAGGAGGCGTCCTCCCCCTCGGCGAAGATCTCCCAACCACCCGTCACGGCAAGGGGGGCGATGAAGCTCACCGTCACCAGAATCGCCGCGATCCCCGACAGCAGAGGGAAGACCACCAGCTCCTTGTCGAGCCTGAGCACGTTGGCGCTGGCCTTCACCAGCGTCCAGCTGTTGGAAAAGCTACCTGCCATCGAATCCTCCCTGTTCGCGTGGCTCCCGAGGCCCCGAGACCGTTCCGCTTGTCCTACGGCCGGCTCGGCTTCCTTCTTCGGGCCGGAGCGTCCCCTCGCGTCAGCGGACCCGATCAGCGGCGGCCTCGGTCTCGACCAGACGCCCCGACCTCAGCTCCAACACGAGGCGATCCATGTCGTAGACGTGGTCGAGGGCCTCGAGCACCGCCCGGATGTCCACCGTCACCGACCGATTGAGGTCCGGCACGTAGATGTAGTTGCCGGGCAGGCTCTCGATATTCCCGTCGAAGACCACGCCCACCACCTCGAGCTCCTCGTCGAGGACGGGGCTCCCCGAGTTGCCCCCGATGATGTCCGCGGTGGAGACGAAGTTCAGCGGTGTGGACAGGTCGAGCTCCGGTGGCGGTGATATCCAGCGGTCAGGGAGAGCCCAGTCCTCCTTACCCACGTGGGCGTGATGGCGATCGTACAGTCCGTAGAACGTGGTATGCCAGGGTGCCCGGGTCCCGTTGTAGTCGTACCCCTGAACCACACCGTCGGCGATCCGCAGTGAAAACGTCGCGTCGGGAGGTATGTCCGTGCCGAACACCTCCAGCCGGGCCCGCCCCAGCTCGGCGGCGATGGCGCCTTCGCGCTGTGCGGCGTCGGCAAGGGTGTTGTTGTACTGCACGAAGGGCTCGAGCATGGCGACCATGGTCTGGATCGCCGGATCCTGCGGGCTGAGCGCCCCCTCCTCGACCAGCGCCGCCGCCCGGGCCGAATCGGCCAGGGCGCTCCCGGCGATGATGGCTTCCGCGGCGGCGCCGGGCGAGCGCCCCTGGAGGACCTGGCGCACGGCCGGGTTCTGCGCCCCCAGGTGTCGCTGCATATCGGCGATGCGAGCTGCCAGGAGCGCGGCATCCAGCTCCTGATGCGTCTGGGGCACCTCGGCGAAGCTCTCCAAGGGTCCCTCTAGGTCCTCCGCCGTGGCACCACTCTGCCGCCCGATGAGGATCTGGGTGGCCCACAGGGCGCGAATGAGCGCGGAGGAGTCCAGATAGGGATTGCCGAAGGCCACGAAGGCACCGGTGACGTCGGCGATCTGCCGCTTCTCCTCCTGGATCTCCGCGAGCCGGCCGATGAGGTCACCGTAGCGCTCCAGGAGTCCCGCATCCGCGTCGAGGGCGGCCTGGAACGTTCGCTGCGTATGCCGGCGACGCGCGAGGATCACCGGATCCTCGAGCCCCGCAAGCTGGCCGGCGATGTTCTTCTCCGTGTTGCTGAGGCTGAAGTACTCGTTCCGCAGGTCTCGGGCTTCTGCCTCCTCCGGATGGGACCGGATGAAGCTGTCCAGCACCTCCATGCGGGACCGGAGCAGGTCGACGAAGAAGCGGTCGCTCACGTCCCTCCGGTACTCCAACTCCGCCACGGTCTGAAGTCGCGTCGTGGATCCCGGGTTCCCGACGATGAAGACGGGGTCGCCCTCCTCGAGGCCGTCGTCGTCCACCGGAAAATAGGTGCCTGACCGCAAAGGGGCGCCTTCGTCGTCGTAGAGGCGGAAGAAGGCGACGTCGAGGTTGTACCGTGGGTAGGTGAAGTTGTCCGGATCCCCCCCGAAGAACCCGATCTGGACCTCGGGGGCCATGACCAGCTTTGCGTTCGTGTACCGGCGGAAGACGTAGGCCGACGTCCGGCCTCCGTCGTACAGGGACACCATCTCCAACACGATGCCCGCGTCATCGCCACCTCTCTCCTCGGTGAGACGCTCCTCGATCTCATCGAGGATCCCCTCCCGGGCCTCCCCGCGGGCTTCCGGGGCCATGGCGTCCAATCGATCGTTCACCTCCTCCGTGACGTCGACGATCTCGACGAGCTGGTCGGCCTCGAAGTCCACCACCGGCCGCTCATCCACCAGGTCCGTGGCGTAGAAGCCGTCGTCCAGGAGGGATTCGCCCTCCCGCTGTACCTGGGTGACGAACTCCCGGGCACAGTGGTGATTCGTCATCACCAGCCCGCTGGGCGAGACGAAGGAGGCGGAGCAGCTGGGAATCCTCAGGGCTCCGAGGCGGGCCTTCTCGAACCACGCCGCGTCGGGCCGGAAGCCGTACGTCCGGGCGAAGTAGTCCGTGGGCGGGAGCTCGAAGGTCCACATCTTGCCCTGGTCGAACTCCCCCGCCCGCACCGTGTCCAGGTCGACCCCGAACACCGGAGGCGTCATGCGCTGCCCACCGATGGTGTCGGTGGCGTCGAGAGGTATCTCGACCCCGGGCGGGGGTCGAACCGGGCCCGCACGAGGAGAGGGAGGGGGTGGAGCGACGGCGGTGGGGCCTCCGCAAGCGGAGAGAGCCGCCCCCATTACGATCATCGCCGTGTGACGCGTCTTCCAGAATCCCCTCGATGTGGGCATGCTCCCTCTCTGTGTCGTGGTCGGTGACCCCTTGAACACCGCGGCCGGTCCACGGGTCCAGAAAGCTCGTCGGGGTGGCGTGGGACTACAAGACGGCCCCGGTGGCGGTTGACCACCGGGGCCGCATGCTCCTCCCTTCCGGGCTCCTATTCGGACGCGTGCTCCCGGTGGATCCCCGTGGCGCGCAGAATATCCTCCATCAGACACCAGCGCGTGAAGGACGACTGGATCAGATTCAGCCCCACGAAGGCCGTGAAAAGGAGCCACCAGGGGCTCACCCACCACCCCAGCACCAGACTGGCGAGGACGAACGCCCCCGCAATCACACGGATCTTCGCTTCCATAGACATCGTTTGTACCTCCGTCAGTGCTTGTGAATTATCGACTTGTCGGATCGCCCAACGCCGCTCGAACCCCGCGTGCCTCCTCAGGACGCGGATGCCGGGGCGCCGGAGACGACGGCACGCTCCACATCCACGACCCACGCGTGGATGGGGTGCCGGGCGTCTTTGCACCCCGCGCACTTCTCCACCGCGTCCACCAGCTCCCGGGCCGCCTCTCCTGGGAGGAGCACCATCGACATCTGGGAGCGGTACGGGGCCACCTTTCCGTACCACCCGGCCGTTCCGGCCCCGTGCCCTTCCACAGGAAGGTCGCTGTAGGCCGAGACGCCGCGGGCGGCCAGCAGCTGCTCCACGCCGTCCTTGTCGTCCTCCAGGAACATCAGGATCACGAGCTTCATGGGTCACCTCGTCACGAGGCGGCGCCGACGGTGATCGGCTCCGGTTCGGGGGACTGGGGCTCGGCCGGATCCTCGTGGACGAGGGGCTCGGCCTCTCCGTCATCGGCGGGCGCCGGGCCACGCTTCACGAGGAAGTAGATGCCGGGGACCACCACCAAGGTGAGGACCGTGGAGGCGATGGCTCCGGTGATGAGGGCGACGGCAAGCCCCTGGAAGATGGGATCGAAGAGGATGACGACGGCGCCGATGACCACAGTGCCAGCCGTCAGGGCGATGGGACGCGTGCGGACGGCTCCGGCCTCCACCACCGCCTCTGGTAGAGGCGCGCCCGCCGCGATCCGGGATTCCAGATAGTCGATGAGCAGGATGCCGTTCCGCACCATGATCCCCGCCAGCGCGATCATGCCGATCATCGACGTGGCGGTGAAGAACGCGCCACCCAGAAGGTGCCCGGGCGCGATTCCCACCAGCGTGAGGGGGATGGCCGACATCATGATGAGGGGCGTGACGAAGGAGCCGAACCACGCGACGATGAGCACGTAGATGAGCACCAGGGCCCCCGCGAACGCGATCCCCAGGTCCCGGAACACCTCATAGGTAATGTGCCACTCACCGTCCCACTTCACGACGGGACGCTCGGTGGCCACCGGCTGTCTGGTGAACAGCCTGCCGAGAGAGACACCCCCGGCGACCTGGATCTCGTCCAACTCCTTCTCCAGGTCCAGGATGGCGTACACGGGACTCTCCTCGTCGCCCGCCACCTCGGCCATGACATAGACGACGGGCTTCCCGTTCTTGCGGTCCACGACCTGGGGCCGCGTGGCCGGCGTGGCCCGAACGAGCTCGCCGACGGGAACCATGTCACCCGACCGCGATCCCACGTGCACGCGTCCCAGGCGCCCGGTCCCGGACCGGTCTGCCTCCCCCATGCGTACCCTGAGGGGCACCGGGTTCCGAGACTCGGGCGCGGACAGATGCGACACGGTCTCACCGGCCAGAGCCAGACGAAGGGCGCCTACCACCTGCTCCTTGGGCACGCCGGAGAGTGCCGCCTTCTCGGCGTCCACCTCCAGGCGGACCTCGGTCTGCGGCTCCGCGAGGGACCAGTCCACATCCACCACGCCTTCGTGGGCCTCGAAGCGCTCCATCACCTGCCGAGCGACCCGTATCCGCTCCGTCTCGTCGTCGCCGTACACCTCGGCGACAAGGGTGGACAGGACGGGGGGGCCCGGGGGAACCTCCACCACCTTGACCCTGGCACCCGTTCCGGAGCCGCGAGCGATCTCCTCGACGAGTGGGCGCAGAGCCCTCGCCACGTCGTGGCTCTTGGCAGCTCGGTCGCCCTTGTCCACCAGGTTCACCTGGAGGTCGGCGACGTGGGGCCCCTGGCGGAGGTAGTAGTGCCGGATCATGCCGTTGAAGTTGAACGGCGCCGCCACGCCGGCGTACAGCTGCACGTCCGCTACCTCGGGGACGGCGGCCACCGCCCGCCCCATGTCGGTGGCCACGGCAAGCGTCGCCTCCAGCGGTGTCCCCTCGGGCAGATCCAGGATCACCTGGACCTCGTTCTTGTCGTCGAAGGGAAGCATCTTCACCTGCACCCATCGGGTGAGGAACATCCCCCCGGCACCGAGAAGAAGCACCACCACCGCCGCCAGAGCCCCCCACATGGCCGCGGGACGGGCCAGGAGGGGCTTCATGAACGCGGCATACAGCCGATAGATCCTGGTCTTCTCTAGGACGTACGCGTCGCCGTCGCTCCCGGCGTGGGCCCGGCTCAGGAGCTTGAATGCGAGCCAGGGAGTGATGATCAGGGCGACGCCCAGGGAGAAGACCATGGCCACGGTGGCGCCGATGGGCATGGGGCTCATGTACGGTCCCATGAGGCCGCTCACGAACAGCATGGGAAGCACAGCCGCGATCACTGTCAGCGTCGCCAGAATGGTGGGGTTCCCCACCTCGTCCACCGCTGCACGGGCCGCGGCGCGGATCGGTCGGTCCCGCATCGAGAAGTGCCGCTCCATGTTCTCCGCGACGATGATCGAGTCGTCGATGACGATCCCCGTGACGAAGATCAGAGCGAACAGGGTGACCCTATTCAGCGTGTAGCCGAAGATCTGGTACACGAAGAGCGTCAGCGCGAACGTCACGGGGACGGCCATCATCACCACCACGGCGCTGCGCCAGCCCATGGTGAGCAGGATGACGAGGCCCACGGAGAGCACCGCCATGAAGAGGTGCTCCTGCAGGGTCACCACCTTGTGGCGGGCCGTCTCACCGTAGTTCCGCGTGATCTTCACGGTGAGGTCGTCGGGCAGGAGACGACCCCGGGCCTCCTCGAGGCGGGCCTCCAGGGCCCTACCGAGCTCCGTGGCGTCGGCGCCCGGCCGCTTGGACACGGCCAGGGACACCATGGGCAGCCACTCGGCCCCATCCCCGCTGTGGAACGTGTACTGGGTCACCTCCGAAGGGCCGTCCACCACGTCAGCCACGTCCCGAACCTGCACGAGGGCTCCGTCACGCACATCGACGACGACGCTCTCGACGTCCTGCCGGTCAGCCAGGAAGGACCCGGTCACCACGCGGACCACCTGGTCGTCGGAGGTGAAGGTGCCCGCCTCGGCCTCCACGTTCTCCCTGCCCAGGCGCTCCGCTACCGAGAGGGGATCGACGCCGTAGGCCGCCAACCGCTCGGGGTCCAGCTCCACGCGGATCTCCCGCGGATAGCCGCCCACCACCTCGACGTCCCTGACGTCCGTCAGGGTCTGGAGCTCGGTTCGCAGCTCGTCGGCGAGGGGGCGAAGCGTCGCCCCGTCCATCCCCGCCCCGAAGAGGGTCGCCGTGAAGAAGGGCACGTCATCGATGGTCACCGTCTTCACGAGGGGGAGGTGGAGTCCCGGCGGCATGCGGTCGGCGTGCTTCATGAGCGTGCTGTAGAGCTGTACCAGGCTCCGCTCCATGTCTCGTCCCACCTCGTACCGGACGGTCACGAGACCGAATCCCGGCTCGGCGTGGCTATAGACGTACTCCACGCCCTCGATCCCCGAGAGCACGTTCTCGAGAGGGATGAGCACCCGGTTCTCGACTTCGGCCGGCGAAGCTCCGGGAAGGGGAAGGTACAGATCCGCCAGGGGCACGATGATCTGCGGCTCCTCCTCGCTGGGCATCGTGGAGAGCGTCCAGACTCCCACCCCCAGGGCCGCGGCCATGAGGAGCGGGGTGAGCTTCGACTCCAAGAAGATCCCCGCGAGTCGTCCTGCCAGGTTCTGCTTCACCGGTCCTCCTCCGTGCTGCCGGTCCGTGCCTCCGCACCCGGAACTGTCCACGGCTCCACGCGCGCTTGAGAGACGGCCCGCCCGTCGTAGAGGTCGGCGCCGGGTCGGCGTACGACCGCCAGATCACCCGCCGGCGCGGCCAACAGCTCCACGGCGCCTTCCCTTGTCTGCCCCAGGCGCACCCAACGGAGCCGCACCGTGTCGCTCTCGACCGAATAGACTCCCTTCAGCTGACCTCGCTCGACGACGGCGTCCTCGGGAATCCACCGCGGCCCTCCCTCCGTGCGCTCGATCTCCAATCGGGCGTACGCACCGGGTATGGCCTGCGGGACCCCCTCGGGGAGGGACGCCTCCACCCGGAAGGTCCGGCTGCCCGGACCGAGCGCGGGCGCCGCGCGGCTCACCGAGCCGAGGACGACCGCGTCACCCACGCGGATGCGGATGGCGCTCCCCACCTTCAGAGATCCGGCGCGCTGCGCCGGCAGATCCGCCACGACCTCGAGGGCTCCCGGGGCAACCAGGGTCAACAGAGGGCGACCCGGTGCGGCGAGGTCTCCCGGGTCGACCGCACGGGACGTGACGACCCCGTCGAAGGGCGCGCGCACGGCCGCATAGGCCTTCTGGGCCTCCGACTCCTTCTGCGCCGCCCGGGCAGCCTCCAGCGCCGCGGTGGCCCGATCCAGCTCCGCCTGGGATGCCGCGCCGTCCCGTGCCAGGTTCTCCACCCGCGTGAACGAGCGGACTGCGAGCTTGGTCTGGGCGCGGGCGGCCGCGACCCTGGCCTCCACGTCCGCGGCGTCCAGCTTCACCAGAGCATCTCCGCGTCGGACGGCTGACCCAACGTCCACCAGGACCGCTTCGACCGTGCCACTCATGCGGGTGGCGATCTCTGCCGTCCTCTCGGAGGTGACCGTGGCGGGAAAGCTCTCCACGACGGGTGCCCGGGTGGCCTTCGACACGGCCACGGATGCGGGGGTTTCCTCCTGGGGCAGCCGCCCGGGCTCGTCGGAAGTACAGGCGACCGCCGCCAGGGCCGTCGCAGACAGAATCAAGCGCTTCATCGTTCCGTCCCTCCGGGGACGTGGTCGGTAGTGGTGTCGGTCAAGAACGCGAGGCGTGCGACCAGCATCTGCAGCCCCAGGCGGGCCTGGATGGCCCGGGCGCGGAAGTCGGCCACCTGGGCCTCGGCACCCAGAAGGTCGGCCGTGGTGGTGAGTCCCTCCTCGAAGCGCCGCCGCATCAGGCGGGCTGCCTCGGACGCGGCCACTGCCGCAGCGTGGGCCGCCAGACTCCCCTGTCGCGCAGCCTCCACGGCGCGGCGCGCCTGCGCGAGATCCGAGGCGGCCTGCCGCAGCCGAGCCTCGTGCTCTCGCCCCGCTGCCTCATGGAGCGCCGCAGCCGCGCGGGCCCGGGAGCTCAGCGCGAAGCCGGAGAACAGGGGGATGCTCACCCGCACCCCGACCGTCCAGTCGTGCTCGGTGCCCGTGAACGCCCGCGTGGAGTGCGTCTCAATCCGGGCGAATCCCTCCAGCCTCGGCAGCCGGGTACGGTGCGCCTGAGCGGCCCGGGCCCCCGCGGCGTCCACGGACAGCGCGGAGGCGCGAAGGTCCGCGCGGCTGGCGACATCTCCCTCGCCGAGGCTGACCTCATCGGCAAACGCCGTGTCCGTGGGCACCGGGGTCGCGCCGTCCGGCCACGCCAACGACACCGCCAGCCGATCCCGCGCATCGCCGACGGCGCGGAGCGCGTCGATGCGCCCCGCCCGGGCCGCGTCCCGGGCCGCCCTGGCCTGCAGAAGGTCGGCGTCGGTAAGCAGTCCCTCACCCCGTCGAAGCTGCACCAGGCGGGTGACCTCTTCGGCGGCCGCCAGGGCCGCGGCGGCGGCCGCCAAGCGCCGATCCGCTCCTACGGCCTCCATGTATCGGACCTCGGCCTGGAAGGCCGCCGCCCGCTCAACCCAGCTCGCGCCGAGAGCTGCCGCGGCCGCGTCGGCGCGGGACGCCGAGCGCCCGGAGAGGGCGGCGGGATCCAGGGGAGCCCAGGCGGCGCCCACTGCGCCGCTCCAGTCGGTGAGGGCGTCGGGATGGTTGAGCCGTGCGGGGTCGAAGTCCTCCTCGGTGAATCGCCCCTGCCGCAGGCGACCACCGAATGCCGCCACCGGGTCGTTTGATCGGACGGCCCCGGCTTCCAGCCCGAGGGTCGGCAGCAGGAAGGCGCCGGCGGCCTCCTCCGCGTAGCGCGCCGCCTCGGCCCTGGACCGCGCAGCCCGGACATCGTGGCTTGCCCTGCGGGCCTCGGACAACGCCTCCACGAGGGTGATGGCCCGCTCCTGGGCGTGGCCTTCTTCCGCAGCCGCGAGCGCCCCCAACGGCGCCAACAGAAAGATTAGTATCCTAATATTCATATTATCATATATCCATGGACACAAGAAGACCGCCTCTCCGGGATCCGAGAAAACCGGCGGGGCGGTGGCCTCAGCTCAGCAATTCGCCTGCCTGACGCAGGCGAGGACCTTCAACGCCCGATCGTCTCCGATGCTGTAGTACACGTGGACGCCGTCCTTTCGCCGGCTCAGGATGCCGTTGTCCCGCATCGTGGTGAGATGCTGCGATGCCACGGCCTGCTCCACGCCGAGAGCCTCGTAGATCTCCGTGACCGTCGCCTCACCACCCTTCTCCAGGACGTCGAGGATCCTCAGCCGAAGGGGGTGGCCCAGACACCGCAGCACGTGTGCAGTGTCCTCCACCGCCGACTCCGACAGGATCTCTGGCGTCTTCGTCCGGGCCATGTCTCCTCCGCATCAGATCAGGGAGATATATATATACCTATATTCTGATCTGATGTCAACGGGCTACTCCCCGGAGTGAACGGAGGAGCGAAGGGGCGAGACGGGAGGCCCGTGGGGCCGGCCCAGGCAGGAAAGGGCTCGGGGTCAGTTGGATCGGTGCTTCCGGGACACCTCGTCCAGGAGCTTCCGCTCCTTCGGGGTGAGCGACGCCATGCCGTGCGCCGAGATCTTGTCGAGCACCTGGTCCACCGCGTCGTAGAGTGCCCGCTCTTCTTCCTGCTCCCGCCGGTTCGAGGTGCGATCGCTCACCGGACTCCCTTTGTCGCCACCCGGAACGATGGCCATCCTTCGAGCTTTCACCGCCGAGCGGAACCGCTTCACCCGCTGCCCGGGACGCCAGTCGCTCTTCAGGTAGATGAACCCCGTGAGGAGGCCGCCCAGGTGGGCGAAGTGAGCCACGCCACCGCCGGTCCCCCCGTCCATAGCACTCAGGAGGCTCGCGACGAAGAAGAAGGTCACCAGCCACTTGGCCTTCACGGGAAAGAGGCCCATGAAGTAGATGGGCGCGTCCGGCCAGTTCATGGCGAAAGCGAGCATGACCCCGTACACGGCCGCCGAGGCGCCGATCACCCAGGCCGGAAGGAAGAGGTAGCTCAGGGCGACCCCGCCGAGCCCACAGATGACGTAGTACTTCAGGAACTCGCCCGAGCCCCAGCGGCTCTCCAACGACGGCCCGAAGAAGAAGAGCACCAGCATGTTGATGCCGAGGTGCCACAGGTCGCCGTGCAGGAACATGTAGGTGAAGACGCCCCACGGCCGGAGGAAGATGTTCCGCGGCTGGAAGGCGAACCAGCCGTGGATGAGCCTCTCTCCCTCGGCTCCCGCCAGGAGCGTGACGGCGAAGACCGCCACGTTGGCGATCAGCAGCCGCTTCACCACGGGGGTGAGGGCGCCGCCGAATCCGATGCTCCTGTAAGTATAGGCCATGGTCAGTCCGTGTCCTGCGGGCGGGGACTGGCTCAAACCCGGGAATCCGGGTCAGGTTCCGGCGCTTCGCCGGGACCCCGAGCCGCCCGGGAGGGTCCCTCCCGCATCCACAACTTACCTACGAATCTTGGCTGGTCCTTCTTGCCGAAGCCAGGAACGCGATCCGGTCGCAGAGCTCGGGAAAGCCCATTCCGGCCGCCCGAGCCGCCTTGGGGAGCAGGCTGTTGGCCGTCATCCCGGGCAGGGCGTTGGCCTCCAGGCACCAGGGCGTCCCCTCGTCGTCCACGATGAAATCCACCCTGGAGAAATCCCTGAGACGCAGCGCCTTGTGCGCCCGTACCGCGAGGGTCTGCAACTCCTGGGAAAGGTCCGCGGGGATGTCCGCGGGGAAGATCTCCTGGGCGAGGCCCGGCTGGTACTTGCACTCGTAGTCGAAGATCTCGTGGGCCGGGACGATCTCACCCACGGGCAGAGGGTCGTCGCCGACGATCCCCACGGTCAGCTCCCTGCCCTGGACGTAGCGCTCGGCCAGGACCACGTCATTCCAGGAGGCGCTCTCGCGGAGCACCGCCTCCAGCTCCTGTCGGTCATGGGCCAGCTCCAGGCGGAGGGATGACCCGCCCGCGGACGCCTTGACGATGACCGGCAGGCCGAGCGCCGACGCGACGCGGTCCACGTCCAGATCCCCCGACAGCCAGTCCGGGGTGGGGATGCCGGCGTCACGGAGTAGCCTCTTGGACACTTCCTTGTCCATGGCCAGCGAGCATCCCAGCCGGTCGCTGCCGGTGTAGGCGACGCCGGCGACGTCCAGGAGGCTTTGGATGGTGCCGTCCTCCCCGGACCCCCCGTGGAGCGCGAGGAAGAAGACATCCACCTCGCCCAGCGACGGATCACGGGCGAGGGCGACGGTGTGACCCTCGTCGAGACGGACGAGATCTCCATGCTCCGGCGGCGTGGCTCTCACGCCCTCGGTGAGGAGGCGGCGCTCCTCCTCCGGTGGCAGCAGCCCCGTCACCGTGTCCACGGCCACGACTTCGTGGCCGGCCTGTCTCAGGGCCCGGGCGACCTGCGCGCCCGACGACAGCGAGACCTCGCGCTCGTCCGAGGTCCCGCCCATGAGCACGGCGATCCTCACCTCGGGGCCTCCTCCGCCGCGGTCCTCAGCTCGACGCTCCCGTCAGGGCACGAACGACGTCGTAGCGGGTGACGATCGCCGTCAGCTCTCCCTCTTCGCGGACCAGGCAGGCGGCGTTGCCCCGTTGCAGGAGGGCCGTCACCTCCTCGGAGTCCACATGGCTGTCCAACACCGGGTAGGGGGCGTCCATGACCGACTCCACCGGTGCGTCCAGGAGGGACGGATCCTCGATGACCCGGGCCATGAGGTCGCCTTCGCCGAGGGATCCCACGCACTCGCCCCCCAGCACCACGGGGAGCTGTCCGATATCGTGGGCCGTGATGGCCGAAAGGGCCGAGCGGACGGCCGTGCTCGGAGCCACGGTGATGACGCCGGCCCCACCCTCCTTCGATGCCACCATGTCGGCTATGGTGTGCCTCCTTGCCCTCGGGAGGAAGCCGTTCTCCCGCATCCACTCGTCGTCGAAGACCTTGCTCAGGTAGTGCTCGCCCCAGTCGCACAGAACGGCCACCACGAACGCGTCGGGATCGTCGAGCTCTCTCGCAGCTTCCACCGCCGCATGCACGATGAGCCCGGAGGACCCACCCACGAAGAGCCCTTCCTCCCGCGTGAGCCGGCGCGCCATCCGGAAGGACTCCGCGTCGCCCACCGTCACGTACCGGTCCACGACCGACAGGTCCAGCGTCCCCGGGATCTTGTCGTTCCCCAGCCCCTCGACCTTGTACGGCCCACCCTCGATCTCCAGCCCCGTGTTGAAGAAGGGTCCGATCATGGATCCCTCCGGATCCACTCCAACGATCTGTATCGTCGCGTTCTTCTCCTTCAAGAAGCGGGCCGTCCCGGTGATGGTGCCCCCCGTCCCTGCCCCGGCGAAGAAGTGGGTGATGCGCCCCTCGCTCTGCTCCCACAGCTCGGGGCCGGTGGTCTGATAGTGGGCCTCGGGATTAGCGGGGTTGTAGAACTGGTTGGCGAGCACGGCGCCTGGCGTCGCGGAGGCGATGGCCTTGGCCTTCATCACGTAGTTCTCGGGGTGATCCGGGGGAACGGCGGTGGGCGTGATGATGACCTCCGCTCCGAACGCCCGGAGCAGCTTCACCTTCTCCATGCTCATCTTGTCGGGCATGGTGAAGATGCAGCGATACCCCTTGATGGACGCGGCCATGGCGAGCGCGAGGCCGGTGTTCCCGCTCGTGCCCTCGACTATGACGCCGCCGGGCTTCAGGGACCCGTCCCTCTCGGCGGCCTCGATCATGGCCAGGCCGATGCGGTCCTTGACCGATCCTCCCGGGTTCATGAACTCGGCCTTCCCGTACACGGGCGTCCGACAGCCGTCCATGACCCGGTTGAGGCGGACCAGGGGAGTCCATCCGACCATCTGGATGACGTCGTCGTACGGACGCCGGTGACGCTCGCTCATTCAGGACGCTCCGAAGGGCTGGTGACGGGCCGCAGCACGACCCGCGGCACGACCGATGCCGACCCGAGCCGGCTGCGGGGAGCCTAGCGAGGTGGAGCGTCAGAATCCAGTGCCCTCAGAAGCTGTACAGCGTGTCTCCCCTGGGCCGTTTGGAGAAGCGCACCGGGACCTTGGCCCAGACCTCGATCCGTTTGCCCCCTCGTCTCGCGGGGCTGAAGCGGAGGTCCCTCGCTCCCCGGACCGCGGCCGAATCGAACGCCGGGAGCCCGGAGCTCTCCAGCACCTCCACGCTGTCCACCTGGCCGGTGTCGGTGACCCGAACCCGCAGCACCGTCTCACCCTCCATGTCGTCGTCCCAGAGCTGGAGGGGGTACTCGATGGGCACTTGGCCGTAGAGGGGCGCGGGCTGCTCGATCTCCCCCTCGCCCCCGCACGCTACCAGCAGCAGGGCGACCGACCCGACCGCGAAGACGCTCCGGCCCGACGATATCCGTTCGCTCGACGAAGTCACCTGTGCTTCTTCACCTCCCGCCCGAGCTCGTAGATCAGGTCCAGCGCCTCCCGGGGAGTGAGCGAGTCGGGGTCGACACCGCGCAGCCGGGTCACCGCAGGATGCTCCACCTGAAAGATCGACAGCTGGTCCGGCGGGGGCTCCGAGCGGGGACGGTGCTCGCCGTAGCGCCCGAGGCCCTCGCCGCCATGGCTATGTGTTCCCTCCAACTCCCTGAGAAGTTCCCGGGCGCGGGCGAGGACCTCGTCGGGGAGCCCCGCAAGGCGGGCCACCTGGATCCCATACGACCGGTCGGCCCCTCCGTCCACGAGACGGCGGAGAAACACCACCCCGTCCCCCACCTCCCGCACGGCGACATTCATGTTCTTCACTCCCGGGAGCAGGTCGCCGAGCTGGGTGAGCTCGTGGTAGTGGGTGGCGAAGACGGTCTTGGCCCCCAGATGCTCGTGAACATGCTCGGTCACCGCCCAGGCGATGGACACGCCATCGTACGTGGAGGTGCCGCGGCCGATCTCGTCGAGGAGCACCAGTGAGCGCTCCGTGGCACCGTGAACGATGGCGGCGGTCTCGCTCATCTCCACCATGAACGTGGATTGACCTCTCGCCAGGTTGTCCGAGGCCCCCACCCTGGTGAAGATGCGGTCGACGACGGGCAGCCGGGCCGATCGGGCCGGAACGAAGGACCCCATCTGCGCCAGTAGCTGGATGAGGCCCACCTGGCGTAGCACCGTGCTCTTCCCCGCCATGTTCGGTCCGGTGAGGATGACGATCCAGCCATCGTCCCCCAGGGTGATGTCATCCCGGATCTCCAGATCGTACCCGGTGTGGGCCTCCGGGCGGACGTAGCCCCTGCGCTCGGCGACCCCGGCCAGGGTCCCCATGACGTCGAGTCGGGCGAGCCGAGCCCCGGCGTCCTGGAGCCTCGCCACCTCGGCGGCGAGCCTGGCCTTCACTTCGGCGAAGAGCTCGGCCTCCAGCTGCGCGATCCGGTCCTCGGCTCCGAGGACCTTCTCCTCCCACTCCTTGAGCTCGGGCGTGAAGTACCGCTCCGCGTTCGACAGGGTCTGCTTGCGGTGGTATCGCTCCGGCACCTTTTCGAGGTTCGCCCGCGTCACCTCCAGGTAATACCCGAAGACCTTGTTGAAGCCGACCTTCAGGGAGGGAATCCCGGTCTGCTCCCTCTCCTGGGTCTGCAGGCTCGCGATGAAGTCCACGGCGCCGTCCCGCACGCGCCGGAGGTCGTCGAGCTCTTCGGACCAGCCGTCCCGGATGACACCCCCTTCCTGCAGCGTGGCCGGTGGATCCTCGGCGACCGCCCGTTCCAGATGTCCGGCCACGTCCTCGAGGCAGTCCATGTCCGAGGTGACGTCCCTCAGGAGCTCCGAGCGGGCGTCGGTGCCCAGCTCGCGGATCCTCGGCAAGCGGGCCAACGACCTCCTCAGAGCGGCAACGTCTCGGGGAGCGAGGCGGCCGGTGCCGACCTTGCCCGCGACCCGCTCCAGGTCCGAGATGCCCTTGAGGGCCTCGCGCAGCGAGGCGCGGAGCGCCACGTCGTCGACGAGCTCCGCGACGGCTTCCTGGCGCCTCCAAATGGCCTTGGGCGTGATCAGCGGCTCCAGGACCCAGCGGCGCAGGAGTCGCGCGCCCATGGCCGTGACCGTCTCGTCCAGGACGTCCAGGAGCGTGCCTCCCTCCTCGCCACCCCGCAGGGATTCCACGAGCTCGAGGTTCCGGCGGGTCATGTCGTCCAGAAGCATGACCGAACCGGGCCGCCGGATCTTCACCGGGCGAAGATGTCCCACGCCGGCGGGACGGATCTCCCCGAGGTACTGGACCAGGGAGCCCGCGGCTCGTGCCAGCGCCCCGTCGCCGGCCTGGAAGCCGAAGCCCTCCAGGGACTGTATGCCGTGGACCCGGCACAGCTCACCGGCGCACACGTCCTCCTCGAACATCCAGTCGTCCCGGTACGTGCGCGCGGGACCGGCCCCGTCCTGCTCCCCCAAGCGGGCCCCTTCCAGCGCCCTGGGCAGCAGGAGCTCGGAGGGCTCGAGGCGGCCAAGCTCCCCCCGAAGCTCCCCGGCGCCCACCCGCTGAGCCGTCATCTCCCCCGTGGAGACGTCCAGGGCCGCCAGGCCGAAGCTCCCGTCCGCGTCGGGGACCAGCGCGGCGAGGAAGTTGTTCCGCCGCTCCGTCAGGAGTGTGTCGGAGAGCACGGTCCCCGGCGTCACCGTCTCGGTGACCTCCCGCTTGACGATGCCCTTGGCCAGCGCCGGATCCTCCACCTGGTCGCAAATGGCCACCCGGCGTCCCAGCTTGACCAGCCGGGCCAGGTAGTCGTCCAGCGCCTTGGCGGGGACGCCCGCCAGCGGGACCCGGGCCGCGGCGCCGTTGTTGCGGGACGTGAGGGTCAGCCCCAGGAGCCGCGCTCCCTCCTCGGCGTCGGAGTGGAAGAGCTCGTAGAAGTCGCCCACCCGGAAGAACAGGAGCGCGTCCCGGTGGCGGGACTTGGCTTCCCGCCACTGCTGCATGAGAGGGGTGTCGTCGGAGGTGGCCATGGGCGACCCAAGGATACCCCGACGGCCGACGGAGGATCAACCGGCAGGCATGGCGACCCCGTGGTCTGGGCCACGCCAGGGGCCGCGGTCGGTCAGCCCGCCGGCGGCGGGTCCCCCGGAAGCCCCACCCGGTCCCACAGCACCTGGAAGCGAGGATCTCCTCGGAGGGGATCCCACAAAGGGTCACGGAGGGTGTAGATCCCCCCCTCGTCGGCGAAGGAGCGCTCGAGCCAGGTCAAGGCTCCGTCGAGCTCGCCCACGGCGACCTCCGCTGCCGCCAGCCGGGAGGCAGCCACCGCGCCGCCGGCCCGGCGACGCGCCGTCCATTCGTCCCGGACGGCCCGCGCCCCCTCCAGGTCCCCCACCCGGGCGAGGTGCACCGCCAACGTGGGACCGTAGGTGGCGCGAACCCGGGGCAGGGCCTCCGCCAGGAGCCGACGGGCCTCCTCCACCCGCCCCGAGAGGGCCAGGTTCGACACCAGGTTCATGGTGTTGGTGGGATTGGCGGGGTCCACCTCGCGCATGGCGCGGTATTCCTCCGCCGCCTCGGCGTACCGCCGCCCGAAATGCAGGACGGCTGCGCGGGTGGCGGCAGCGGCGGAAGCGAAGGGATCGAGGCGGCGCGCCTCGTCCACGAACTGGAGGGCCACCTCGGTGTTTCCCGCCACGATGCCGTGCCATTCCGCCACGGCCCACAGGGCGGAGGTGAAGCCGGGGTCGAGGGCCAGGGCTCGGTCGTAGTGCCCCTTCGCCGCATGCCAATCCCACTCGATGGTGTACGGGACCACCGCGGCGGCGAATCGACTCCAGGGGTCGTCGGGGGCGTATCGGAGGGCCAGGCCCGCGTGCTCCCGGATGCGGGGGAAGTGCTCTCCCGGGATTCCCATGCCGAGGTTGTTCTGGACGGTGTAGGCGAACGCCAACATCGCGTGGGCCGACCCGAACTCCGGATCCAGCTCGAGGGCACGCAGGAAGTCGTCGGCGGCGTCCCTCATGTCGGACCGACTGAACTGGTGGAAGTGATGACGCCCCCGGAGGAAGTGGTTGTACGCCTCCAGGCTCCTCGTGGGGGGACGCCCCAGCCGCTCGGCCCCGGTAGTCAGGAGGGTTCCCCCCAGAGACCGGGCCAAGCGAACGGCGAGCGTCCGCTGCAGGTCGAAGAGCTCCTCTATGGACAGGGCCCGACTGAGAGACTCGGACCAGAGGTGCTCGTCGCTCTCGGCGTCGATGAGCTGCACGGTGACTCGCACGCTGTCGGCGGCGCGACGGACGCTCCCTTCCAGCACGTAGCGGGCGTCCAGAGAATCGGCGATGACCTTCACGGTGGCGGGGCTCCCCCGGAAGTGCATCACCGACGTCCGCGAGATGAGGCGGAGGTCGGGCAGGGCGGAGAGCTGGTGCAGGAGCTCCTCGTGGAGGCCGTCGGCGAAGTACGCCTGGTCCTCCCCGGGGGACAGGTCCGCGAAGGGCAGGACGGCGACCACCGGACGGTCGGTGGGAATCAGGCCGACGTCGGCCTCCAGCGTCGGCGCCTGCCAGACATGGACGCCGAACCAGACCACCCCCATGAAGCCGGCTCCCACCACCGCGGCTTTCACGCGATCCCACCGGTTGGGTGGCCAGGCGTTGCCCTCGGCTGCCACTGCGGGGCCGGTCCGCTGGATGCCACTCCGGGTGATGTCGAACGTCCAGGCCAGAGCCACCACCAGCGGAAACCCCATGAGGGCGGCCAGAACGACAGCGTTGAAGCCACGCGACCCGATGCCCAGCGCCGGGAATACGAGATCAGCCCCCTGGAGGCCGGCGAAGACGATGGCCAGGTAGGCGGCGCCCACCCGGTA
>JBDHGI010000073.1:0-18156 GCA_039589955.1 Gemmatimonadota bacterium | reverse complement strand
CTGCCCCAGCACTACTCCGCTCCGGGCAACGCCTTCCTGGTCAAGGTGGTGGACGACCCGTCCGCGGCCGTGGACCGCATGGAGCAGGAGCTCCGCCAGGTGGACACCCGCATCGCCATCGTGAACATCCTCCCCTATGCGGAGGTCGTACGCGGCTTCCTGTATACCCAGCGCATGAACGCCGAGCTCTTCGGCATCATCGCGGCCCTGGGCCTCATCCTGTCCGCCGCCGGAATCTTCGGCGTCGTCGCGCTGGCGGTAACGCGCCGCCGCCGGGAGATCGGAATCCGGGTGGCCATGGGCGCCGACCGTAGCTCCACGGTCAGGCTGGTGTTGTCGACGATCTCGGGTCCCCTGGCCGCGGGCGCGCTCCTGGGTCTGGTGGGAGCCTCCGCCGCCACCCGCGTCGTCGGAGGATTACTCTGGGGCGTCACTCCGACGGATCCCCTCGCCATCGTCACCGGCGCCGTCGTCCTTCTCCTCTCCGTGGCCCTCGCCCTCGCCATTCCCGTCACCCGCGCCCTCCGGGTGGATCCCGTCGCCTCCCTCCGTGCCGAGTGACCGGGCAAAGGCGCTCCAGGCCTCCTCCACGCTGCCACCGAAGTAGGCCCGGAACGGGGCCGCAAAGGAACCCTCTTCCTGAATCCCGCGGAGGAAGGTCGGAAAGCCCGCCGCATCCCGTTCCCGCAGCCAGTCCAGGAACATCCGGCTCTGGCGGTGAAGCATGGGGCCTGGCAACCCGTAGTCACCCGAGCGCCTGAGGCTCCACAGCTTCCCGGTGGAGTCTGGCCGCAGAGCACGTCCCTCGAGGATGGCCCGCACGGCCTCCTCGTGGGAGACGCCCTCGCCGCCCGCGCCGGAGACGAGATCCGCCAGGGCCTCGTTGAACCACGGGGGAATCCGACCGCGGTGGGCCACGAAGCCGAGCGTCTGCCGGAGATGGAGATGGGACAGCTCGTGCGTGAGGCTCTCCCTGTGGAGATCCTCGCCCCGCCAGTCGAAGGCCGACGGCGCGAGAAAGACCTCGCCGAAGCGGACCGTCCCCCGGATGGGTGCGCCAGGGGGCAAGCCGAGGAACTCGTTCAGGCTGCGCTGGGTGGCGCATACGTACACGGTGAAGGGCTCCGGGAACGGGCCGCCGTGCACCGCCTCCACCCTGGCGATGGCCGTATCCAGGAAGTCCGCGACTCGCTCGGCCATGGGCTCGGCTCCGTCCTCGAAGCGTACCCGGCCGTCGCCGGCGAACGGGACGAACGCATCCTTCGACTTCGTCAGCGCTCTCCCCGTCGTGCTGCGGGCGACCCACAGGCCGAGAGCGCCGATCGCCACGGCAACGGTAGCCATCCCGATTCTGATCCGCCGTCCTTTGGTCGCTGGCATCGGTCTACGCGCCTTCGGGCTTCCCTCCAAGTTCCCCTGACACTAGAGAGAGAGTAGGCGCATTCCTTTAGAGTGTCTAGGCTTAAGGTCGTCGGGTCCGGTCATATGTCGCCGTGATGGCCTCGCGCGCGGTCGTGATGCTGCTGGCGTCCCTGGTGCTGCGCGGCGAGCGTCGCATCCCCGTCGCGTGGACCGCGGCGCTCACGTGGGGCGGCCTGCGCGGTGGTATCTCCATGGTGCTCGCTCTCAGCCTCTCCGTCGTCGACGTGCCCCATCGCGATGTCATCGTCACAATCACCTTCGGTGTGGTTGTCCTGACCATCCTCGTCAACGGCCTCACGATGGCGCCGCTGCTCCGCGTGCTGGGCATCGGCAATCCAGAGGCGGAGCGGGTCCAGTACGAGGTGGCGCGCGGCGGACTGCAGGCGGCGGCCGCCCCCCTGACCGAGCTCACCGAGATGGGCCGCAAGAAGCACGTCCACCCGGACGTGCTCGCGCAGCTCCAGGAGCGCTACGAGACACGCGTGCACCCGGCGGAGGAGGCGATGCGCGGCATGCAGATGGAGCGTGGCGTGCTCCGCGACGAGGAGGCCCGGCGGGCGTCCCGGCACCTGATGATGGTGGAGAAGGAGCACGTGATGGACGCCTACCACCGCAGGGTGATCAGTCAGGAGGCGCTCGAGGCGGTGCTCCGCAACGCGGACGCGCGCATGGGCGAGCTGGAGGGTTGAGGTCCGGGGCCGAACCCGGGCCCACGGACTCACGCGGGCGGAACGCTCACCTCCACCCAGTGCTCCGCTTGGTCGTCCACCAGAGGGATCCACGGGCCGCCCTGCTCGACGCCGTCGACCGTCACCCGCGTCTCGACGCGTGCACCGCGGTCGTCCACGCCGACCCGGGTGACGGCGATGTGGTAGACCGTTTCCCGGTGACGGTAGTGGATCTTCAACCCGCTCCAGTGCGCGGGTAGGCAGGGCGCGACGTGCAACTTGTCCACGTCGAGGCGCAGACCCAGCAGCGATTCCAGGATCAGCCGGTACATCCATCCCGCCGACCCCGTGTACCAGGTCCAGCCCCCGCGTCCCGTGTGAGGCTCCACCGCGTAGACGTCGGCGGCGACGACGTAGGGCTCCACCTTGTAGGTTTCGATGTCTTCCGGGGTGGTGGCGTGGTTCGCCGGATTGATCATGGTCGTCAGCTCCCAGGCACGCGGACCGTCGCGCAACGCCGCGAACGCCATGGCTGCCCAGACGGCGCTGTGCGTGTACTGCCCTCCGTTCTCGCGCACGCCCGGCACGTAGCCCTTGATGTAGCCGGGGTCCATGTCCGATCGATCGAAGGGCGGATCGAGGAGTTGGATGAGGGCGTGGTCTCGGCGCACGAGCCGCTCATCCACCGCCTTCATGGCCACGCGTGCGCGCTCGGGATCGCCCGGCCCGGAGAGCACGGACCAGCTCTGCGAGATCGCATCGATCCGGCATTCGGCGTTCTCCGCCGACCCCAGCGGTGTGCCGTCGTCGAACCAGGCGCGACGATACCAGGAGCCGTCCCAGGCGTGCTGCTCGATGGCCTCCCGCAGGCGCGCAACCTCGGCGTTGCACAGGTCGGCGAAGGTCGGATCGCCGTGCAGGCGCGCAAGCGCGCCGAACTGGCGTAGGACTTCGATCTGGAAAAAGCCCAGCCACACGCTCTCCCCCCTGCCTTCGGCGCCCACGCGATTCATTCCGTCGTTCCAGTCGCCGGAGCCCATCAGCGGCAGGCCGTGCACGCCGGATCCGAGCCCCCGGCGTATGGCCCGCACGCAATGCTCATAGAGGCTCTCGACGGACGTGGACCGGCCAGGCAGATCGTAGTACGATTCGTCGTCCGCATCGAGAGCGCGGCCTTCGAGGTAGTGGACGGGCTCCTCCAGCACGCCTGTGTCGCCGGTGCCGAGGACATAGCGGCAGGTGGCGAGCGGCAGCCACAGGTAGTCGTCCGAACAGCGCGTGCGCACGCCCCTGCCGGACGGCGGGTGCCACCAGTGCTGGACGTCCCCTTCCGGGAACTGGCGCGACGCGCATAGGAGCAAGTGGTCGCGCAGAAGCCGGGGCTCGGCATGCAGTAGCGCCATCGCGTCCTGAAGTTGGTCGCGGAAGCCGAAGGCGCCGCCCGATTGGTAGTAGCCGCTGCGCGCCCACATGCGACACGCTATCGTCTGGTACAGGAGCCAGCCGTTGGTGAGCACGTTGAGGGATTCGTCGGGCGTCTGCACCTGGACCGCGCCCAGGGTGTGGTTCCATTGCTGCCAGACCGCATCGAGAGCTCGTCGTCCGGCCTCGGGGACCCTGAAGCGCTGCACGAGGCGGTGGACTTCGTCGCCTCCCGGAGATCCCCCCAGGCCCAGCCTGAAGGTGACCTCTCGTTCCTGTCCGTCGGCCAGATCGATGGGGACGCGGATCGCCGCGCAGGGGTCCAGACCCGCGCCCAGCTTGCCAGAGAGGTCCGTGCGCAGCATCGCCGCGGGACTCTCCAGGCTGCCGTTTCGGCCGATGAAGTCCCTTCGATCACACGTCGTGGTCCGGTCGGCCTGGTCCACGTCCACGTCGAAGAAGGCCACACGGCCGGGGAATTCGGTGTTGTAGGCGTTGCGCGCGTAGATCGCACCGCTGATGGGATCGACTTCGGTGGTCACGTGCATGGCCGACTTGGGCCGCAGGTCGCCCAACACCCACTCCACGTAGCCGGTGGCGGAGAGCCGGCGTGGCCTTCCGGACAGGTTCTGCACCTTGAGCCATGACAGCTTCACCGCCGCGTCGCGCGCCACGTAGACCCATAGCTCAGAGCGGATGCCGGCCTCGGTATGCTCGAAGACGCTGTAGCCGAAGCCGTGCCGACTGAGGTACGGCGTCGTACCGCGGCGAGGGAGCGGCGTTGGCGACCAGTACTGGCCGCTCTCCTCGTCGCGTAGGTAGAAGGCTTCTCCGCCGGCGTCCGATACGGGGTCGTCATGCCAGGGCGTGAGTCGGAACTCGTGGGCATTCTCACCCCAGGTGTAGGCCTGGCCGCTCTCGGAGATGACGCTGCCGAAGGTCGGGTTTGCCAGGACGTTGGCCCACGGGCCCGGCGTGAGCTGTGCAGGCGTGGTCGTGATGACATACTCCCGCCCGTCCGGGGTGAAGCCCCCGATGCCGTTGAACAGAATCAGCTCGCGCTGCGGCAGCTCGAAGGCCGCGGGTGGCTCGGGGGCGGGGGACACACTCGGGACGAGTCGTGGCACGCGCACGTCCACGGGTCCGGGGCGGCTGAGCTGCTCCTCCAGAGTTCCCCGTGCGTCGGTGAGGATGGCACGGGCCACAGTCTGGAACAGCGTTCGGTCCTCCTCCGCGATCTGCTCTGCCGGGCGGACGAAGATGCCGCCTGGCCGATCGATGACCTGGGCCTCCACGCCCTCCGCCACCAGGCCCAGAATCTGATCCTGGAGCGCCTGCCGATACCCTGCGCGATCCTCGTTCCAGATCACCAGATCCACCGCCAGACCCTTGAGACGCCAGTATGCGTGGGCCTGGATCAGGTGCCGCGCCAGCTCGATGTTGGCGTTGTCGCCGATGCGCAGGAGGACGATCGGCAGGTCTCCGGAGATGGCGTAGCCCCAGAGTCCCGACTGCCCACGACGGTTCTTCACGAGCACGCTTCCATCCGCCCGCATCGAGGCATCGGCGTAGATGACCGAGCCGGCCAGACGCCCATAGAGCTGCGCGTCGGCCTCGCTGGCTTCGATCTGCCGAAGCACCACCTGGGCGTGGGTCGAGGCCAGGTCGAATACGCGGTCGGCGAGGCTCCGGTCCTGGTACTTTTCGACCAGGCCCAGGGCTTCGTCGCGGCTCTTGCCGATGCCGTAGACCAGGTCGAAGCTGACCTTTTGGTCCGGCTCGAGCGTGAGCCGACCGCGAATGGCTACCGCCGGATCCAGTACGGAGCCCTGGCTTCCGGTCAGCGCCACGCCATCCTCCAAAGCCCACGGGGCGGCCAAGGTGCGGCCCCGGCCGACGAAGCGCGCACGGTCGGTCTCGTAGGAAAGCTCACCGACATCCATGGCCTGCACGGCCAGGAGGTGGAACATCCACGGCACCGCTTCGTCGCGGGAGCGTGGCCGGCGCGTGCACAGGATGGCGCGGTGTTCAGCCACGATCTCGGTCTGCACGAAGAGGTTGCCGAACGCCGGATGCAGCGCGTCGGCCGCGGGCACCGCGAGCACTACTTCCGTGTAGCTCGTGACCTCGATGGTCCGGCGCTCGTCGGAACGGTTGGTGATGTGCACCCGGCGGAGCTCGATGTCGTCCTCCGGCGAAACGACGATTTCGGTGTGGGTGTCGAAATGACCGTCGCGGCGACGAAACTCCGCTCGCCCCTCCGAGAAGATCGCTTCGTAGTCGTCGGCGTGCCGCGACATGGGCTGGTGCGCGGTGGTCCAGGTGGCGCCGCTGTCCAGATCGCGCAGGTAACAGAACGTGCCCCACGGGTCACGGGTGCCGTCTTCGTGCCAGCGCGTGACGGCCAGATCGTTCCACCGGCTGTACCCACCTCCGGCGTTCGTGACCATGACGTGATACCGGCCGTTCGACAGCAGCTGTACTTGCGGGCTCGAGGTGTCGGGGGTGTCCAGAACGCGAATCGGCGTCTGCAGGGCGTCCGCGCCGGCCTGGAAGCCGGTGCGCTCGGGGGTGTAGGCGTAAAACGCAGAGGCCCTTGGGACCCGCTCCTGCAACAGGGGCACCGCGGCACGGAACAGCGGGTCGGACTCGAACCGCGCCTGCATGCGGCCATCCAGCAACACGGAGGCCAGGGCGAGCAGGCTCATGCCCTGGTGATGAGCCATGAAGGAGCGAACCAGGGCATGGGGCTCCCCGCGCCGCTGGCGTGCCGGGGTGTAGTCCACGGCTTCGACGAAGCCGAACTGCCCTTCGGCCCCGATCGCGGCGAGCGCCTGCAGGTTGGTGCAGGCCGCTTCCGGCTCCACCATCAGCGCCAGCACCGAAGCGTACGGGGCGACGACCAGATCCTCGGCGAGCCCGCGCTTGAGTCCCAGGCCGGGCACGCCGAAGGCGCGGTACTGGTAGTTGAGATGGGCGTCCACCGTGTTGTAGCCGGATTCCGACATGCCCCACGGCACGCCGCGCTGCCGGCCGTACTCGATCTGCCTTGCCACGGCCGCGCGGGTCGTCTGGCCGAGCAGCGTGGAGGCAAAGGTCGGCATGACCAGTTGCGGCATCAGGTACTCGAACATCGATCCGCTCCACGACAACAGAAGGGGCTCACCGCCGGCGGTCGTGAGCAGGCGTCCCAGCGCGAACCAGCTCTCCTGGGGCAGTCGACCCTGGGCGATCGCCACGAACACGCACAGGCGCGCCTCGGAAGCCAGCAGGTCGTAGAAGCTCTCATCCCTGCGTCGTTCGTCCACGTTGTAGCCGATGCTCAACAGACGGGACGCCTTGTCGTACAGGAAGTCGTAGTCCATGTCCGCCAGCGCGCCGGCCCGTGCGACCAGCCCCTGGGTGGCCGCGATTCGCGCCCGGGCGCGTGTCCTGCCTTGCTCCACGAGCCGACGCCGCTCCGCCAGGCATTCCAACTGGGCGGGTGTCGCAGGGACGCCTTGCTGGCCGGTGAGCGGGCTCGGGGGTGCCAGCTCGAGTCCCGCCAGGGCGCGCAGGGTCGGGATTGCCTGGAGCTCGGCGAGGCCGCCGACCTCGTCCGCTGGGTCCGGAAGGCCGGCCCAGGGCGCGAGGAAGTCGATTTCTTCGTGAGTCAACCGACATTGCCGGGCGAGCGCCCGGGCCCACTCGCCCGTCGGGCTCTCGGGCCCACGGTCCCAGCTCGCCGCGACTTCCTCGGCGCGTCTCGCCAGCCCGTCGAGCACGCGCCGCACCGCCGGGAGCGTGGCCGGAGGTGCGCTCAGCGCGGCTTCGAGGTCCTCGCGGAAGCTCACCATGGCTGCGGGAGGGGGGTCCCGTGTGGTTTCTTCGAGGACCCACAGCGTGTCGCGCAGACCGTCCAGCCAGCTCGGTTCCAGGATCGGGCGATCGATGAGCGCGGTAAGACCGGGGCGCAAGGTGAGCAGATGGCCCGCCAGGTTGCCGCTGTCCACGGTAGAGACGTACGCCGGTCGCAGCGGTTGCAGCGATCGCGTGTCGTACCAGTTGTAGAAGTGGCCGCGATGGCGTGCCAGGCCCGTCATCGTCTCCAAGGCCCGGGTTGTCCGCTCGAGCAACTGTCCGGCCGGGATGTAGCCGAAGTCGTACGCGGACAGATTTGCGAGCAGCGCCAGCCCCATGTTGGTCGGCGAGGTGCGATGGGCCAGCGTGGGATCACGGCTCAGCTGGTAGTTGTCGGGTGGCAGCCAATGGTCCTCTTCGCCCACACAGCGCTCGAAGAACGCCCAGGTCTTGCGGGCGATCCGGCGCAGGAAGCGCACCTGCTCGTCGGTCAGCCGGGGCTGACGGCGGGTGAGGGGCAGGCTGATCCACCACGCGAGGGTTGGGGAAACCAGCCAGAGGAACAGGATGGGCCCGGCCACGATCAGCGCGGCCGGATCGACCGCGGCCGCGACGAACGCCGTACCCGTGGCGAGCACCGGGGCGAACGCCATGGAGCGAACCGAGGCGGTGAGGCCCGCGCCGGACAACCGTTCCGGGTCGCCGGACGGATACCACTCCAGCAGCCGTCTGCGCGTGACGAGCAGACGTCCGAGCGTGCGCAGGATCGCGTCCAGACTGTACCACGCCTCGTGGGGCAGGAACACCAAAGCGGAGCCGACCTGGAGGAACCGTCGCCCCGCGGTGTGGGCCGCGGTGGCGAGGTGCTGGCCCCGGCGCATGTCGTCCGGCTTCCTCAGGAGGTCCAGCAGGGCGGCCAGCACAGGTGGGATCAGGAAGATGCCGAGCACCACCAGGGTCCAGAACCACGGCGACGAAAACACGGTCCAACCCAGGAGCAGGAGCGACGTCAACGTCGCCGGCACCAGGCTCCTGCGCAGATTGTCGAACAGCTTCCAGCGTGAAAGCGCGGAGAGTCCCGTGCTACGGACCCACCCGCGGGAGCCGGGCACCCGCGGGAGCAGCCAGGCCACGAGCTGCCAATCGCCACGCATCCAACGGTGGCGGCGTCTGACGTCGGCACCGTAGACGGTCGGATATCGCTCGTAGAGCTGGACGTCGCTCAACAACCCCGCCCGAGCGTAGCAGCCTTCGAGGAGGTCGTGGCTCAGGATTCGATTCTCGGGGAAGCGCCCCTTCAGCGCCTGTTCGAACGCCTCGACGTCGTAGATCCCCTTCCCGATGAACGAGCCTTCGCGGAACGCGTCCTGGTAAACGTCAGAGACGGCGCGGGTGTACGGGTCGATGCCCGGGACGCCGGCGTGCAGGAGCCCGTAGCGGGACCGATCCCTGCCGAGGGGGCTCGCGCTGACGCGGGGCTGAAGAATGCCATAGCCGGTGCGTACCCGCCCCAGGGCGGGGTCGTAGACAGGACGGTTCAGCGGGTGCGCCATGGCGCCGATGAACTCGCGGGCGGCGTCGCGCGGCAGCTGCGTGTCCATGTCCAGGGTGATGACGTACTTCACGCCGGTGAGCGCCGCGGTGTCGCCCTCCACCATGGAGAAGCCGCTGGCGTCGCCCTCACGGAGCAGGAGGTTCAGGTCCGCCAGCTTGCCGCGCTTGCGCTCGTAACCCATCCAGATCCGATCGTGGGGGTTCCAGCGCCGCGGTCGATGAAGGAGGAAGAAGGCATCGTTCCCTCTGTCCGCGTATCGAACGTTGAGGGTCTCGATCCCCATGCGTGCCGCGTTGAGCAGCGGCGCGTCTCCGGCCAACGTCTCCTCGGATGCGTCGGGGAGGTCGGTCAACAGGCCGAAATGTACGTTCACGTCGCGGTTGGCCAGGAACGAAACCTCCAACGACTCGAGCAGGCTCTCGACGTCGTGTGGGCTGGCGAGCATGCTCGGGACCACCACCAGCGTACGCGACTGCGGGGGGACGCCCTTGGAGAAGTCCAGGCGCGGCAGCAGATGCGGCGAAGCGACCAGGGTCGCCAGCCAGTTCACCGTCGCGACGGCGAGCTGGCTGGTCGCGAGTAGCACGACGAGGCCCAGCGGCACCAGCGCCCAGTCGGCCGCACCGTCCGCCCGAGCCGCTGACAGCAGGCCCCCGGTCAGCAACAGGGTGATCAGCGTGATGGTGCCCGCGTAGAGGAGCAGGGGAGCCCGTCCCGCGGCGCGCTTCAGGCGCGCGCGCGCGCCGAGGCGTGCCCCCGTGGCCCTCTCGAGGCCCTGCAGACCCCGGTCGATCAAGTGAAAGCCCACATGCGCCGCCCTGTCCGCGCTTCCGTGATGGGACGCAGCCGCCTTCGCCAGCCCGATCGCGCGACTGGCTACCGCATCCTCCGAGAGCCCGCTCGCCCTCGCGATCCCTTCGACGACGTGGCGGTACCGGTCACGGGTGGCGAAATCCATCGCCGCGTAGGCCCTGGCCGGGTCCGTGCGCAGCGTCTGCTCGACCGCGCTCATGGCTTCGACGAGGTCCCGCCAGTCGATGGTTCCCAGGAGCCGCATGCTGCCGATGCTGTTGCTGATGGAGACCTGATCGGCAGCCTGCTGCTGGTTGCCCGACCGAACCAGCCGCTCGATGCTCAGCCCCGATCCGGCCAGTTGCTGCTCGATCCAGGTCAGCGGCATGGCCAGGGCGGGGCCCTGGCCATGCAGGCGGCGCGCCAGCTCCGACACGAACGGCGTGGTCATCGGCGGATCAGAGCGGGCCATGTCGGCGAGCACCAGAACGAGGTTCTTCGGATCCCGGTGGGCCATCTCCTGCAGCTTGTGCGCCCACGCCACCGCTACGTCGCGGTCTCTCCTGCCGGCGGCGATGCGCAGCGCGACCCGGCGCAGATTCTCGATGAGCGCCAGACGGAGCATGATGGGGATCGCCCACAGCTCGCCCAAGAGGAGAGGAGTGACCGTCTGGTACGCCGTGACGAACCGCCTGAAACTCTCGGGATCCACCCGTCCGTCGCCGTGGGCGATGGTCTCGAGAGCGATGTCGTAGACGCGAGGCAGCCCCGCCGAAGGGCCGTCCGCAAGCCGCGGCAGGTCGCGGCTGTAGCCTTTCGGCAGGTGCCGCCTGGCGGTACGGATCTGCTCCTCGACCAGGTAGAAGTTGTCGAGCAGCCACTCCCCGGCCGGCGTCATCCGGTGGCTCGCCGCGACCGCGTCCGTGAGCTGCCTGCAGGTTTCGAGGAGGACGCGCTCGTTCGCGGCCAGACGCGAGAGCAGTCGGTCCGGGAAGCGCGCCGAGGTCAGACGGTGGGAGGACGCGAGCCGGACGCCGTGCCGCTCCATCTGAAGCGTGCTGAACAGCTCGGCGCGCAGCGGCGGCTCGCCGTGGGTCGTTTCGCCCTCGTTCCACGCTGGTCGCACACGTTCCTCCCGGCCGTTCGTGTCAGCGGCCCCGGTTGGGGCGCGCTGGTGGTGAGCACCATCGACAACTTCCTGCGGCCTCGCCTGGTCGGTCGCGACACGCGGATTCGGACCTCCTCATCCTGTTGAGCACGCTGGGGGGGCTGGCCCTGTTCGGTCCCGTGGGCTTCATCGTGGGCCCCATCGTGGCGGCGCTCTCGTGACGGTGTGGCACATCTACGGAGAGGCGTTCCGGGATTGGCTCCCGGGGCGTCCGGGCGGCGGGTCACCCTCGGAAGGGCCCCCGGCGCAGGTTCGAGGCCCCTCGCCACGGACGTAGGCGAGAGGCGCCGTTGGTCTAGGAGCGCCACGCCCCCAGGATGCCGCCCATGACGGTGAACGCCAACGTCATGTAGCCCGCGTTCAGGAGCCAGAGCCTGAGCGATCGCCGCTCGAAGAGGTAGATGACCCCCAGCGCCGTCCCCACCCAGAACAGCCCGGCCAGGAAGCCGGTCTGAAGTCCGACGGAAAAGCTCGCCTCCGTGCCGATGAACAGGGCCAGGACGAAGGCCGCCAACAGCTCCAGAACGAAGGACGCCCCGAAGATCAGCCCCGGGCTCCCCTGTTGGGTCTTCTCCTCCGTAAGTCCCGATGCGGCCACCCACGGCTTCCCGAGAAGGGCAGGGGAGTACCAGAGGATTCTGAGGGCATAGACCGCGAAGGTCGCGACGAGGACCGCCGGGTAGCTGATGCCGGAGATGGCAGTATTCAGGTCCATGGGAGAACCTCCTGAAAAGCAGAATTCCGGAGGGAGACGTCTGAACTCGATCCCATCCCCGCACCCCCGTGTATCGTGAGAACCAGAGGCGGAGAAGCCACACCCCTAGTACATGCCACCCATGCCGCCGCCCGGCATGGCCGTGGCCTTCTCCTCTTGCGGTTTCTCCACCACCACGGCTTCGGTGGTCAGCAGCAGCCCCGCGATGGACGCGGCATTCAGCAGCGCGTGGCGCACGACCTTCGTCGGGTCGATGACGCCCGCCTCCACCAAGTCCTCGTAAGTGTCGGTCAGCGCGTTGTAGCCGTAGCTCGCCGACTTGTTGGCGCGCACCTTCTCGACGACGATGCTCCCCTCGGCCCCCGCGTTCGTCGCAATCTGACGGATGGGGTGCTCCAGGGCGCGTATGAGGATCCCGACGCCGATCTGCTCGTCCTCGCGGTCGAGCTTCATCTTCTCCAACGCCTTCTGCGCCCGCAGCAGTGCCACGCCGCCGCCGGGCACGATGCCCTCCTCGACGGCCGCGCGGGTGGCGTGCAGCGCATCCTCGACCAGCGCCTTCTTCTCCTTCATCTCCGTCTCGGTCGGGGCGCCGACGTTGATTACAGCCACGCCACCGGCGAGCTTCGCCAGCCGCTCCTGGAGCTTCTCGCTATCGTAGTCCGACGTGCTCTTGTCGATGCCGACGCGGATCTCCTCGATGCGGCCCTTTATCTTGTCCCCCTCACCACCACCGTCGATGATCGTGGTAGTGTCCTTGTCGATGACGATGCGCTTGGCTGTACCGAGGTCCGTGAGCGCGGTGTTCTCGAGCTTGAAGCCGACCTCTTCCGAGATCACCTGCCCACCCGTCAACACGGCGACGTCCTGGAGCATGGCCTTGCGGCGATCGCCGAACCCGGGCGCCTTCACGGCGGCCACCTTCAGCGTACCGCGCAGCTTGTTGACCACGAGGGTGGCCAGCGCCTCGCCCTCGACGTCCTCCGAAACGATCAGGAGGGGCTTGCCCATCTGGGCGACCTTCTCCAGAACGGGCAACAGGTCCTTCATCGAGCTGATCTTCTTGTCGTGGATCAGGATCACGGCGTCCTCGAGGACGGTCTCCATGCGCTCCGGGTCCGTGACGAAGTAGGGTGACAGGTACCCACGGTCGAACTGCATGCCGTCCACGGTCTCCAGGGTGGTCTCGAGGCCTTTCGCCTCCTCCACCGTGATGACGCCGTCCTTGCCAACCTTCTCCATGGCGTCGGCGATGAGGTTGCCGATCTCCAGGTTGGTGTTGGAGCTGATGGCGCCGACCTGCGCGATCTCCTTCTTCCCCTTGGTCGGCGTGGACATCTTCTTCAGCTCCGCCACCACGACCTCAACGGCCTTATCGATGCCCCGACGGATACCCATGGGGTTGGTTCCGGCCGTGACGTTCTTCAGCCCCTCGCCGAAGATCGCCTGCGCCAGCACCGTGGCAGTGGTGGTGCCGTCACCGGCCACGTCGGAGGTCTTCGTGGCGACCTCCTTCACCATCTGGGCTCCCATGTTCTCGATGGGATCCTCCAACTCGATCTCCCTGGCCACGGACACGCCGTCCTTGGTCACGGTGGGCGATCCGAACTTCCGATCGAGCACCACGTTCCTGCCCTTGGGCCCGAGGGTGACCTTCACCGCGCGGGCCAGCTTGTCGACGCCGATCTTGAGGCGCGCCCGCGCCTCGACGTCGAATCCGAGCTCTTTGGCTGACATGATTCGTATCTCCCTCGACTCGTCGAATACGTTGACCTTACTTGATCACCGCGAGGACGTCGCTTTCGCGGAGGATGAGGAACTCCTCCCCGTCGAGCGTCACGTCCGTGCCGCTGTACTTCCCGTAGAGGACCTTGTCCCCGACCTTCACGTCCATGTCGAGGCGCTTGCCGTCGTCCGAGATCTTGCCAGGGCCCACAGCGACGACCTCACCCTGAGACGGCTTCTCCTTAGCGGTGTCGGGGATGTACAACCCGCCCCGCATCTGCTCCGATTCGTCCAGCGCTTTGATCACGACGCGATCGGCCAATGGCTGGATGCGAGTTGCGGCTTTCGTGCTCATGAGGCGGCCCTCCGGTTGTCATCGAGTCGGATGTGGAACTGGTCCTGGTAGGCTCCGGCCAGCAACGCCTGAGTACCAACGACCGCGTGCTTCGACGATTCGCCGGTGAGAAAGCGATGAGAAGAGGCACCTACTCGATTTGAAGAGTACCGCGGATCGATATCGGGAGGTATCGCCCAAACGGGTGATAAACGCATGACAGCCGATCGGGGAGGTCGACACGGGTGGGCTCCGGCATGATATCCCTATATGGCTAATTACAATCGTGAAGCCCTATTCGACGCTCTGGCTGACGGGGTCCGCAGACGGATCCTGGACGTCCTGGCCGTACGGGAGTGCTCCGCCGGGGAGATCGCCGAAGGCTTCGACATCAGCCGACCCGCCGTCTCGCGTCACCTGCGCAAGCTCCGGGAGGCGGGACTGGTCCAGCGCCGGACCGAGGCGCAGTGGTACGAGTACTCGTTCCCCATCGCCGCCGGTGTCGACGCTCTCTTCGCCGCGTTGACCCAGGAAGAGGAGCTCGAGCAGTGGTTCGCGGAGCACATGTCGGTGGATGCGCGCAAGGGCGGACGCATGGATTTCTGGGGTCGCCACACCGTGGGCACGCCGAAGCAGGGCGAAGCGGGTGGGCTCATCACCGACTTCGAGGCAGGAGAGCGCCTCGGATTCGAGTGGAAGCTGTTCGGAGTGCCGTCCACCGTGCGGTTCACTCTCTTCCCTGAGGAGACTGAGGGCCGGCCCTCGACCCCCGTCACGGTCGGCCACGACTTCCAGGGCCTGCCCGACGCGCCTCGACCCCGAGAACTCGTGGACGACTGGTGGCGCTTGTGCCTGGGCAACCTGACCGCCCACACGACGTCCCAGGGCGAGGTCATGCGCGTCGATTTCGCCGACGCCGGCCCGGAGATCCGGCTCTCCATGCACGTGGAGGCTCCTCTCGACAAAGTCTTCCGTGCGCTCACCAAGCCCGAGTGCCTGAACCACCTGAACCAGTGGATGGCGAAGGACGCGGAGGTGGACCTGCGGGTCGAGGGAGGCTGGGACCTGGGATGGGATCCGCCCGAGGGTTATACGGGGCCGGGCATGAAGATCCGGCGCGGCCGTCTTGCTGCTCTCCGTCGCCCTGGCTCTCGCCATTAGATTGTCTAGGCGGGAGTCGACGACCTGTGGAAGTCGGGAGTGTCTGAAGCACACGGCCCATGACCTCCCTGGAGGGCTGGCTGGACAGGGGAGGCCCGTCCATGACGGCTCATCCCGCCCTGGCACCGCTCTTGCTCATTCCCGCTGCGACTACCGACGCAGACTGAAGTAGAGGGAGGGGGGAGGGGCCATGCGAATCCGGATCCTGGTTGCCGTCGTGGCTGCGGCCTGCGTCCCGCCGCACTCCACCACTCTCGCCCCACCCGGCCGTACGGGCACGTTCATCGACGCTTCCCTGGACGCGACGTGGAGCGCGCTCCTCGGGGTGTGGTCGGAGAACGCCGGGACCCTGGGTGTCATCACCCACACCGACCCCCAGCTCGGCTTGCTCCTGGCGTCTCTTTCCCGATCCGCGGGACGGTCCGTGGCGGCAGACATGCCCTCGTGGGGAACGTGCAAGTCGTTCGGGTCCCTGACCATCGAACCCGACAGCATGACCTGGACCGTGGTGGTGGAAGGCGCCGGGGAGTCCTCCCGGATCCGGTCCGAGGCGCTGTTCTGGAAGCCCGGGTGGGACTGCGTGAGCCACGGTTTGCGCGAGGCCGAGCTCGAGAGTCTCGTACAGACCGTCGCGGAGGGTCGGGCCGTCGGCGGGTCCATGCTGGACCCGCGACGGTGAGACCCTGAGTCAGGTCCTCACGAGACCATCTCTCCACGTGCCCGGCGCAGGAGCGCCGTCACCCGATCGAGGGCATCGGCGATCCGCGTCATCTGCGGGGCGACGAGGTCCCACTCCCGCTGCTCGATAGCTTCGCGGACCCCCGGGAGCGTCTTCACACCGTAGCCGGTGTAGAAGCCCGGCGCGTAGATGGTGTGGCGGAACCACGGTCGGCCCGGCAGGCCGGCTTCGTCGGTCATCGCCTGCTCGACCTCCTGCAGGATCACGTTGACCTCTCCCTTGCGCGCCTCCGAGAGCGAGCCGGCGGCGAGTCCCTCCGCCAGCGTTCCGTCGAGGGAGGAGGAGGCCTCCCGCAGCCGCGTGAGGGCGTTCTGCACCGGCGAGAAGTCGAAGTAGGGCACCGGGTCCTCGGCGGTGGGGGGCACGTACGTCTCGGTGGGGTCCGCCCGCAGGCGGTACGCGTCCATCTCCACCAACCGGTTGTGCCGCTCGGTCTCGGCGCGCATCGACTGGGCCAGGTCCTCGACCTCCTTCAGGTAGCGGTCCACCGTGGCGGTGTAGCTCCCCATTCGCATGGGAAGGACGTCGGCGTTCGCGAAGCGGAGCGTGAGCCGCCCCGCGACCTGCGCGAGGGCGATCCCATACTGGAAGCCGGGGTCACCGAAGCGTGCGTAGTGGTCGAAGGAGTCGAACTGGGAGTGGTACGAGCCACCGCCGTTCTCGCCCCCGAATCCGATGTTCAGCGACGCGATCCCGAGGTGCTGCAGAAAGGGGGTGTAATCCGAGCCCGAGCCCAGCGGGCTGATCCAGAGATCGCCGTCGCGCTCCGCGCTGGGATCCCCGCCCACCGCGCGCGCCGCGCGCACCCGCTCCCAGACCGACACACCTGTCTGCGGATCCGTGACCTCCTTCGCCACCTCGTTGACGACGCGCTCCAGGGTGTGTGACCCCCCGGCCCCCAGGAAGCCGCGCCCGTTTCCGTCGGTGTTGACGTAGAGCACGGCCTTCTCCTGCAGCTCCTCCCGGTGGTGCTCCGCCCACTCCGTCGACCCGAGCAGACCGGGCTCCTCCGCGTCCCAGCCCGCGTACACGATGGTCCGCCTGGGCCGCCAGCCCGTCCTGGCCAGCTCGCCAATGACCCGCGCCTCCTCCATCAGGGCGACCATCCCGGAGATCGGGTCCGCCGCGCCCATCGCCCACCCGTCGCGGTGATTGCCGCGCATCACCCACTCGTCCGGATACTCGGAGCCGGGTATCATCGCGATCACGTTGTACGCCGGCGTGAGGTTCCAGTCGAACTCGAGGCGGAGCCGTGCTGTGGCGGGCCCCGGCCCGAGGTGGTAGGTGATGGGGAGGGCGCCTCGCCAGGCCTGGGGCGCGACGGGTCCTCCCATGGCCTCCAGGAGAGGAAGGGCGTCGGCGTAGGAGATGGGCAGGACCGGGATCTTCATGATCGTCGGCGCCTCCTCGACCGTGAGGCGCTCGGCATCCGCCGTGGCCCCCTCGAAGGGGGTGAGCGGATCGCCCGGGTACCGCGGCATGTCCTGCACCGCCCCGCGCTGCACGCCGTGCTCCATCCGGTACGGCCCCTCCGGATAGACGTCGCCCTGGAAGTAGCCATCGTCCCGGGGATCGGAGTAGAGGATACACCCGATGGCGCCGTGCTCGTACGCCACCTTGGGTTTGATCCCGCGCCACGAGCCCCCGTATCGGGCGATCACGATCTTGCCCTCGACGGAGATCCCGCGTCGCTCCAGCTCCTCGTAGTCCGACGGGATTCCATAGTTCACGTAGACGAGCTCGGCGGTCACGTCTCCGTCGGCCGAGTAGGCGTTGAACGTCGGGAGGCGGTCCTCCTCGATGCCGGAGGTCGCATCCTCGTCGAGCGTCGGCTCACGGAGTCGCGCCGTGTACCGGGTCGGCTCGACGAGCTCCAGATGCCGGACGCGTGGAAGCGGATAGAGTACCTGGTACTCGTCGAGGCGCGCCTCGAAGCCCCAGGACCGGAACTGCTCGACCATCCACTCCGCGGTCTCCTTGTTGTGCGGCGAGCCCGTGTAGATCGGCTTCGAGGTGATGTACCGCATCCACTCCTCCAGGTTGGCCGCGTCCATGAAGGAGTCGTAGCGGGCCTCCAGAGCGAGCTGGCGGGCCGAAGCCTCGGAGGTGAACCCGAGGATGCGCGTGGCTTCCTGGGGGGCCTCGGAAGCTGGCGTGGCCGCGAGGAGGACCGTAGCGGAGACGAGGACGGATCGGCGGATGGGGGTGCTGCTGCGGGGCATGGCCAGCGCCTTCTGGAGGGTGTCGGGTCGGTGGAGGCCTCACGGGCCCGGATCGGCGGGCACGTAGGATTGCGGGTCAACGGATGAGGAGCAAGTGACACTTCCCCGCCAGACAGCCTTGACAGGACCCCGGTGACGCCTACGTTCCTTTAGATTGTCTAGGCTTCGCGACGATGGTCCGCCGGGGCGGACGGGATGGCGGCTGCCCCTCGGTTGGACGCGTCGGGCGCACCGCCCCTGGAGCCCGAAATCGAGCTCGTGGAGGGCCGCCGCATGATCGGCGCGGGGCCCAACCGCTTCGAGCTCATCGACGCGGGCCCCAACCCCCACGCGGAGGAGATCTTGATCGCGCACTTCCCAGAGCACAAACTCCTGTGGGTTCCGGACATCTAC
>JBDHGI010000072.1:0-18176 GCA_039589955.1 Gemmatimonadota bacterium | reverse complement strand
GAGTTCGTGGGGACCGAAGGGGCATTCGGCGCCAACACCGCCGGCGTCACCATCATGCTGGGCACGTTCATCGGCGGCGTGACGTTCTCGGGATCCATGATCGCCTTCCTCAAGCTGAAGGAGTGGATGACGGGGAATCCCATCACGTACCCCCTCCAGAAGACCCTCAACGGTCTCATGTTCCTGGCGGTCATCGTCCTGGCCGCCTTCGCCCTGGGCCTGGGCGCGCAGGATCCGATGCTGATGTTCTACATCGTCATCGCAGTGGCCCTGGTCATGGGCGTGACCCTGACCATCCCCATCGGTGGCGCGGACATGCCCGTGGTCATCTCGCTTCTGAACTCCTATTCGGGGCTGGCGGCGAGCGCGGCCGGATTCGTCATCGGCAACATGGTGCTGATCATCTCCGGCGCCCTGGTGGGCGCGTCGGGGCTGATCCTCACCATGCTCATGTGCAAGGGCATGAACCGGTCCCTGGCCAACGTGGCTTTCGGCGCCTTCGGAGGCACGGCGGGGATCGACCGGAGCCAGATCGGCAAGCGGCCGGTCAAGTCCGCTGACGCGGAGATGGTCGCGGCGGAGCTGGGATACGTGAACTCGGTCATCATCGTGCCCGGGTACGGGCTGGCCGTCGCACAGGCTCAGCACGAGCTGCGCAAGGTCGGTGACCTCCTCGAGGAGCGGGGCGTCGACGTCAAGTACGCGGTCCACCCCGTGGCCGGCCGGATGCCGGGCCACATGAACGTCCTGCTCGCCGAAGCCGACGTCAGCTACGACAAGCTCTACGACCTGGACGAGATCAACGACGACTTCGGCAATACCGACGCGGTGCTCATCGTCGGAGCCAACGACGTGTGCAACCCCGCCGCCCGGGATCCTGACAGCGTCATCGCCGGCATGCCGATCCTGGACGTGGACAAGGCGCGTCGTACCATCGTCATGAAGCGCTCGCTTTCCCCTGGCTTCGCGGGCATCGACAACGACCTCTTCTACATGGACCACAACCTCATGTTCTTCGGGGACGCGAAGCAGTCCATGGCCGACCTGGTGCGGGAGGTGCGGGAGCTGGGATAGCACCGGCACGACGGGGCGACAACCCGGGGCCGGCGCCGAGCGCCGGCCCTTCCCGTTCCACCCTATCCCCAGGAGTCACATGGACAGTCGCGAGCTCGACACCCGGTTTCGAACGATGCAGGCCATCTGGTTGGCGCAGGCGCTCGGCGTGGGCATGCTCGCCCTCGTCGTCTTCTTCCTCCTCACCGTCGCGGGGCTGAGCTTCGGTGCGTTGGAGCCGCGCCTCCTCTACCTGGCGGCGCCCGTCCTCGTGGTGGTGATGTTCGTCGGACTCACCGTGGGGCGTCGCATGGAGGGGGCGATTCCCCGGGACCTGGAGCCCGCCCAGGGGCTCCAGCGCTATCAGACCGCTCGCATCGTCGCCGCGGCGCTGTGCGAGGGCTCCGGCCTGGTCGTCATCGTCATGAGCCTGCTCTCGAGTCAGCCCCTGTGGGCGTTGGGCGGGGGCGCGGCGTGCCTCTGGTTCATGTTCCTGGGGCGTCCCCGCCGGGCGGACGCCGAGCGCTTCGCGCGTCCGAGCGGATAGCGCCATCAGGGATCCCGCGGGCGGCGCGCCGGTCGCTCAGGAGGGCGCGCCCGTCCGCTCCCGTTCCACCTCGCCGGCTCGCCTGAGCAGGGCCCACGCCCTGCCGACGTGCTCTTCCGTGGTCTTGATGTTCCCGACGGCCAGCCGAAGGGTCAGCCGCCCGTTGAGCCTCGTATGCGTGAGGAACGCCTCACCCGAGGCATTGACGCGGTCCAGTATGCGCTGGTTCATCCCATCGGCGGAGTCGCCCGCGACTCCCCGGGGCGCGAGCCGAAAGCACACCAGGCTGAAAGGGACCGGGGCCATGAGCTCCCACCCGTCCGCCTCCTCCACCCAGGAGGCGAACCGCCGAGCGCGCCGTACGTGCTCCCGGAGGTTCGCCACGATCCCGTCACGGCCGAAGTACCGAAGCACGAACCAGAGCTTCAGGGCCCGGAACCTGCGCCCGAGGGCGACCCCGTAGTCCATCAGGTTGCGGGCGACTTCCTGCTCGGCCGTACGCAGGTATTCCGGCACGATGGAGAACGCCTTCACCAGGTCCTCGGGCCTCCGGCAATAGAGCGCGGAGCAATCGACCGGGGTGAACAGCCACTTGTGTGGGTTCAGGACGATGGAATCCGCCTCTTCCCATCCCCGGAAGAGAGGCGCCAGTTCCGGAACGATGGCGGCCGGGCCCCCATAGGCGGCGTCCACGTGGAACCACGCTCCGTGGCTCCTCGCCACGTCGCCGATCTCGAGCAGGGGATCTACGGATGTGGTGGACGTCGTGCCCGCCGTGGCCACCACGGCCACGGGGATCCACCCGCCGGCCAGGTCGTCCCGGATCGCAGCGGCGAGGGCGTCGGGCCTCATCCGGAACGACGAGTCGGCGGGGATGGTCCGGCACCCGTCCTGTCCCAGTCCGAGGGCGAGCACCGCCTTCTCGACGGAGGAGTGTGCCTGCTCCGACGTATAGACGCGCCCCGGCGGCAGGCCGAACAGCCCCCTGCGGTGTGACTCGGGGTAGGCCGACTCTCGGGCAGCAGCCAAGGCATAGAGCGTGGAGTGGGACGCGGTGTCGTTGATTACGCCGTCGAACTCCGGAGGAAGGCCCACGAGCTGCCTCAGCCAGTCCATGGTGAGCTCCTCCAGCTCCGTACCGGCAGGAGAGCTACGCCACACCATCGCGTTGACGTTCAGGGCCGCCGCCAGCATCTCGCCAAGGATCCCGGGTCCGGAGCCGGAGATGGAGAAGTAGCCGAAGAAGGCGGGGTGGTTCCAGTGCGTGATGCCCGGAAGGATGATCTCCCGGTAGTCCCGCAGGATGGTGTCGAGCGCCTCTCCCCGTTCGGGTGGACCACCGGGCAGCGCCGCCCGGATCTCTCCCGGACGGAGGCTGGGCAGCACGGGCAGGTCCCCGACGCCTCCCAGGTAGTCCGCGATCCAGTCGGCGACCTCTCGCGCGGCCCGTCGGAACTCGTCGGACGGAATATCCCCGAGGCGCTCCTCCGGGGACACGTGGCTCATCTCTGCCTGCCGTCGAGCCCCGTGATGCGGGAGGATTGCTTCATGATGCCGTCGAGCTCCTCCCGGATCTCGCGGAGCTGGCTCCGCACCTCGAACATGAGCTCTGACGTGGGCGGCGAGTCAGGAATCCCGGAGCCCTCGAACAGAGAAAAGAAGAGCGCATCGGTGTGACCCACGCTGGCCTGGGTCACGCCGGCGTCTATGGTCCGGTTCAGCCGCAGGATCTCTCTGAGCGAGACGGGCGCGCTACCCTCCAGCGGCGGGTTCTGATACAGGAGTCGGATGAGCGCCTCCCGAAGGACCTGGAACTCGTCGATCACCTCGCCGGCGGCGAGCCCACGCCGGGCCGCGACTGCGCCGAACAGCTCGGTAGCCCTCAGCCACAAGGTGTCCACTTGATCGCGATAGGGCCCGACCATACCGGGAAGGAAGCCGACCAACACCTCCAGGAACTCGCCCAGCAGACCGTTGATCCCTCGGGTCGGAGTCCCGTACCGCCTCTCGATCTCCCGGCGCCACCGATCGGCGAGCCAGGGGCCGTGTTGCTCGAGCCAGTAGGCGAACTCACTGGGTTTCAATGTTCGTCGGTGGGGGTCGGAGAATCGCGGCGAGAGGGGAGTGGCTGGGTCCAGGGGCTCGGCCGCGATATTTCTCATGTCCGCCGGGGTTGGGTTCGAGTGCCGATCCGGAAGCAGCGACTCCCGGCCTCCGCCGCCTACCCGAGGCAGACAAGCGACTCGCCTCGGGGCAGCATTTCTAAGATGCCAAATCGCCGTTTCACGGACCACCCTTTTCTGGCCGGGCTACTCCCACGCGGGAATGATCAGCGTCACCGTGGTGCCCTCCCCCGCCGTGCTCTCGAGGGAGACCACTCCGCCCCAGGACTCCACCAGCCGACGCACGATGGCGAGGCCCAGCCCCGTCCCCGTCGTGCGGGTGCTGAAGTGCGGCTCGAATACCTTGGGCATGAGGTCCTCCGGGATGCCGCTTCCCTGGTCTACGACGCGGATCTCGACGCTCCCGTGCAGCTGCCCGGGTATCACCCGGACCGCCACCCGTCCGCCTTCCCGCATGGCGGCCCGGGCGTTCTCGAGAAGATTGATGAGGGCCTCCTTCAGCTCCGAGACCCTGGCCTGCACCCTGGGCAGGCCCTTCTGGACTTCGACCTCGAAGGCCACCCCACCCTCCGTGGCTCCGTAGAGCCTCATTACCTCCTCCACCACCCTGCCCGCGTCGACGGGTTCCAGGGGAGAGCTCCCAGGTTCCTGGGGAGCCCCGAACCGGGAGAAGGTCTTGGCGATGGTCGCCAGCCGGTCGATCTCCGCGAGCATGGCGTCGGCGTTCCGTTCCAGGATCTTGCCGAACTCCGGGCTTCCATCGTCCCAGGCTCGGCGGATGTGCTGGATGCTGAGCTTGATGGGGGTCAGGGGGTTCTTCACCTCGTGGGCCACCTGCCGGGCCATCTCACCCCAGGCCAGCACCCTTTCCGTTCGTAGCTCGTCCGTGACGTTCTCGAGAGCTACCACGGCGCCCCCGGAGGCTCCCTCCTGGCCCAACCTCCGTGCCCGGACCCGAAACCGCTCGGCCTCCACGTGCAGCTCCCCGATGGCCTCCTGATCCTCGGAGGCGAGAAAGGCCCCGAGCCACCGCTTGAGCTCCTGGCCCAGCGGCGTGGGCACCGACAGGGGCTCTCCCACCGCGACATCGGCACCGAGGAGTCCCTCGGCCCGTGGGTTCACGAGCGTGACCCGACCGGCCGGGTCCAGGGCCACCATCCCAACGGCGGCTTCCTCCATGATGGCCTGGGTCCGACGGGTGGTCCGCACGAGCTGGCGTCGGGCACGACGCAGCCTCCCCACCATGCGGTTGAAGGCCCGGAACACGGCTCCGAACTCGTCACGCCGGTCCGCCGGGAGCCTGAGCCCGAGGTTGCCGGCCCCCACGCGCTCCGAGGCCACCTGGAGGGCGTGGATGGGCCGGGTGAGGGTCCGTCCCACCAGGAGCGCCAGCACGAGGGAGAGCGCCGCCCCGACCAGGACCGCGAAGCCCAGGAGCTCCGCCACATCCGACGATCCTATGGCCGTGGCCCCGGCCTGGAGGGGGACCTGCGCGGCCAGGATGTCACCGTCGGGAAGCCTCCTGAACGCGGTGACGTACTCCCAGCTCCCCATGGCCGTCTCGGTGATCTCCCGGACCCCCTTCCGTCCGTCGAGGAGACGGAACACACGCATGGGAATCCATCCCTCGTAGAGTCCCAGCTCGACGAGCTCCTCCATGGAGCCTTCCCGAAGCTCCCCGCCGCGATACTCCAGCAGCTCCACCCCCACCCTCCGCGCCAACGCCTGCATCCTGCCGCCTACCTCCAGGTACCAACCTGAAGCGTCTTCGGCGACCCGCTCGGCCAGTACCTGGGCCGCCCGGTGGGAGGTACCGGAGATGGTCCTGTACGCCAGGGTGCCGAACAGGGCGTTGGCGAGCAGGAAGAAGCCGAACAGCGCAAGCGTCACCCGGGCTCGAAACGAGATCACCAGCTCGCCCAGCCGGAGCTCGGGGGGGGCCGGCTCGCGGAGAATCGCCCTTCCGATGAGCCAGAAGGCCATGAACGCCGCGAGATTCAGAACCAGGAGCAGCGAGGCCCGGGCCAGTGCGAGCAGATGGCCCGGCAGGTCGATGGCGTAGTGCCCACGGTAGCTCTCGCCGTTGGGGAAGCGAAGGAAGAGCTCTCCCTGCCAGCCCCTCGCCGTGCGGATCCATCGGAGCTCCCCGTCGTCTCCCGACTCCCCACCCGGAGCAGGAATCAGTGTGAGGGCAGTCGACTCGCTCATGGCGCCGCCGGCCAGGAGAGGACTGAGAGGCGTCCGGTGGGCGGGGTCGGCGAAGGGTGGAGCCGCAGCCGTGAGGGTCTCACCACCCGTCAGGGCCACCCTGAGCACGTAGCGGGCGTCGTCCCGCTCGAAGCGTACGACCCTGACAGGGGGCCCGGGGGAGCGATCCTCCTGCACCTCGAGGGCGACGAGGGGCCGCTCGCTCACCCCCACTCGGAGCTCCTCTTCGGGGATCCCCGCGGGGGACCACAGCGTCAGCCAGGCGGGGACCCCGAGCTCGGCAAGACCGCTCTGTCGCCAAGCGCCGTAGAGGAGGTCCACCCCTCCCCCTCCCGCCTCGGACCGTAGAACCGCCGTCCGCCCCAGCCTGAGCAAGGCCTCCTGCACAGCCGCATCGTCCGGCTCGGCGATTCGGCGGAGGAAGTCCCCGCCCAGGAGCATCCGGGCCTCGACACGGTGGCTCCAGGCAGAGGGGATGCCGGCGGTACCGGCCAGGACCCCCGCCATTCCCCAGGCCACCAGGGACTTCTGCCAGCCGGGCCGGCCCCCCAGGGACCTCACGGCCAGCCACGCCGGGATGCCCCACGCCGCATACCACCAGAAGGGGATCCCCGCGGTGCTCCGAACCAGGAAGCCGGAGGTCGCTCCGAAGAGCATCGCCAGGCCCATGGCCACCAGCAGCCCATGGGGGCGCGCGGATCCTTCCCTACCGAGGAGGAGCATCCACCCCGTCACGAGGGTCAGGAGAATCACCACCGAGCCCTGATGGGCGACCCACGCGGCACCGCTGCCCACGAGGGCGTCGGCTGTCGGCGCCGCCGCGATCCAGCCCAGAGCGAGGGGATAGGCCAGGGCCACCGCTCCCGCCACCATCGGAAGGGCCACCTTGCTGCGAGGTCGGGAGAGCAGGGAAACCACGGTGGCCGCGGACAGCACGAAGGCCGTGAAACGACCCAGGGAGAGGCGCTCCAACCCCGGCAGGTGATAAGAGCCCGGGTCGAACAGGGACTCGAGCCCGGGAAGCCGATCGAGGGGAAGGACGACCGCCAGAGCCATCAGGGTGAGCGCCGCCACCAGGCCCGCGGCGGCCCGAGAGGGTCCCCCGACGGCCAGGAGGATCCACGCGACCAGAGTCAGGATCGATACGACGACGCGCCAGAAGCTCTCGATGTCCTGGACCCGCTCCTCTCTCGTGGGCGGATCGAGGACGACCGTGAACAGAACCCGGTCGCCGAGGCGCAGGTCCCATCCGCCTGCGGCCCCCGGGGAGCCGGCAGCCACCACCTCGACGTCTTCCCCGACCTGTGCCCGGAACTCCGACGCGAAATCCCCGGCCCCCGTCGCAAGAGGCCCGGGGAGGTCTGTTCGAAGCAGGACGGCCGCCACCGCGGTGCCGGCTCCGGCGGCCGGTGCGGTCACGTAAAGGTACCCGAACAGTGGCAGCTCGCCGAAGGCGTAGCGCCGGAGCCCCCGCTGGGCCTCCTCCGGCACCCTGCCGCGGTGGACACCGTCCCAGAGCGTGAGATTCCCCTGGGGATCGTACAGCGCCAGCGCCGAGATTCCGTGCCTGCGCCTCAGATCCCTCGCGAGGGTCTCCCGGCGATCGTCCGTCAGCTCCGCGCTGGCCAGCCGGGCGAGCTCGTCCGCCGCCGACTCGGCAGCCAGGAGGCGCTCCTCCAGGCGCTCGTCGAGAAGTGCTCCGATCCGCTCCTGGCGGTCGGCCCAATAGGCCTCCCAGTCGGATGAGATGCGGTCGGTCTGGCGGAGGGAGGCATATCCGGCCAGGATGCCTCCCAGGAGAACGACGGACCCTAGCGCGGCCACACGCGTGCGCGCTCGAGCCCAGAAAGCTCCCGCGACCAGGCCGAGCGAGGCCACGGCGAGGGAAGCCCCGCCGGGGAACTGGGCCCAGAAGCCCAGCGCCACGACGCCCATCCACGGAGCCAACCAGGCCGAGTCCGCCGCTGCTTCGGAGAGGAGAATTCGGTGCCGTGAAGTCATATTCCCTGGATCGACTCACCTGGCCGGAAGTGGGGCGGATCCTGGCCCGGGATCCTCGACTGATCATACCCGTCGGGGCCCTCGAGCAGCATGGCCCCCACCTGCCTCTCGGTACCACGACGTTCATCGCCGACGCCGTCGCGAGGAGGATATCGATCGATCTGGCGATCCTCCTCGCGCCGGTCTTTCAATACGGCGTGACCCTCGCGGGAGGTCCCTGGGCCGGCAGGGCCGGTTTGCGTCGCAAGACGTTCCATCGCGTGCTCAACGAGCTGTTCGCTCGCTGGGAGGACCACGGCGTCGAGGAGTTCGTGGTTATCTCGGCCCACCGGTACGATCCTCATCTCGAGGCGATCCTCATGGTGCTCACCGCCCAGTCGCTCACCACGGTGTACGACCTGCACCAGATCGACGTCTCCGACATCGTGGACACCACTCCGGCCCGAGAGCACGGCGGAGAGCTGGAGACGTCGCTCGTCATGCACCTGGCTCCGGACCAGGTCCGGTACGACGAGATCGCCGACCACGCTCCGGAGGAGGGTGCGCTGCGAAGATACACCCGGGGGAGGGTGCCCACACCCCCGACGGATTCGCGCGGAGTGTTCGGCTACCCGTCTCGTGCCAGCGCCGAAAAAGGAGCCGCCGTCTTCCATCGATGGGTGGCCACCCTCGAAGCGGCCTTGATGCCCGGGAGCGGTGGACGAACCGTCGACAGCACGGCGGTGTAGGACGGGAAGGCTCCGATCCCACGCACCCGAGATCCAAATGTCCCTCCGTCGAACCCTGTGGTGTGTCCTCCCGGCCATTCTCCTCCCCGGGCCGGCCGCGGGCCAGCGGGTGGTGGTGGACGAAGGGACGTTCACCATCTACCGCAACGGCCGGGAGGTGGGCGCCGAGGAGTTCACCATCCGGCGTGAGGGGCTCGGAGCCGGCGCGACGGTTTTCGCCCACGCCGTCGTGAAGGTGACCGGCCCGGACGGTCCCACGGAGATGCGACCGCTGCTGCAGGCCACCCTGCCCGACGGAGCCGCCTCCAACTACCAGCTGTCCGTCTCGGGGGCAGAGGCCGCGGAGCTGAGCCTCGCCCTGGTCGGCCGTCGCTTCGTGTCTCTGATTCGGACGGGGCGAGGGGAGGAGGAGCGGGAGTTTCCCGCCGGACCGGGCACCCGGATCCTCGAGCAGGACATCGCTCACCAGTACTACTTCCTGAGGAACGAGCGCGAGGGCTCCACCACACCGGCCATCGAACCGCGCACTCGAAGCCGGTTCCGCCTCGTGGCTTCGGGCTGGAGCGAGGAGGAGATCCGGATCGGTGTCAATCGGATCGAGGCGCGCCGCGTGACGTTTTCGGCGGGTGATGAGGAGCGGCACGTGTGGTACGACCGACAGGGACGTGTCGTGCGCGTGGAGGTGCCCACCCGAGCCTACTTGGCCGAACGCGCCGATCTCGTGGGCTGAGCGGGGTTGGACGAGAGCCCATACCCATTAGGTTGTTCTTGCCCTTCGTGAAGGGTTGTGTCGCCGGGGACGTAGTGCCCTGAGGGCGAAACAGCCCCCGGGAGGAGCCCGTAGGGCGGAAGCCCGCCCCTTCCACTCCATCGAAGTCTGGGGAGGTCGTGACGATGAGGATCCCCGCCCACGTCCTGGCCCTCGCGGGCCTGCTCGCAGGTCTCCCCGCCGGCGCGCAGTCCGTCCCGAGCTCCCTGTCACTCGACGAGGCGATCGAGCTCGCGCGGGCCAACAACCCGGTGTACCGGCAAGTGCTGAACGACCGCGATCTCGCCGACTGGGAGGTTCGTCGGGCCTACGGCCAGCTCCTTCCGACGGCGTCGGCCAGCTCGGGCGTCACCTGGCAGGGCGCCGGGGAACAGCAGTTCGGCACCCTGACCCTCGGAGATCTCGGCTTCGGAAACCTCCCGTCCTACTACCTGTCCACCTACCGCTTGTCCGTCGGGTACAACCTGGACTGGAGCACCCTCAAGGGACCCGCGAGCGCGAAGGCACAGAGAGCCGCCACGGACGCGGACATTCGGCTGTCCGAGGCCAGCCTGGTATCCCAGGTGACCGGCGCCTACCTAGAGGTGCTTCGAGCGGCCGAGGGAGTGAGGCTCGCCGAGCAGCAGCTCGAGAACAGCCGCTTCAACCTCCGGCTGGCGCAGGGTCAGCTCGAGGTCGGCGCCGCGACCCCCATCGACGTCGGGCAGGCCGAAGTGCAGGTGGGGCGTTCCGAAGTGGGCGTGCTCCAGGCTCAGAATGCCCTGGCCACGGCACGCATGAGACTGCTCCAGCAGATGGGCGTCGCCGTCGACCAGGATGTGGCGTTATCCACGACCTTCGCCCTCTCCGAGCCCACCTGGACTCCGGATGAGCTGTATCGGCAGGCGCTCGAACAGAACCCGACCCTTCAATCCCGCCGACACCGCGAGCACGCCGCGGGGATCGGCGTGAGCCAGGCCCGCGGTGCCTACTATCCGTCCATCTCGGTCTCCACGGGCTGGAGCGGCTTCACCCGGGAGGCCAGCAACGTCGACTTCCAGCTCGCCCAGGCTCAAGGCCAGGTCGCCGGGCAGGTGGCCCAGTGCGCGGCGGTGAACGAGCTGTATCGGCGACTTGCAGATCCGCTGCCGGCTCAGGACTGCTCGGTATTCGCGTTCACGGACGCACAGCGGCGGGCCATCATCGACCGGAACAACCAGTTCCCCTTCAACTTCGAGCAATCCCCGTTCAGCGTGAGCCTCGGGATCAGCATTCCCATCTTCCAGGGGCTCACCCGCCACAGGAACCTCGAAGCCGCGAAGCTCCAGCAACAGGACTTCGCCCAGCAGGTTCGGGAGCAGGAGCTCGCTCTGAGGGCGGATCTCTCCATCGCCCTGGCGAACGCGCGCACGGCCTACCAGAGCGCCCTCCTCGAGGAGAGGAACCGGCGGCTCGCCGAACAGCAGCTGAACCTCGCTCGAGAGCGGTACCAGCTGGGAGCCATCACCTTCGTCGAGCTGGTGGACGCACAGACCGTCTTCGCACAGGCGGACCGTGACGGTACCGCCGCCGTCTTCGCCTACCACGACACGGTCACCGGCCTGGAAGCGCTGGTCGGAACGTCGCTTCGATAGAGGAAACGCGAGCTCATGGAAACCCGGAACAAGATCCTCATCGGCCTCGCCGTCGCCATCGTCTTCGGCTCGGCCGCTGCGCTCAGCGTGGTGAGGGGCCGCGATCGGGGCATCGAGGTCAGGCTCGAGGGAATCGAGCGAAGGGACCTGGTCGAGTTCGTGACCGCCAGCGGGAACATCCGCGCGCGCCGCTCGGTGGACATCAGTTCCGACATCTCGGCCAAGGTGGCCGAGCTTCTGGTCGAAGAGGGCGAGGACGTGGCCGAGGGACAGGTGCTTCTGCGCCTGGATCCCGTGCGGGAGGAGGCCGGGGTGTCGCGGGCCGAGGCGATGCTCTCCCAGGCCCGGGCGACGCAATCGCAGCAGCAGGCCAACCTCCTGCAGGCACGGCGAAACCTCGATCGGCTTCTCGCCCTCCGCGCCAGGGACTCCCTGCTCATGAGTCGTCAACAGCTGGACGACGCGGAGACCTCCGTGGAGGTCGCCGAGGCCCAGCTTCGCTCGGCCGAGTTCGGCGTGTCCCAGAACCAGGCCGCTCTCGACGAGGCCCGGGACCGTCTGTCCAAGACCATCATCCGGGCCCCCATGAACGGGAAGATCACCCGGCTCAACGTCGAGGAGGGTGAGACCGTCATCATCGGGACCATGAACAACCCGGGTAGCCTCGTCCTGACGATCTCGGATCTCTCGGTGATCGAGGTGGTGGTCCAGGTCGACGAGACCGACGTTCCCGACATCTCGCTGGGCGACAGCGCTCTGGTGCGCATCGACGCCTTCCCGACTCGGGAGTTCACGGGACTGGTCACGGAGATCGGGAATTCGGCCATCCGCCCGCCGTCCCAGCAGACCGCCGGGCAGCAGGCTGCCATCGACTTCGAGGTGGTCATCACCCTCGATCCGGCGGATGCCGCCCTTCGTCCGGACCTTTCCGCCACCGCCGATATCGTCACGGCCACACGGACCGACGTGCTCTCCGTGCCCATCATCGCCCTGACCGTCCGGGAGCTGCCGGCCGACCCCGTGAGCCCCGAGGGGAACGAGACGGGGGAGGACGAGCCGGCCGACCAGGAGGGAGTGTTCTTGGTGGTGGACGGCACGGCCTCGTTCGTGCCGGTGGAGATCGGGATCGCCGGGCAGGAGTACTTCGAGGTGCTCTCGGGCCTGTCCGAGAGCGATACGGTAGTGGCCGGACCCTACGTGAGGATTCGCCAGCTCCAGGACGGTGACGCGGTACGGGCCGCCGACCCGGCCGGCGCATCCTCGGACGAGGGCTAACGGGTCGGGTAGAGAGGAGAGGAGAGCCGTGCAGATCTGGGAGGGCGTCGGCCTCGCCATGAACCAGCTGAGGACGGAGAAGCTGAAGAGCTTCTTCAGCCTGCTGGGTGTGATTCTCGGGGTCATGTTCCTCCTCGTGGTCGTCACGATCGTGGAGGGCCTCGACCGGTACGTCCGGGAGGACTTCACGTCCCAGGTCTTCGGCGTGAACACCGTGACCCTCCAGAGGACCCCCGAGGTCCAGATCAACACCGACTTCGAGGAATGGCGGGCCCTGATGCGCCGGCCCCGGATCACCTACGCCGACGCGGACGCCATTCGGGAGCGGCTCACCGTCCCGTCGCGGATCGCTGTCGAGAGCGGCAGCAGCTCCGACGCCATCGGCGACAACGGGCGTACCGCGACCGGCGTCCGTGTCACCGGTGCCTCTCCGGAGATCTTCCGGATACGAGACCTTACCGTGGCCCGGGGCCGCGCCTTCACACCTCAGGAGGCCCAGGCCGGCCTGCCCGTCGTCGTCGTCGGGTCCGAGACTGCCGAGGTCGTCTTCGAGGACCTCGATCCTCTTGGCCGGTCCGTCCGGCTGCGGGGGTTCCCCTACCGGGTCATCGGCATCCTCGAGGAACGGGGCTCCCTCTTCGGCATGTCCCTCGACAATCTTGCCATCGCTCCCGCCCGGTCGCCCATCCAGTCCTTCACCGCTCCCCGAGGCAACGTCGACCAGGTCGTCATCCAGACCTTGAATCCGGACCGGCTGCGGGAAGCGCAGGCGGAGATCGAGGGGATCATGCGTGTCCGCCATCGGCTCCGTCCGGGTGACCCCAACGACTTCGCCCTGGAGACCGCCGACGACGCCATCAGCTTCTGGGACCGGATCTCCCGGATCCTCTTCATCGCCCTCCCCATGTTCGTCGCTATCTCGGTCGTCGTCGGCGGGATCGTGATCATGAACATCATGCTCGTTTCGGTGATGGAGCGCACCCGGGAGATCGGAGTGAGGAAGGCCATCGGAGCCCGAAGACGGGACATCCTCACCCAGGTGCTCATCGAGTCGGCGACCCTGGCGACGGTGGGGGGGGCCTTCGGTGTGGCGTCGGGCCTCGCCATCGCGATGCTGGTGGCCTCGGTGTCCCCCCTCCCGGCGGCCGTGAGCCCGCTGTGGGCTTCCGTAGGGGTGTTACTGGGCCTCTCCGTGGGGATCGGTGCCGGGGTCTATCCGGCGTGGAAGGCCGCCAAGCTCGACCCCGTGGACGCGCTCCGCTATGAGTGAGACCCGCCACCCGACCCGGACCGCCTCGCGCCTCACCGCGCTGCACGAGGGGCTGCTCATCGCGTGGGACGCGATCCGCGCGAACAAGCTCCGGGCCAGCCTCACGATTCTCGGCGTGTGCGTGGGTGTCTCGGTGGTGGTTGCCATGGCCGCCCTCATCACCGGGTTCAGGACGAGCATGGCGGAGGCCTTCGAGTCGGCAGGGCCCAACAACTTCACGGTCATGCGCTTCGACTTCACGGCCGTGCGCATCCATGACGAGGGCAACAGCCGTCCACCGTGGTGGAACAAGCCGCAGATCACGCCCCGGGAGGCCCAGCGTATCGCTTCCCTTCCCAGCGTGGAGGAGGCGCTGTTCAACTTCCAGTTCACAGTGGACCTGGACTTCGAGGGCGAACGTGTCCGCAACGTCCAATCCCAGGGGTATTCCTCGGGCTGGCCCCGGTATGCCGCCGGCGAGTTCATCGCCGGACGCGACTTCACCCCGGCGGAGGTCCGCCAGAATCGGGCTCTCATCGTCATCACCGACGCCCTCGCCCAGGAGCTGTTCGGCCAGAGGGATCCCGTCGGACGGCGGGTGCGCGTCGGAAACGTCTTCCGGGGCACCCAGGAGTCCTTCACGGTGATCGGGGTCTTCGCTCCCGACCCCAACATCTTCACCAGCGTCGTGCCCCATTGGGCCGTGTTTCCTCACACTTCGGCCAAGCGGCGTCTCCGGCAGTCGGATTGGCAGGCCGCCATATTGGTGGTCCCTCGCGACACCGTGAGCCTGGAGCGCGCTCAGGACGACGTCATCGCCACGTTGCGCGGTCTTCGGGGCCTGGGGCCCCGGGAGGAGAACGACTTCGCCCTCATCGCCTCCGCTCAGCTGCTGGATTTGTTCAACAATCTGACGCGCGTGATCTTCCTCGTGATGCTGGCCCTGTCGTCTGCCGGCCTCCTGGTGGGCGGGGTGGGCGTCATCGGGATCATGCTCATCAGCGTCACCGAGCGGACCAGGGAGATCGGAGTCCGCAAGGCCGTGGGCGCGACGCGCCGGGAGATCCTGTGGCAGTTCCTGGTGGAGGCGTCCGTCCTCACCGCCCTCGGGGCGGCGGCCGGGATGCTCGCGGGCTGGGGCCTCGCCTCTGCGGTGGCGGCCTGGACGCCACTTCCCGCCCGAATCCCCGTCTGGGCCGTGGGAACCGCCCTGGCCATGGCCGTGCTCACCGGCATGCTCTTCGGGCTGCTGCCCGCCGTCCGCGCCTCCAGGCTGGACCCTGTGGCCGCCCTCCGCTACGAGTAGCCGTGGCGCCCCCGTCGAGCCCGCATCTCCGGCTGGAGGAGGCCGCCAACATCCTCACCCACGGGGTCGGCGTGCTGGCCGCATTGACGGCCGCCGCCACGCTCATCCCTCTCGCGGCAGTGCGGGGATCGACCTGGCATGTCGTGGGCACTTCCGTCTTCACGGCCACCCTGGTGACCCTCTATTCGGTGTCCACCGCCTACCACGCGGCCCGCACACGCCGCTGGAAGGCCCGTCTGAGGGTTGTGGACCACGCGGCCATCTATCTCCTCATTGCAGGAACGTACACGCCCTTCACCCTCGGAGTGCTCAGGGGTGGGTGGGGATGGAGCCTCTTCGGCGTGATCTGGGGCCTGGCGGTCGCGGGGATCGTCTTCAAGCTCTTCACCACCGGTCGCTTCAAGGTCGTCTCGACTCTCCTCTACGTGGCCATGGGGTGGCTCATCCTCGTCGCTGTGGTCCCCGTCGCGCGACAGCTGGGACCGACGACCCTGGCGTGGCTCGTGGCAGGAGGCCTGGCCTACACCTTGGGGACGGCCTTCTTCGGGGCGCGTCGCCTCCGCTTCGGCCATGCCATCTGGCATCTCTTCGTTCTGGCGGGTAGCCTCTGCCACACCGTCGCAGTGGTCACCATTCTCTGAGCCCACTCCATACTCCGGCGGAGCGACACCGTGAACGACGCCCTCGACCTCCTGGCCATCTTCGCCCACCCGGACGACGCCGAGCTCCTTTGCGGAGGCGCCCTGGCCAAGAGCGTGGATGCCGGCCAGCAGGTCGGGATCCTGGACCTGACCCGCGGCGAGATGGGCAGCCGCGGCACGGCCGAGCTCAGGGCCGACGAGGCGGCCAGGGCCGCCGACGTCCTCGGCGTGGCGTTCCGTCGGTGCGGCGAGCTCCCCGACGCCCGTCTCGAGAACGACGAGGCGCAGCGGGCCGTGGTCGTCCGGCACATCCGCGAGCTGCGGCCCCGGGTCGTGGTGACCCACTGGAAGGTGGGACGACACCGCGATCACCGGATCGCGTCCGAGCTGGTGCGGGACGCTTGCTTCCTGTCGGCTCTCCGCAGGCTCGACGCCCCGGGTGAGCCGTTCCGACCCGAGAAGCTCATCTACGCCACGGCCTTCCGTGAGGATGTGCCCAGGCCGTCGTTCGTCGTCGACGTGTCGGATCAAATGGACCGAAAGCTCGCGTCCATCCGGGCCTACGCCTCGCAGTTCGAGGGCACGCCGCAGGCAGGAGAGGTCTTCCCCGGCGGCGATCGCCCCCTGACGGAGCAGATCCGGCTGCAGTGCGGCCACTACGGATCGCTCATCCGTGTGCCCTACGGAGAGCCCTTCGTCCTGGACGAGTCCCTGCAGGTGCAGACCCTGGGGCATCTGAGCGGATCGAGCTTCTAGCGGCGGCGTGCCTACGTCCGGCACACGATCTGGACCACGACTCGCCGCCAGGAGGGCACGTCCCGGCCCTTCACCTGAAACACGGTGGCCTCGGCATGCCCTCCTCCCTGCATCCAGGGGCAGAGCCATCCGCTGATCTCAGGGGGAAGATGCCCGATGGGATCCCCCGATACCGCGTGGACCCAGACCTCCGGGACCGCCGACCCTGGAGGATCGGCCTGGAGCCGCAGAGCATCGCCGGCCTTCATCCCTTCGAGGTGTCGCTCCCGGTCACCGAACACGGTGCCGTGCACCGTCGACCGGAAGCGCGTGGGCCTTCCGAGGGGGAACCGCGGGGGGGCATAGGCCATGGCACTCTGGGGCCGCGCCGGGCGACCGCCGACCGACCGTTTCGGGACCTGGACGACGCCCCGGCGGTATACGGGGCGGAGCGACCCTTGAACCTACCACTCGCCATGGACCCCATCTACCTCGACCACGCGGCCACCACCCCCCTGCGCGCCGAGGTGCGCAAGGCCGTGGCCTCCACCCAGGAGGCCATCTTCGGGAATCCGTCGTCGATCCACAGCTGGGGACGGGAGGCCTCCGCCACTCTCGAGAGAGCCCGGGCCGAATGTGCAGCCGCCCTGGGCGCGAGCCCCGGTGAGGTCTTCTTCGTAAGGGGGGGGACCGAGTCGGACAACCTCGCGGTCCTGGGACGCACTGCCCGGCTGCGAGCCGAAGGGCACACGCCGGGCGTCGTGGCGAGCAGGGTCGAGCACAAGGCGGTCTTGGACGCGGCCCAACAGGCCACCGCCCGGGGCGCCGGTCGGCTGACCCTCCTCGCCGTGGGGCGTGACGGCGCCCTGGACCTCGAGGTCCTGGACGCGGCCGTCTCTCGAGGACCCTGCGTCGTGTCGGTCATGTGGGTGAACAACGAGACCGGCATGGTGCTCCCCGTTCCCGAGATCGCGCAGCGCCTCGCCGACACGGAGGCGACCCTCCACACCGACGCCGTCCAGGCGGTGGGGAAGATCCCCGTCAGGGTCGACGAGGTTCCCGTCGACCTCCTCACGGTGACGGGACACAAGATCTCCGGACCGAGAGGGACCGGATTGCTCTACATCCGCGACGGTACGTTGGTCGACCCTCTGCTCCACGGAGGGGGACAGGAGCGCGGCCTCCGCCCGGGGACCGAGGACGTCGCGGGCGCCGTCGGCTTGGCTACGGCCCTCCGCCTCGCCGTCGAGGAGCAGGAGGAGGAGGCCCGCCGACTCGAGGGCCTCAGAACGGAGCTGGAGGGAGAGCTGTGCGCACGGCACCCGGCGCTTCGGATCAACGGCGGAGCGGCGCCACGTGCTCCTCACGTGAGCAGCATCGCTCTTCCCCACGTGGACGGGGCGGCCCTCCTCATGGCTCTCGATCTCGAGGGTATCGCGGCTTCCGGCGGGTCCGCGTGTGACAGCGGCGCGTCCAAGGCGAGCCACGTGATCTCCGCGCTGTACGGCGCCGATGACGCCCACGCGACGCTACGGCTCTCCCTGGGACGGTCCACCACGGAGCTGGACGTGGGCCGCGCCCTGGACGTTCTGTCCGACGTGATCGCCCGACTCGGTGGGTCCAACGACGCATGAGCAGGGTGCTCTTGGCCATGTCCGGTGGCGTGGACTCCTCGGTTGCCGCCGCTCTTCTCGTTGAGGACGGGCACGACGTGGTGGGCGTGACGATGAAGACGTTCTGCTATTCGGGAACGCCCGCCGCGGCACGAACGTGTTGCGGCCTCGACGGGATCGCCGATGCCCGCCGGGTGGCGGTGAAGCTCGGCATCCCGCACTACGTCTTCGACGTGGAACAGGACTTCACCCGAGACGTCATCGACGATTTCGTCGCCGAATACGCCCGGGGCCGGACTCCGAACCCGTGCGTCC
>JBDHGI010000071.1:0-19072 GCA_039589955.1 Gemmatimonadota bacterium | reverse complement strand
TGTGATGATGGCCACCGTGGCGGCCGGCGACGTGGCCACGGCCCCCAGCCCGAAGATGAGTCCCACGGCCAGAGCGGCCCGGGCGGGGGCGTCGGCGAGGAAGGGCACGAGGCTCCGGGCCAGGAATACCGCTGCGGCCACCGCCGTGAAGAGGATGACGATCTGGGACGACAGGACCGAGAGAATGGTGGAGAGCCGGCGGCGCACGCTCTCGATCCGGAGCTCGCCTCCGGCGGTGAGTGCGATGAGACTCAGCGCACCGCCATTGATGAGGTGGAAGTCCTCGACCGCCTGCCGGGGAACGATGCCGAGAACCGACGGGCCCACCAGGACCCCCAGGAGGATGAAGCCCGTGATGTGAGGCAGCTGGACGAGGCCGACGATCTCACCCGCCAAATGGGCCGCCAGGAGGAGGAAGCCCAGGAGAAGGGCCTCGCCTCCCCTCCCCAGGTAGCCACCTCCCCCACTCAACACCGCTTGTGTGATGGCGATGAGGACGAGCAGCGTGACGATGCGGGTCACGTCACCTCTAGGTCACGGGGCGCAGGGCCCGCTCCAGGGCGGCGCGCCCGCCCACCACGGGAAGCTCGATGTGGGTCGCTTCGAGGTCGATGGTCAACACCGTTCCCGGGTCGGGATGCAGGGTGAAGTCCTTGTCGCTCGAGAAGATCATGAGGCCGATGCGGGCGCCGGCCGGGATGATCTGATCGTCGGGCTGGAGGTCCAGCTGGAGCTCGACGAACTCGTCCGGCGTGAGGGATCGGCCTTCCCGGGGACGCTTGGCGTCGGTGGCGCCCGCGTTCCCGGGGTCCGCCCACCCCCTGGTGATCACGTCGTCGTTGATGGAATCGCTGCCGATCCACGGCAGGGACACGAGCCACACCGACAGATTGGCGGCCGGGGCGTCGGCGGCCACGCGGATCCGCACCCGGGCGACGCCGGACAGGTGTAGCGCGTCGGTGAGCTCCGGCGTGGCGTAGAGGAGCCGATGGTTGGACCACTCCGCCGCGGCCAACGCTCCACCGTCGAAGGAGAAGTTGTCCGTCACGGTGCCCAGGCCCGGGTCCGTCTCCCGCGTCAGGGAGAGCGTGCCCGTCCAGCCACCGTCACCCCCGGGGTACAGCTCCACGCCTGCGGCTTCGGGGTGGGGGTAGGAGGGGTAGGGTGTCGGCTCGAGCCTGTCGTCGCCTTCCCTGACGATCCAGGCCTTCGGATCCTGCTCGACGCCGTTCTCCACCCCGTGGAGGTACCGCGTGAACCACCGATTCATGAGCTCCAGGGGCGGCGGTCCCCCGTGCCCCTGCTGATGGTAGTAGATCTGTACCGGCACGCCGCGCTCCCTCAAGGCCTGCGAGATGCGGAAGCTGTGCTCCGGCATGACGTTCCAGTCGTTGAACCCGTGGGACATGAGGGTGGCGGCACGGACCCCGTCGATGTGGTTCAGGTAGTCGCGGGCCGCCCAGAAGTCGTTGTAGTCTCCCGTCACCCGGTCCTGATGCCGGTTCATCTCTCCCTCGCGCACCGTCTCGATGCAGTAGTCCCGGTACTCGGGGAAGCCGCTGTGGATGAAATCGAACAGGACGTCGATGTCCTCGCCGGGGTATCCGCCGGGCGAGCGCACCAGCCCGTAGGAGCGGTAGTAGTGGTAGTAGGACGTGTTGGGCGCGACGGGGATGATGGCCTCCAGGCCGTCCACCCCCGTGGTGGCCGCGGCGAGGGGCAGCGTCCCGTTGTACGAGGTCCCCGTCATCCCCACCTTGCCCGTCGACCAGTGGGCGCGGACCTCCTCGTCACCGTCCACGGTGGTGAACCCCCGGGCTCTTCCGTTCAGCCAGTCGATGACGGCTTTGGGTGCCAGGGACTCGTTGGTCCCGCCGACGGTGGGGCATCCCTGGGACTGTCCCGTGCCCGGCGACTGTGAGTGGACCACCGCGAAGCCGCGTGGCACCCACGTGCGCACGTGGGAGTTGGAGATAATCTCCTGCTCTGCGCGGTGGGTGATTCCGGGCATCGGCGTGCGGGCCTCAGGCTCGCCCCCCACCGCATGCCGGAGGTTCCAGAAATGGTCGAAGTCCAGACCACCGGTGCCCGAATAGTACGGGCTGGTCTCGTAAATGACCGGCACCCGCAGGCCCTCGCTCTCCGTCTGCGCCGGCCGGGTCACGTCGACATGCACGCGATCGAGCCTGCCGTCTCCATCACTGTCGAACTCGGTCTCCACCCAGAGCTCCTGACGGATCCACAGCGATGGATCCTCGAAGGCGGGGACGACCTGGGCCTGCCCGTTCTCGAAGACCGGGCCCGCCTGGCCGTTCGCCGCCATCGGAGCGAACAGGGCGAGGAGGGAGGCAGAGAGGAGCGCCGTGCGTCCAGGCACGTGGAGACGAAGACCGGCGAGGGGTAGCGGTGGTTTCATGGGAGCGGGGTCGAATCGGGTGGAACAGGATGCGGACCTGGGAAGGTCAGCAGGCGAGATCGCGGAGGCAAGCGAGGTGGTCAGGCAGGCGTGGGAGTGCCATTGTTTTCGCGGGGGGGGACCAACATCGCCGGACCGTACCGGTCGCGGCCCGTTCCGTATACCCCGACCCAAGCCCGAGCTTCCTGGCCGGAGGACGACCATGGCAGACGACAAGCACCCTCCCCGTGGACGGAAGAGGAAGCCGCGCGGGGTCCCCCGCGGGGTCATGGACCGGATCGTCACCCGGGTGAAGAAGCCCCCGGGAGCCGCGCCGGGCACGCTGGTGCATACGGGCCCGAAGAAGACGGAAGAGGTCCGGGTCCGCTTCATCGACTATACCGAAAGCCACCTCAGGGAGGAGACCGTCGGCTCCATCGAGGAGTGCTTTCCCATCGCCGAGCTTCCCACGGTGACCTGGGTGAACGTCGACGGCCTTCACGAGCCAGACGTGTTGGCCAAGCTGGGCGCACAGTTCGACTTCCACCGCCTGGTTCTCGAGGACGTGCTGAGCCCGCACCAGCGTCCCAAGGTGGAAGGCTATGACGACCACGCATTCATCGTTCTCAAGATGCTCTCATACGACGAGCACTCGGGTACCGTAACCGCGGAGCAGGTGAGCTTCATCGTCGGCGATCGCTACGTCTTCTCGTTCCAGGAGCGGCCGGGCGACGTGTTCGAACCGGTCCGGCAGAGGCTCCGGGAGGCCAAGGGACGCATCCGGAATCGTGGACCCGACTACCTGGTGTACGCCCTGGTGGACGCCGTGGTGGACAGCTACTTCCACATCCTGGAGGCCATCGGCAACCAGATCGAGGAGTTGGAGGAGCTGGCCATCGCCGACCCCGAGGAGCAGGTCCGGCACCGGATCTACGCCCTGAGGCGTGAGCTACTCATCCTCCGGCGTTCCGTGTGGCCCCTCCGCGAGTCCCTCGGCACCCTCTACCGCGGAGAGATACCCCTGATCTCGGGGGAGACCCAGATCTTCTTCCGGGACGTGTACGACCACGCGGTGCAGGCCATCGACACCGTGGAGACCCTTCGAGAGGTGCTCTCCGGAGCCATGGACCTCTACCTGTCGGGGGTCAGCAACCGCATGAACGAGGTGATGAAGGTGCTGACGATCATCGCCACCATCTTCATCCCCCTGTCGTTCTTCGCCGGCCTCTACGGCATGAACTTCGAGTACATGCCCGAGCTGGCGTATCCCTGGGCCTATCCCGTGCTCCTCGCCTGGATGGTGGCGCTTGCCGTGGCCATGCTCGCCTATTTCCGCAGGAAGGACTGGATCTGAGGATCGCCTCCGTCAGCCGCCGAGGACTCGAGCCAGGCGGGCGCGAATGCGATCCGTATGGGATCCTTCCCAGTAGAGGTGGCCGCAGTCGGGACAGCGGGAAAAGACGTCATGCTGCCCCGCGACGCGGGCCGGCACGCGCCCGCGCACCTCTCCGGCCGATACCGGTCGCAGGACTCCGTTGCATCGGGTGCAGCGAGTGAACAGACGGATGTGCGTCTCCACATCGATGTACGCGAGGACCTCACGAAGCTGCGCGTCCACGTCGTCGGTCTCGAGGACCAGACACTGGAAGACCGTCCACTCCTCGGGCAGAGCCCGATCCCGAGTCAGTATGTGCCGTCCCTCGGCCAGCGCTCGACGGACGAGGTCGTCGTCGGAGATGTCGGCGTCGTACGCGACGTCCAGGCCCAGGACCCTCAGCCAGCGGGCGAGGCGCCCCAGCATGGCATCGGCGAGAAAGCGGGGTGGCCCGCCGTCCGGGATGGACTCCAGGCGCTTTTCGAGCCCAACCCGGGCGCCGCACGTGCAGTGGATCGTCCGGCCGAACTGGAAGAGCGTCACGTCGTACTCGCGACCGCAGGCACGACAGGGTATGGCCATGGAGGGAAGCTACGCCCACACTCACCGCGGAGCACGGCCCCGGTGGCCGTGTCAGGCGCCTTCCAGGAAGGGAGCTCCATGGGCACCATCGACCCCCGCTTCCGCTATCACCACGTGGGCATTCCAACGCGGGAGGCACGGCAGGACGAGGTCCACCTTCCCGAGTACGGACTCCACGTATCGGGCTTCGAGACCAGTCCCTTCGGTGTGGAGTGGATGCGGTTCGACGACAATTCGCCACTGCCCGAGCTCGTGAAGACCGTGGCCCACGTGGCTTTCCAGGTGGACGACCTGGAAGCGGCCCTCGAAGGTCACGACGTTCTGATCGAGCCCAACAGCCCTTCACCAGGGGTGCTGGTGGCGTTCATCGTCCACGACGGGGCGCCCGTCGAGCTCCTCGAGATCCGCGCCGTGCCATGAGATCTGCGCTGCTCCTCCTCCTGCTCGCCGCCGCTCCGGTGGGCGCCCAGACAGGTGCGGGTGAGGCAGCGGCGTACCCGGTCGATCCGACCTCCATCCCGCGGCCCGCCCTGGTGGCGGTGAGATCGGCCGGCGTGATTCTGGTCGACGGCCACCTGGACGAGATGGACTGGGCGCGGGCGGACTCCACATCCACGGACTTCATCCAGGTTCAGCCCGCGCCCGGTTTTCCCGCCAGCGAGCCGACGGTGATCCGCATCCTCTACGACGATCGGAACCTGTACATCGGTGCGACGCTGTACGAGTCGGAGCCAGAGAAGCTCATCGTTCCGGGGCTCGAGCAGGACTATTCCACCCACGATTCCGATATCCTGGGCATCGCCCTGGACACCTACCACGATCGGCAGAACGGCTTCCTGTGGGCCATCAACCCCGCGGGCGCCGTATGGGATGCCCAGGCCTTCGACGACTCCCGCAACGTCAACATGGCCTGGGAGGGGATCGTGGACGTGCGCACCAGCGTGGGAGATGATCGGTGGACGGTCGAGATGGCGATCCCGTTCACGACCCTGCGCTACACGCCGGCGCGAGGAGAGCAGACCTGGGGCCTGGCGTTCTCCAGGCGTATCCGACACCTCAACGAGGAGTCGAACTGGGCGCCGACGGAGCGACAGTACAAGCTCTACAAGTTCTCCCTGGCGGGGAGCCTCGAGGGGCTGACGGGCCTCCGGAAGGCACGCAACGTGTCCGTCAAGCCGTACGTCCTGGCAAGCCGCCTGTCTGCAGGGCCGGAGCGCCGAGTCAGCACCAGCGGGGACGTAGGCCTCGACGTGAAGTGGGGCGTCACCCCACGCCTCACCGTGGACGTGACGGCCAATACCGACTTCTCCCAGGTGGAGGTGGATCAGGAGCAGGTGAATCTCACCCGGTTCAACCTGTTCTTTCCGGAGAAGCGTGACTTCTTCCTCGAGAATGACGGCACATTCGGGTTCCAGGACGTGACGATCCGCAACTATCGCACCGGATCCTCGCCGCGAAGCTTCAAGCTCTTCCACTCCCGACGCATCGGCCTTTCACCCGACCGAGTGCCTCTACCCATCGCCGCAGGAGCCCGGCTCACGGGAAAGGTCGGGGGGAACCTGGAGGTGGGGTTCCTCAACATGCAGACGCGGTCGACCGGGAGCGCCTCGGGGCAGGACTTCGTCCCAGGTGAGAACTTCTCGGTGGCGCGCATGAAAGCGCTTCTCGGGGCCAGGGCCAGCGTGGGCGCCATGTTCGTGAACCGCCAGGAGACGGCCTCGTCCTACGGAGGGTACAACCGGTCCTACGGCGTTGACGGACATGTCACGCTGTTCGACAACCTGGTCGTGTCGGCCTACGCCGCCCGCACCGAGGAGGACGAGCCAGCGGGCGAGAGTCGGGACGCGCTCATGGTGCAGGCCGCGTGGCGCGATCCGCTGTGGGACGTCTCGATCCTGACCAAGCACGTGGGAGACGACTTCAACCCGGGCCTGGGATTCGTCGACCGGACTGGCGTGCGCCGCCTCTTCACCACGGTGGGTGCCCACCCCCAGGTGAACAGCCGCCACGTCATCGAGGTCAATCCGTTCGTGGACGTGGACGTCTACTCGAGCCTGGGCGGGGTCATGGAGAGCCGAGCCGTGACGCCCACGCTCTCGGTGCTCTTCCGGGACGGGGGCGTCTTGCAGGTGGAAGCGTCGGACCGGTACGAGCGGCTATTCGACGCGACCTCCATAGCGGGGGCGCTGGTGGACCCCGGGGTCTACGAATGGCAGGAGGCTCGGGCGAGCTATACCGCGTCCGGGAGTCACATGCTGTGGGGCCGGTTCTCGGTGAGCGGGGGCGATTTCTACGACGGCACACGCCTGTCCGTCGGTGCGACGACGCGGTTCCGGCCGAGTCCACACTTCTCGGTCGACGTGGGGATCCAGCGCAACGATCTGAGGCTCGGTGGGCGCGACTTCACTGCGGACGTCTACAGCGCCCGTGTCCGCTGGGCTCGGGACGTGCGCACGTTCCTCCTTGGGTTCGTGCAGTACAACGGGGCCACGGACGAGCTCATCACCAATGTGCGCTTCAACCTCATCCACGCGCCCCTCTCGGATCTGTTCCTCGTCTATACCGAGCGACGGTCCCTGGCCGATTCGGCATCGGAGCCCGCGGCCGAGCGGGGCCTCACGCTGAAGGCGACGAAGCTGGTGGCGTTCTGAGCCGTCAGCCCGCCTCCCTCAGCCGGATGTGGGCCAGGCCCCGTCCCGACCCGGGTCGGAAGCTCACCCGAAGCACGTGGGGATCATCCCCGAAGCCCTCCGCAGGCCGGACCTCGGCGCTGGCCCCGAGGGCCTCTTCCACCACGGGCTCCACCCCGAAGAGGCGGACGGCGTAGGCCTGCCCTGCCGCTCCCTCGAGCTCGAGGAGCCACCCGTCGTCGTCGGCGGCGAAGTCCACGACGCGGATGCCGCTGCTGGATTGCCCGGGAACAAGGTCCACGAGCGGGGCCGCGACGGACAGGCCACCCGACCAGCGTGCTTCGGCGAACGCGGGCACCCCCTCCGCCAGAGCGAGTCTTTGTGTCACCGTGGCGTCGTGGCGGGCCACCTCCATTCCGGCCGCCCCGTCGTCCTCCTGCGACCGGGACGCGGAGGCCTGCCCCACGCCCCGGGCGCCCGGCGGGACGGGCAGCACCACCTCGAGCTCCACCTGGGGTCCTCGTGAGGCCACGTCGACACGAAGCCGTCCCCGTTCGCGCGTGATCTCGACGTCGAGGGTGGTGGCTCCCACGCGGAGATTGGTGACCTTCGTCCCGGGCCAATCCGGAGGAAGCTGGGGGGCGAGGGTGGCCCTGCCCCGGGGAGCGTCGGGATCCCAGCCGAGTGCTCCGCTCAGGAAGGGCGAGAGCAGCATGGACGTGGCGAAGAACTGGTGGGGGACGGTCTCGTCCATGGGCCGGTAGTAGGCGCCGGAGAAGTTCTCGGGGAATCGGCCCAGGCCCCAGGCGAACGCGTGCTGCTTCACGGCGTCGACGAGGTTATAGCCGGCCCACGGCCTCCGGTACCTGTACTGGCCCCAGGCCACGAAGCCCGTCATGAAGGGCCACACCGCTCCGTTGTTGTAGTGCAGCGGTGCGTACAGCGGGCTGCCCACCGACAGGAGGCGGGCTCCCCAGTCCGCCGAGATGGAGTCCGTGGCCAGCTTCCGCAGGGTTCTCTCGGCTCGATCGGGCTCCAGCAAGCCGAAGGCCATCGCCGTGCCCGGCCACGCCGACAGGTTCACGTTGGTGCCGCCACCCCGGAGGATGCCGAAGGCGTGCTGATCCTCCTCGGCCCGCCAGTAGCGATCGTTCAGGGTCGCGAGGGCGGTTCGACGGAGTCCGGCGGCATCTTCGGCCAGCTCGGCGGCTCCCACGTGAGCCGCGAGATCCCCCGCGGCCTCCAGCGCCTCGATCCACACCGCGGCCAGGTAGATATCCTGGTGGAGGGCCTCGCCCATCCCCCCCACCTCGATGGCGCCGTAGCCGCCTACGGTGTTCTCGATGATGCCGTCCCCGTCGGTCTCGGCGGTGAGGCACCACGCCCATGCCCTCTCGAAGGCCGGCCACAGCTCCCTCAGCGTCGCCTCATCCCCCGACGCCTTCCAGTATCTCCAGAGGGCGACCATCCAGTAGGGCGTGGTGTCCGCGTGGTAGTACGGGTACGGGTAGTCGTCGAACCACGGGATGCGGGCTGCGCTCTGGCTGATCTCGTGAGGCATCTTCCCGTCGGCTCGCTGGTACCGTGCCAGGAAGCGGAGGCCCTCGGCCACCAGGGCCCACTGGCCCGTGGCGTCCATGGCCAGTGACGTGATGGCCGCATCCCCGCCGAAGTACCATCCGAAGCCGGGCCGGGTGCTGGTTCCGCTGGGACCCCAACCGGCCACCAGGCCGCAGCCGAGGTCCGGGTTGCACACGCGCTGCTCCGCCAGGTTCACCTTCGCCCACTCCAGGGCGAGGTCCAAGGAGTCGTCGGGCGTATCCACGGACACGGTCGTGGCGAGCATCGAATCGGCCCAGGCTCGGGTAGACTCGTAGAGAACCTCGGCGTTGGCCAGGAGCCGCGTATAGGACGCGATCACCGAGTCCCTGGGCTCGGTGCCGGCCGCCACGGCGATGGGGAGGAGCTCCCTGGCGGCCCTCGCCGAGTCGACGGGTATGACCAACGTGGTGGGCGTCTCCGCGACGAAATGCGCTGGAAGCACCTCGCCCTGGGCTGGCCAGGATGTGCCGATGACGGCGTTGCGCCGACTCAGGCTCTCGCTCAGGACGAAGCCGCCCAGCCCCTGGTCGTAGAACGTGTACTGCCCGCCGAAGGAGCCCGGCCACATGTACTGGAGATCGGAGCGGAACTGGACGAGCACCTCCAGGGGGACGAAGGTCTCGACGTCGAGGAGGATGAGGAGCCCCGCCTCGTCCCTCGGCGCGAGGATGTGTTGCCTTACCGTGAAGGTCATGTGGGAGTACGTGATGGTGGCGCCCTCGGGGCGAACCTCCACGTGGCTGGCCACGTCGTGACCCCGGAGCGGGTCCCGATACCGGGGGATCTTGAAAGCCAGCTGGAGCTCGCTCGCGACCTTCAGGGGATGTACCCAGACCTCGCCGGTGCCCGTCTCCTCGCCCAGCCAGGCGCTCCGTGGTCCCGTGACGCCCAGATAGGCGTTCGGGCGCACGTCCGTCATCAGCCCGATGGGCGAAGGCCGGAGGTCGAAGCGGGGGACGGGAGGGAAGGCGCGCTGCTGTGCGGCCAGGGGTGTGCTCAGCGTCACCAGGTCGGGCCAGTGGAAGCCGTCCACGCCTCCCGACATGGTGGGCATCGTAAACGCAAGCACGGCCAGCGCCGCCCGTCCCGTGATGCGACCGAATCCCGACTCCATCATGGCACCTGGCTCCTTGCGGGGAAGATCCTGAGCTCCGTGAGCCCCGATCGCGTCGGCCCGTCATGAGCGAAGACGATCCGGACGCGCCGCGCCTCGACGGGCTCGAGCTCCAGTCGGTTCAGAGCCCAAGCCGTCGGCACCTCGGGACTCCGGTCGACCTCCGAGGCGTCGACCCACCCGCCGTCCTGCAGGGTTTCCACGCGGTAGGCCGCAGGTGCCGCCACGCCCCTTCCGTCGCCGTAGAGGTAGAGCTCGACGGAGCCCAGGCGGTGGGTCCGGCCCAGATCCACCTCCAGCCAGTCCTCGGCGTTGGGAGAGCTCCAGGAGGTCCAACGGTTTCGGGAGTAGTACGTGAAGGAGAGCCGTCCGTCCACGGCCTGAGCCGCCCCGTCGGTGGGGCCGGTGAAGGAAGCGCGGACACGGGGGAAGTCCTGATCGCCGGGATTCCACGCCAGGTTGCTCGCCGACCTCCACGGCAGCGGCAGCGGAAGCTCCCCGGCACCCCAGACCTCGAGCTCGGTAAGGCCCGATGTGGCCCCGGCCTGGTGTTCGAGCACCACCCGGACGCGCTCGGTAGTGATCTCCGGGAACGTCACCCGGTTGGCCCTGCGACCGGTGGCGGCCTCCGGGGATCGCCGCTGCCCCTCGATCCGGACCCACGCGTCTCCAGTCCATCGCTGGACCTGGTACGAGGCTGGGGGACGCACCGTCGGGCCCCTTGCGCCCGGCACGTCCGGGAATCCCGACGAGGCCATCTCGCCCGTGGCCTCCACGGGGCCGTCGGCGTCATCGAGGAAGTACAGATCCACCTCCCGGACCGTCCGGGCGACACCGAAGTCGACCTCGAGCCAGTCCGTGCCTCCCGGGGACGGCGCCGCTACCCACCGGTTGGGCGGGGAGGGGTGATACCAGCGGTTCCCGTCCACCGCGTAGAAGGGGGGTGCCAGCGGATGGCTGCTGGACGCGGCGGCGAAGGGGAAGTGCCCGGGGCCGTTGTTCACGGCCAGGCCGTGGAGGCGGAGCGGGGCGGTCGGCGTCGCCGGAGGGACCACGATCACCTCCAGGGGGCCAAGGTCCGGGCGTCGGGCCGCCTCCACGCCGTCGACCAGGACGGTGAGACCGGCGCCGCGGCCGTAGCGGGACCCATCCTGATCCCAGAGCACCGCGACGTCGCGATCGTGGTACCTCACCCGGTCCAGGGCGAAGTAGGGCCAAGCTGGCGGGGCCAGAGGCGCGACCTCCAGGGTGTCGCCGCCGGAAGGGTGGAGGCCCACGAGGCCGGTGATGACCAGGTCCACGAAGGCCGAGTGGAAGTAGTGCTCGCTATGGTAGAAGGTGTTGTGCCCGTCCCAGGAGCCGGTGAACGGGTCTGCGGCCTCGGCGATATAGGGCCGGCCGTTCCTTCGGTGGCTCAGCGCGTAGGTGCGCAGGAGTGCAACGTAGTCGCCGGGGTCCACCACCGACTGCTCGTACCGATTCAGGAGCGTGGCCATGGCCGCAAGCGTCTGCGTCGTGGCGTACGGCCAGGCATTGCCGCTCCAGACGCAGCACCGGGGCGACACCCAGAACTGGGGGTCCTCCTGCTCCACGGTCGTCGGGCCGTGCTGTGCCGCGAAGCGTGCGTTGTCCAGGAGCGCCTCCCAGGCCTCTTCGTACCCCGGGTCCGGGAGGGCAAACTGCCAGGGCACGTATCCGATCAGCTCCCGGCCGTGGGGGTCACCGGCATACGGGCCGGTCTCGTAGGTCAGGGAGCCCGCCCGGATGCCGTCCTTCTCGTCGAAGGCGAACTGGTGGAAGAAGAACCCCCGGTCCGGATCCCACAGCTCCTCCTGGACTCGATCCTTCAGCGCGGCGGCCCGGCGTGCATAGTCTTCCGCCTTCTCTCTGTCGCCGAACAGGGCAGCGGTGCGAGACAATGCCACGAGGTCGGCGTACAGGTAGCTGTTCAGGGTGGGACGATACCCCTCGGCGCCTCCGAACTCGTCGTCGGTGAGGCGGGAGTTGATGTTGGTCTCCATCCCGTCCCACGCTCCCACCCATCGGTACATCCCCTCCTCCCCGTCCCAACGCTCGCGGGTCCAGCCCTCCACCTGGCTCTCCATGTGGGGATAGACGGCCCGGAGGAACGACGTGTCCCCCAGCACGGCGTAGGTGGCCCACATGGCGTCTCCGTACCAGTTGGAGTAGCTCCGGGGCTCCGCTCCGGGAGTCTCGAACCAGTAGCGCGCGAAGTCCTCGATGACTCGCCGGTCCCTGAGCCAGCGCACCTCGTAGGCCTGGTGTCCCAACGGGCAGGAGATGGCGCCGTAGCTGCCCGACCAGAACGGCCGGTCGATGAACTCGGTGAAAGTGTATCCGGTGGCGGGGGAGCCGTAGACCAGGTGCTTGGTGAGAAGCTCCCAGCGGTAGTAGTACGTCGCATCCAGCTCCGGGTCCGGCGACTCGAAGAAGGGGATGTTGCGGGTGTACCAATCCCAATCCCTATTGTCCCACCAATCGAAGCGTGCAAGCTGCGCGTGTGGGTCCAGCACGGGCCCCCCGCCGCGGTCGCAAGCCCAGAGGAGGGCGGGGAGGAGGAGGAGCGGGAAGGAGCTTCGGTTTCGCACGTGGCCTCCGGGCTCGGGGGTCCTGCCAAGGGAGGATGCGGGTGGAGCGGTGGTCGACGCCAGTCGCCCAGGGAGGTGGCCATGCGGGTCGCCGATTCGAGGCTCGCGGTGCCGGCCGGGAGAGCGTTACTGTAGTGATGGAGGTCGGCGCGGCCAGGCCGTCGTCGGGAGCGGCTTCCGCACGACCCCCGCGGGTAGCGCTCCACTGCGACCGGAGGGACCACGATGTGCGGGAAATGGGTGTCGCGCCCTAAAACAGGGCCAGGTCGTCGGCTCGCCCTCCTCCTTCTGCTGCTCGCCTTCGGGCCCGCGGTTTGGCCCACGTCGGCGGTGACCCAGGAGGTCCAACAGGTCCCCGCGCCGGGCGACGCCCTGTACGAGGTCAGCCTGGTGGACGGGTCCACCCTGTTCGCTCGGATCACCGCTGTGGACGGAGACCGGATCGTGCTGACGACCGTCGGAGGCACGCGCGTCGAGGTGACGCGTGGGCAGATCCGGGAGATCCAGCCGGCCGACGGAAGCGTGGTCCAGGGGGAGTTCTGGGTGGCGGACCCCAACGTCTCGCGCCTCTTCTTCACGTCCACGGGCCGGTCCCTCCGTCAGGGGGAGGGCTACGTCGGGACGTACCTCATCGTGCTGCCCTTCGTCGCCGTGGGAGTCACGGACCGGTTCACGCTCGCGGCCGGAGCGCCCGTGCTGACCGGCGAGCTCGAGCCTTTCTATCTGGCGCCGAAGCTCCAGCTCGTGCGCGCGTCCTCGGCGGCGGTTTCCGTGGGCACGTTGGTCTTCTTCTTCAACGACGAGAACGTCGGGATCGCCTACGGGGTGGGCACCTTCGGAAACCGGGACCGCGCCTTCACCGCCGGGTTGGGCTGGGGTTACTCGGGAACGGACTTCACGCGCGAGCCCTTGGCTCTTCTGGGCGGCGAGACACGGGTGAGCCGACGCGTGAAGCTCATCACCGAGAACTACGTCCTTCCGGAAGCGGTGGGGGTGATCTTCTCCGGTGGCCTTCGCTTCATCGGCACCCGCTTCGCCACCGACGTGGCCGTGGCGGGGATCGCTACCGGAGATGATGCCGGATGCTGCGTTCCGCTGGTGAACTTCTCATACACCTTCGGTCGGAGGCGGTAGGCCCGGCGGCTAACGATCGCTATCGGTCTCCATGACCTCGAAGTGGGCTCCCTGGGGATCGCGCACGAGACAGAATCGGGCCACCCCGGGGACGTGCAGGGGCTCCATCTCGACGCTTGCGCCCAGCCGACGGGCCAGTCCCAGCGTAGCGTCCAGATCTTCCACGGCGAAGTAGAGGGACCAGTTGGGCGGCACCTCTCCCCACTCCTCCCGGATCACCAGCATGCCCGCCACAGGTATGCCCGAGGCGAGGAAGTGCGTGTAGCTCTGACCTGCCGCCCCTGGAGCCACGCGGGTGGCCCACCCGAAGAGGCCGCGGTAGAACTCCAGGGCCGCGCCCTCGTCTCGCGTCATCAGCTCCGTCCAGGACGGGCTCCCGGGCTCCCTGAACCGCTGGGATCCGGCGAAGGCCTTGGGCTGCCACAGGCCCAAGGCGGCCCCCATGGGATCCTCCGCCACGACCATTCGTCCTTGTCCATTCGCGTCGACGGGACCGGCCACGACCCTTCCTCCCAGCTCCGCCAGCCGTGCCGCCGCCGCGTCCACGTCGGCGACCGACACGTAGCTGAGCCAATGGGGAAGGACGCCCTGCGAGCGCATCTCGTAGTCGATCCCGAACAGGCCGGCCACGACGTCGTCCCCGAGCTTCAGCGCGGTATAGGTCCCCTCACCGGGCACGGGGATCTCCAGCGGCGTCCATCCGAACAGGGTCGTGTAGAAGGTGCGTGCCACGGACTGGTCCGATGCGACCATCTCGAACCAGCAGAAGGTGCCGGGGGGATAGGATCTCTCAGGCATGGATCTGGCTTCTCACAGTGCTAGCAAAGCCCGGGTCACTCCTCCAACGTGGGGACCGCGGTCGGCGGGTCGAATCCCTCTTGCTTCGCCACCTCGAGCACGATGGCCCACTTTTCGGCGGGAGTGAGTTTGTGTCTTCCAGCAAGGGGATCGAAGCAGCAGGCGACGATCTTGGCGATCACTCGTTCGTAGATCGTCACGATGAGTTCGAGAATGAAGCTCCGATCGGGGGGGAGCACGCCGTGCAACGGGATCATGGATCGCCGGCCCGCTTCCAGGTAACGATGTGCGCGTCCGACAAGATCGGCCACGAGGCTGCGGGTAGCGACGCTCGCTCTTCCCCGCTCCACGTCCCCTCTTAGAAGGGGCTCGGTCAAGCCATGAGTCCTCATGTCTTCTCGTGTCACATAGAGAAGGCCTCGTCCAGGCTTCCTCAGGTCTTCCGCGATGTCTCTCACAATGTGACCGAGATAGGCGAAGGTGCCTAGCTCGCGGCCGCATTGCCGGAGGTCGAAACCGGGGGGTACGCTGAGCGACTCCACCGCTGGCGGGAGATCAGAGGCAAGCAGCGCGAGATAGATCGTCGTCGGTGCAACGCTCGCCCCCTCGGCATAGATGAGGAAATCCTGCCACGTCTCGAACCGGTCGTGATCCAGGTCCCATCGCATTGAGCGGAAGAAGCTCGTCCAGAGGGAGCGAGGTACGCGGCAGTGGGTCAAGCTCCTGGCGAAGGCCTGCAGGAGTTCGTGCGCATCGAGGTGATCGCACCGTCGGACCACAGAGGGAGTCGGGAATCCTCCGTCGAAGATCTCTAGGATCGCCTCTTCCCATGCAGTGAGCACCTCATGCTCGCTGCGCTTCCGTGTCATGGAGAGGCCGGCTCCGTGAGGCAGGTCGTCGACCCGATCGTCCACCACGCGCATGAGAGCGTAGTAGGCGCAGAACGCCTTGTATCTCTCGACGTCTCGGAGGAAGCGGCTGGTGAGGTAGAGGTTGTTCTGATCTCGGGACGCGATGGATTCGGCGGCCCCGTACGGTCCTGGGAGGGGCGTTCCGGGTCTCTGGGGCGATTCAAAGATCATGTGCGTCTGGCCTTCTGCCAAACTCGCCGGTGTAGGCCCGTAGCCTGGCAACCGGCTCCGGGCACATCGGCGTCCTCTCCGTGTTGCGGGGGACGGATTCTCGGCTCACATGAGAGACGTAAGAACGCGGCAAAGCGATACGGCGTTGGAATATGGCCGCAGAACAGTCGTCTTCTGCTCGTGCGACTTCGAAGGGTCGCCCGCCTCCAGGCCTGGAAGATCCTACCAGAGCGAAAACTGGTGGGTCCATCGGGCACTTCCCCAGCGCGACCAAGGCGCTGCCGACCAAGCACAGCCTAGGCCTGCTGGAGGGGGATTGTCAACGCCGGTTGCAGATGTGACGAACGTGCCGGGTGAAGATGTCACACCCAACGGAGAGACGATCTGCAGCTTGGAAGAGATGCCCCCCTGTGGCAGGTCACGAGCCGGGAGCACCGGTGCCTTTCGGCGGGCCTCTCGAGAGGCGATTCTTCGACCTGAGTCGACTGCCCGCTGATGACGCTCACCTCAAGACGAGGAGCTCTCATGGCGACCTTCATGAAGGGTATCGATCGGCATCATCGGCTGATCATCACCGTCCAGGCCTTCCTCATCCTGTTCTTTGTTGCGGCGTGCACGTTTCACGACGTCGTGCCAGTGTGTCATTACCTGTTCGGGTGTGACCACGCGATGCACTAGAGGAGGATCGCCTCTAGCCCTCCACGACGATCTCGTCGGCGAAGACCCAGCCAGGGCTGCCCGCGCCGGAGTGCCACTCCGGGAGCGGATCGACGGGATGAGCCACGACACGGACGTAGCGTACCGGACCGGCGTCCACCGGCTGCGTGATCACCTCGGCACGGATCTCGGTGGAACGCTCCACGGGGATCTCCCGTCGTGAGACGGCCACCCAGCGCTCCCCGTCGGAGGAGACGCTGACCTCCACCGAGCGGGGGAGGAAGATCCACGGGGCCTGGCTCTGCATGCACGCCAGGCCCACACGCCGAACCACCCGCGGCGCTCCCAGGTCGACCACGGCGTCCAGAGGCATGCCCTGGAAGCCGAGCCATCGGCCGTCGGTGAAGTCCCGGGTGCCGACCAGCCCGTCGGTGAGCACCGCCGGATCGATGTCCGCGTACCGGGGGCTCGGCTCGACCGTCAGGGTCACCGCTGAGCCGACGGCCATGTGGGAAAGGGTGTCGGGCCTGGGGAAGCGAGCTCGGCCGGGGGGACGCACCTCGGAGCCTTCCCGGCCGGTGAGGCGGTCCCCGAGGGCCGCCCGAGCCTCCTCGGCCATGGCGTCGAGGCGCGCGAGGACGTCGGGGTGGTCGGCAGCGACGTCGGTTGTCTCGGCCGGATCGGCCTCGAGGTCGTACAGCGCCGAGGGGACTTCGGGAAACGCATAGGGACCGGGGTGTCCGTCCTGACCCGCCTCCACTCCCACGTACGACCGGGTCACATGCCTGAACACGCGCTTCCATCTCCCTTCGCGCACGGCCCGCAGCTCCGCCCCGTAGTAGTACAGCAGAGAGGTGCGGGGACCTTCTTCGGCCGAGCCGTCGAGAAGCGGGAGGATGCTGACCCCGTCGATGGGTCGCTCGGGAAGGGCTGCCCCGGTGGCTGCCGCCACGGTGGGGAGAACGTCGATGGTGGACGCCAGCTCGCCCGACACGGACCCGGGGCTGATCCGACCGGGCCAGCGCATGATCGCGGGCACACGCGGTCCTCCTTCGAAGGCGGTGCCCTTGCCCTCTCTGAGGCCGCCGGTGGAGCCCGCGTGGTTTCCGTAATTGAGCCACGGCCCGTTGTCGCTGGTGAAGATCACCAGCGTGTCGTTCTCGAGGCCGAGCCGGTCCAGGGTCTCGAGGATCAGCCCCACCGACGCGTCGATCTCCTGGATCACGTCGCCGTACATCCCCTGGGCGCTGCCGCCGCGGAAGCGGGCCGATACGCCCAGCGGAACGTGGGGCATGGAGTGGGCCAGATAGAGGAAGAACGGTTGGCCGGCATGCCGCTCGATGAAGGCGACGGCGCGCTCGGTGTACCGACCGGTGAGGAGGTCCTGCTCGGACAGGTCGTCCACGGTCTCGACGGGAGCGTCACCCTCGATGAGGGGCAGCGGCGGGTACTGGGCCTTGTTGCCCCGGGTGACCGGGTTCCCGTCGTAGTCGACCGGCCACATGTCGTTCGAGTAGGGCAGGCCGAAGTACTCGTCGAAGCCGTGGCTCAGGGGTAGGAACTCGGGTGCGTCCCCCAGATGCCACTTCCCGAAGGCGCCGGTGGCATACCCCAGCGGCTTCAGCATCTCCGCGATGGTGGTCTCGTCGGGATGGAGGCCCACGGGAGATCGCGGCCCGAGAGCACCGAGGATGGAGACCCGCTCCGCATAGCATCCGGTGAGGAGGGAGGCCCTCGACGCCGAGCACACGGCCTGGGATGCGTAGAAGTCGGTGAACCGAATGCCCTCGGCGGCCAGTCTGTCGAGGTGCGGCGTCTCGAAAGCTCGCGCGCCGTACGCGCCCACGTCTCCGTAGCCCTGATCGTCCGTGAAGACGAGGACGACGTTGGGCGGGCGGCGCACCGGGGAGCACCCCCGAACGGTTCCGCCGGCGCCCAGAGCGATGCCGGCGGCTCCGAGCCGGCGGAGGAAGTCGCGGCGAGTCTGTGTCATGCGACCTCAAGCTCGCCCCGCAGGCCCTCCTTCGCTACCGTCCCGCCTCCCCTCCGCACCCGGCCCGAGGTGTCCAGGAATATGGTCGTGGGGAACGCGATGGGGCCGTCGAGCTGAGGCTGTGTGGCGTTGGGCGACTCGCTGTCGTTCACGCCGGCGAGAAGCAGCGGGAACTCGATCCCGAACTTCTCGGCATAGCGGCGCACCAGGGCCCCGTCGATCTCCGGGTCTCCCGTCACCTCGTACGCCAGGCCCACGATCTCGAGGCCCCGATCGCGGAATCGGTCGTAGAGCTCCACCATGGTGGGCGCGGAATCGTGACAGGTCGGGCACCATGTCCCCAGGATCTCGACGATGACGACCTTGTCCTGGAAGCGGGGATCCTCGTTGGTGACGAGGTTCCCGTCCAGGTCCGGGAAGGCCCACTCGAAGGCCGAGCTCGTGTCGGCCTCCACCAGCTCGGTGGGAGGCGTCAAGTGGGGCTCACCCGTGGAGCGCACCGCGACGAAGGGGCGCTGTGAGGTCAGCCCCGCGTGGAAGATCCCTCGCAGGGTGTCTCCTTCCAGCTCCCCCGTGAGCATGTAGACGAAGGACCCGTCGAAGTGGGACATGACGAAGCGTCCGTCCTCGTACCCACCCCAGAAGAGCCCGGAGTCTCCGGTGTTGGAGATGACGGTTCCCTCGAGCCCCCGGTCTGTCCGTCGGAAGTCCAGGACCCGAGGGCTGGGATTGGTGTCGGGGTTGTACGTGGCGTCCCAGAGACCGACGAGCGTGTCGTCTGGGGGCGCGATGGGCCAGCTTCCACGGGACGCGCGGAATGGAATGGTGCGCGGACCGCGGTTCCCGACATTCCTGTAGAATCCCGACAGCGAGTCAGCGCCGACGTGGGCCCTGATGGCCGCAGCGTAGTCGCCCATCTCCAGGAGCAGCGAATCGCCCGGCAGGGAACGGACCACCGAAAAGGGGTCGCACGCAGCGGCGTTGCATAGCCGGCCCGACAGGCCACCATTCTCGGCGAGATCCATGTGGAAGCGGAGTGGGCCGCCTGCCAGGTCGACTTGGGCCCGCCACCTGCCGGCCACGCCCGTCTGGGCGGAGGCG
>JBDHGI010000070.1:0-18962 GCA_039589955.1 Gemmatimonadota bacterium | reverse complement strand
CGTCAGCTCCGCTCCGGAGGACGCGCAGCCCAGTTGAGCTTCCGACGCATGGTGCCGAAGAACGTCTGTCCGGGCAGGCGGACGAAAGACACCTCGTGCCGACCCCTCGCCACCACCACTTCGTCCCGGGGCGCCAGGATGCGCGCCACCTTGCCGTCCACGGTCAGCTGCAGCTGGTGCGTCGGATCCAGAGGGCGCACGGTGATGCGACGGCTGGCGGGCACCACCAGCGGCCGGACGGACAGAGAGTGGGGACAGATGGGCGTGACGACGATGCACTCGAGGGCCGGCACGATGATGGGCCCACCCGCGGACAGGGAGTAGGCCGTCGAGCCCGTGGGCGTGGCGAGGATGACCCCGTCGGCGGCGAAGCTCCCGATCTCGTCCCGGTACTCCCCCTCGCCCACGGACAGATCGATGGGCGTGACCCGGGCCGCACCGGGCTTGTGGATGACGATGTCGTTCAGAGCCGTCATCACCTCGCCCTTTGCGCCCTCCCGGTCCGTGATCTGGGTGTCCAGGGTGAAGCGCCGATCGATCTCCCCCTTACCCTCCAGCACCTGGATGAGCCCGGCTTCCAGATCGTCGGCCGCCGTGCTCGTAAGGAAGCCCAGCTGCCCCAGGTTGATCCCGAAGAGGGGGATGTTCCTCCCCGCCACCAGACGCGCCGCCCGCAGGAACGTCCCGTCGCCTCCGAGGGCCACCACGAGGTCCGGGTCCTCCCGGGCGAGGTCCAGGGGCTCGACCCCCTCCGGGGCTCCCGAGAGATCGCCCCGGTCGAAGAGAAGCTCCACGCCCCTCGCCTCGCACAGGGCCTGAAGGCGCTCCACGGCGTTCGGCAAGTGCTTGTCCCGGCTGCGGAGCACGACGCCGACCCGCCGGATGGGGCCCGCGAGCTTTTCCCGGGCCGCTCGGCCGGTCATGGGACGGCGCTTCCTTCACCGGCGCCCACGAGGCTCCGCACCCGGCCGGCGATGCCCTGGGCGTCCAGCCCCAGCTCGGCCAGGAGCTCGGCCCGGGATCCGTGCTGGACGAACCGATCGGGGATGCCCATGGAGTCCACGCGGGGGCCTCCCGGCAGCCCCAGGGCATCGATCTCCCGCGACATGAAGGCGCCGAAGCCGTTGAGCACCTGCCCCTCCTCGACGGTCAAGACGAGCGGATGGCTGCGCACCATCTCCTCCAGCACCGGGCGATCGTAGGGCTTGAGGAAGCGGCAGCTCACCACGGTGCACCGGATGCCTTCTCCGGCCAGGGTCTCCGCCGCCTCCAGGGCCGGCAGCACCATGGTCCCCACGGCGAGGAGCACGGCGTCGCCACCGTTGCGCAGGATCTCCCAGGTGTGAGGCTCCGGAAGAGGGATGTCCCGCAGAGGGGGAACGGGCTCGGGGACGGTGTCCCTGGGCCAACGAACGCTCCAGGGTCCGTCGCCACGCGCCGTGGCCAGGCGAAGCAGGGCCAGCATCTCGGCTCCGTCCTTGGGCGCCGTCACGGTCATGCCGGGAACACCGAGCATGTAGGTGATATCCAGGGTGCCGTGGTGCGTCGGGCCGTCCTCGCCGGCGAGGCCCGCCCGGTCCATGCCGAACACGACGGGCAGGTTCTGCAGGGCCACGTCGTGGACGATGTTGTCGTACGCCCGCTGAAGGAAGGTGGAGTAGATGGCCACGACGGGCTTGACGCCCCGGGTCGCGAGGCCCGCCGAGAAGGTGACGGCGTGACCCTCCGCGATGCCCACATCGAAGTACCGGTCCGGGTGCGCCTGCTGGAAGATGTCCGTGCTGGTGCCGTCCGGCATGGCCGCGGTGATGGCCACCACCTGGGGGTCCAGGTCGGCCAGCTGCACGAGGCCCTCGCCGAACACCCTCTGGTACCGGGGCAGTCCGCCACCGGTCGTCTTCCTTCCCTTGCCCGTGACCTTGTCGAAGGGCGCGGCGGCGTGCCACGTCCACGGATCCGCCTCAGCGGGGTCGAAGCCCTTGCCCTTCTGGGTCAGTACGTGGACCAGGATGGGGCCCTTCATCCCTCGGACCCGGCCGAGGGTGTCCACCAGGGTCTCCACGTCGTGCCCGTCCACGGGCCCCACGTACCGGAAGCCGAGCTCCTCGAAGATGAGGCCGGGCGTCAGCATGTGCTTGACGCTCTCCTCGAGCCGCCCGGCCATCTCCTCCATGACCCCACCCAGCGTCGAGGGCGCGCGGTGGAGGATCTCCTTCACGAGGTTACGGGCCCGGTTGTAGGCCGGGTTGGTGATCATCCCCGTGAGGTACTTGCTCATGGCGCCCACCGCCGGCGCGATGGACATCTCGTTGTCGTTAAGGATGACGATGAAGTCCCGGTCGGTGTGACCGGCGTTGTTCAGCGCCTCGTAGGCGAGGCCGCAGCCCATGGCCCCGTCGCCGATGACCGCCGCGACCTTGAAGTCCTCGCCCTTGAGATCCCGCCCCACGGCCATGCCCAGGGCCGCCGACACCGAGGTGGACGCGTGACCCGCCCCGAAGGCGTCGTACTCGGATTCGTCCCGGCGGCAGAAGGGTGCCAGCCCGTCCTTCTGCCGGATGGAGGGAAGGCGGTCGTTCCGCCCCGTGAGGATCTTGTGGATGTACGCCTGGTGCCCCGTGTCCCACACCAGCTGGTCCCGGGGCGTGTCGAACACGTAGTGGAGCGCCACGGTCAGCTCCGCCACGCCCAGGCTCGCCCCGAAGTGCCCGCCTTTCTGGGCGACGACGTCGATGTGCCGTTGCCTCACCTCGTCCACCAGCCGCCTCAGGTCCTTCCGGGGCAGCTTGCGGAGGTCGGCCGGATATCGAATCCGATCCAGAAGAGCCACCGGTCCACTCCTTCTGCTGGCGTTCGTGAGACCTGAAAGATAGAGGCACGGAGCGTGGCGACCACCCCGCGAAGGTGATTGCGCTCCCGCGACGCCCAGGGCCCGGCACCGGGGCTTCCCTCCTCAGTGCGTCCGCTCTACGACGTACCGCGCCAGGGCCTCCAGCTCCGGCGCGTCCACCCCCGCCTCGGCCACGGCCCCCAGGGCCTCGGTGACCTGCTCCTCGGCGAGGCGCCGGGCCTCGTCCAGGCCGTGGAGGGCCACGTAGGTGGACTTGTTCAAGTCGTTGTCGGACGGATTCTTGCCCAGGGTCGCCGCCGTCGCCGTCGCATCCAGGATGTCGTCGGCGATCTGGAAGGCCAGGCCGATGGCGCGGCCGTACCGGATCAGCGCCTCCCGGGTCGGCCGAGGCGCGCCGGCCGCCAGGGTGCCCATGTCCAGGGCCGCGGCGAGGAGCGCACCCGTCTTGCGGCGATGGAGGTCGTCCAGCTCGGCGGGTCCGAGCCCCTTCCCCTCGGCCTCCAGGTCCACCCACTGTCCTCCCACCATGCCTCCGGCGCCGGAGGCGGCCAGAAGCGCCGCCACCACGGACCTCCGTGTCGACGAGGCGCAGCCCAGGCGGTCCGCGGCCCTCCAGGCCTGCAGGGCGGCGGCGGGGATGAGGGCGGCGCCCGCCCTCAGGGTCGCGTCTTCCCCGTGGACCCGGTGGGTGGTGGGCCGCCCCCGGCGGAGATCCGCGTCGTCCATGCACGGCAGGTCGTCGTGCATCAGGGAGTAGGCGTGGATGAGCTCGAGGGAGGCGGCAAGGTCGTAGACGGCCTCCTCCTTCTCACCGCCGCACGCGCGGTAGGCCGCCACGCACAGGATGGGCCGGAGGCGCTTTCCCTCGGAGAGCACGCCGTGTCTCGTCGCCCCCGCCACGTCCCCGTCCAGGGTCTCCTCGAGCGCCTCGAGGGCGCGCTCCAGCGCCGCCTGGACCCCCAGCGCCTCCCGGGCCAGGAAGCCCTTCAGGTCGAAGGACGCCGTCATCCGTCGTCCGGCTCCTCGAAGGGGCGGAGCGAGCCGTCGGAGAGGATCTCCTCCACCCTCAGCATGGACTCCGAGAGGATCGCCTCCGACTGCCGGACGAGGCGAACGCCCTCCTCGAACAGGGCCAGGGCCCGATCCAGCTCCACCTCGTCGGCCTCGAGCTGACCGAGGATCTCCTCCAGACGCTTCAGCCTCGCCTCCAGCGTCGGGAGCGTCGGCTCCTCGCCTGCGCCTGTCTCGCTGCGCTCCGTCACTGATCCTCCTCCTCCAGTGGCCCTCTGGCCTCGCAGGCCACGGACCCGTCCACGACTCTCAGGTTGAAGCTACGCCCCGGCGAGAAGTCCTCCACCCTTCCGAGCACCCTCCCGTCGTCGCCTCGGGCGACGGAGTAGCCTCGCTCCAGGATGCTCAGCGGCGACAGCGCCTGCAGCCTGCCGCTCAGGGTGCGCAGAGTCGAGCGGTGGCCCTCGAGCAGCCGGGTCATGCCACCCTCCAGCCGCTGGGCTCCCCGGTCCACGGCCTGACGCATGGGCGCGATCCGTCGCTCGACGTTCCGGGCGAGGCGGTGGAGCGCTTCGCGGGCCCTCACCCGCCGACGCTCCACCGTTCCCCTCAGGCCCCGGGCCAACCGCTCGGGCACCCCCTGGAGCTGTTCCACCACGGCGCTCCGATCCGGGGTCACGGCCTCGGCTCCCGCCGACGGCGTCGGCGCCCTCAGGTCCGCCACGAGGTCCGAGATGGTGACGTCCACCTCGTGACCCACCGCCGACACCACCGGGACCGGCGACGCCGCCACGGCCCGGGCCACGATCTCCTCGTTGAAGGCCCACAGGTCCTCGACCGATCCTCCACCGCGCCCCACGATGAGCACGTCACACAGACCGGAGCGTCCCAGCTCCTCCACGGCGGCGGCGATGTCCTGGGCCGCACCGTCTCCCTGGACCCGGGCCCCGCGCACCACGACCCTCACCCACGGCGCACGCCGGCGCAGCACGGTCAGGATGTCCCGGATCGCCGCGCCCGTCGGCGACGTGACCACCCCCACCACCGTCGGGAACCGGGGCAGCGGTCGCCGACCGGCGGGATCCAGCAGGCCCTCGCCCTCCAGCCTCCGTCGTACCTTCTCGAAGGCGATGCGCCACAGGCCCTCCTCACCCTCGGCCTCCAGGCGCCGCACGGCCATCTGGTACTCGCCCCTGGCCTCGTACAGGGTCAAGGTGCCGAAGACGCGCACCTCCATCCCGTCTTCGGGGTCCGCCGGAAGGCGCTCGGCGTCGCTCCGCCAGAGAACGCAACGGAGCTGCGCCTGCTCGTCCTTCAGCGTGAAGTAGCAGTGCCCGGCCCGGGACCGCGTCCAGTTGCCGATCTCTCCCCGCACCCACAGCGCATCGACGGTGCTCTCGAGCAGGGAGCGCACCGCTCGGTTCACCTGGGAAACGGACCAGACGCGGGGCTCCTCAGGGGGCGCGGCTGGCTTCGCGGCTTCGCTCTCCTCCTCCCAGCCGTCGTCGCCGAAGAGGTCCAGATTCGAGGGGTCGCTCAAGGCGATCTCGGGCTCAGGAGCGCGCCGCCACCCTCGCGGCGGACTCCACCGTGTTGGCCAACAGCATCGTGATGGTCATGGGCCCGACCCCCCCCGGCGAGGGCGAGATGGCCGCGGCCACCTCCTTCACCTCGTCGAAGAGCACGTCGCCGCATACGCGGTACCCCTTCTCTGCCGCCGGATCATCCACGCGGTGCGTGCCCACGTCGATGACCACGGTGCCGGGGCTCACCATGTCGGCCGTGATCATCTCGGGCCGTCCGATGGCCACGATGAGGATCTCCGCCGTGCGGGTCACGGCGGCGAGATCCGGCGTGCGGGAGTGGCACACCGTCACCGTGGCGTTCCCGCCCGGGGCCTTGCGGAGGAGGAGGTTGGCCAGTGGCTGGCCGACGATGTTGGAGCGCCCCAGGACCACCACGTGCTTGCCCGCGGGATCGTGCCCGGAGCGCATGAGCATCTCGATGACCCCGGCGGGCGTGCAGGGCGCGAAGAACTCCCCGCATCCGGTCATCAGCCGCCCCGCGCTCACAGGGTGGAACCCGTCCACGTCCTTGGAGGGGTGGATGGCCTCGATGACCTTGCCCTCGTCCATGTGGCCGGGCAGGGGGAGCTGGACCAGGATGCCGTGGATCTCGGGGTCGGCGTTGAGCCCCGCCACGACGCCGAGCAGCTCGTCTTCCGACGTGTCCTCGGGCAGAGTGATCTGGCGCGAGTGGATGCCCAGGGCCGCCGCCGCCTTGTTCTTCATGCCCACGTACATCTGGGACGCCGGGTTCTCGCCCACGAGCACGGTGGCGAGGCCCGGGACGACACCGTGCTCCTGCTTCAGAGCCGTCGTCCGCTCCTCGAGCTCGGATCGAATGGTCGCGGAGAGCTCACGGCCCGAGATGATCTTGGCGCTCATGGAGTACGGGACTGGGTTGGGGATGGTCGTACGGGGCGAGCGGCCCCCCGAAGCTCCACAAGGTAACACTACACCGAGGCCTTCCGAGGGCTACCGTGCGAAGTCGATGGCCCGGGTCTCCCGCACGACGACGACCTTGATTTGACCGGGGTATTGGAGCTCCCCCTCGATGCGGCGCGCCACCGCCTCGGAGATCTGCGCCATCTCCCCGTCTCCCACCTTCTCGGGCTCCACCAGCACGCGAAGCTCTCGGCCCGCCTGGATGGCGAAGCACCGCTCCACGCCTTCGTGCTCCATGGCGATCTCCTCGAGCTTCTCCAGGCGCTTCACGTACCCCTCGAACATCTCGCGACGTGCGCCCGGCCGCGAGCCGCTCACGGCGTCGGCCGCGGTCACCAGGAAGGTCTCCGCGAAGTAGTGGGGCTCCTCGTCGTGGTGGGCCCGGATGGCGTTGAGCACCACCTCCGACTCCTTGTGCTTCTTGCACAGCCGGTACCCCAGCTCCACATGGGTCCCCTCGTGCTCGTGGGTCATGCCCTTCCCCACGTCGTGGAGCACACCGGCCCGCTTGGCGGCCTGCACGTCGAGCCCCATCTCCGCCGCCATGTTCCCGGCCAGGAGGGCAACCTCCTTGGCGTGCTGCAGCTGGTTCTGCCCGTAGGACGTGCGGAACCTGAGGCGTCCCAGGGTCTTCACGATCTCCGGGTGGACGTTGTGGATCCCGAGCTCGTAGAGGACCTCCTCCGCGGCCTGCACCATCTGCTCCTCGACGTCCACGGCGGCCTTGGAGACCGTCTCCTCGATGCGACCCGGGTGGATCCGGCCGTCCTCGATGAGATGCTCGAGAGCCAGCCGTGCCACCTCCCGGCGCACGGGGTCGAAGGCGGACAGAACCACGGCCTCGGGCGTGTCGTCGATGATGACGTCCACACCGGTGGCCTGCTCGAAGGCACGGATGTTCCGCCCCTCTCGCCCGATGATGCGTCCCTTCATCTCGTCGGACGGCAGCTGCACCACGGACACCGTGGTCTCCGCCGTCTGGTCCGCCGCCATCCGCTGGATGGCGAGAGCGAGGATCTTGCGCGCCTCACGGTCGGCCTCGCGCTGCGCCCCGTCCTTGATCTCGCGGAGGCGATTGGCGGCCTCGGCCCGGGCTTCGTCTTCGAGGGCCTCGGTGAGCTTCTTCTTGGCCTCCTTGGAGGATATGCCGGCGAGCTTCTCCAGGCGGGACCGGTGCTCCGTGAGGGTCAGCTCGACCTGGACTTCCTGGGACGCGATGTGCTTCTCCCTTCCGGCGAGGTCGGCGGCGCGCTCCTCCAGGTCCGTCTCCCGATCGCTGAGGCGCTCGAACTGGCGGTCCATGGCGTCGGAGCGCTCCTCGATGCGGCGCTCCGATCGCTCCACCTCCTCCCTGCGGCGGGCCTCCTCCGCCTCCCACGCCTCGCGGAGGCGGAACCCTTCCTCACGTCCAGCCAGCTCACCCGCTTTTCGACGGTTCTCGGCCTCTTCCTCAGCCCTCTTCAGGATCAGGGACGCCTCGTCCCTTGCCTGAGCCTTGTCCAGCTCGCGGCGGGCCCCTTCCCGGCTCCGTGCGAGCACGAAGCCACCCCAAGCTCCAAGTATGAGCCCAACAGCCGCCGCCAGCGTGATGACCAGCGGGGTGTCCATGTATCACTCCTGCACCGGCGAGTCGGGAAGTCCCGCGCCGAACGTGAACGTCTCGGGAGCCTCCCAGCGGCCGCGTCAACGGCCTGGGCGGAAGGTCCTAGGTTACCGGGACAATAGGATTTAGGAGTTCGGAAACGCAAGCGACGCGCGGAGGGGAACGCGATTGTTGGCGGTATCAGGCCGATCCGGCCTTCCCGTCATCCTCCTCCGCCGGCGCCCAGCCCCGTTTCCACGCGCCGCCGGATCTCGGCTGCACGGGCCGCCACCTGCCGGTGGACCCGCTCGACCTCCTCCAGGGCCTGGAAGTACTCGTCCGCGATGGACAGGGCGGCCAGGATGGCCGCCTTGTGCCCTTCGATGAGGCCCGACTTCGCTCGGATCTCGTGGATCCGGTCGTCGACGAGCTGGGCGCATTTGAGGGTGTATTCCGCCGCGACGTTGGCCCGGATGGTGTGGTCCTCTCCGGCGATGCGCACGGTGACGGAGGACGATTTCTCGGCGCTCATGCCTGCTCCTCCATGAATCGGATGCGGGCGAGCATCCGCTTCACCCCATCACGTCCCCGCTCCAGCCGGTCCCGGAGGTCGGCGTTCTCCCCCTCCAGGGTCTCCAGGCGCGTGAGCAGTCTCCCGGGGCTTTCTTCGTCCTGGGTGAACCGCCTCAGAAGCTCGGTCATCTCCGCGTGCTCCGCCTCGATCTCGGCGGCTCGGCGCCGAAGCTGCTCGACCTCCGCCAGGGCCGCGTCCACGACGCCCTCCAGCTCGTCGAGCGCGCTCCACGCCGCGTGGTCGCCGTTACCCTCGGGGTTCGACACCCAACTCCTCCTTCAGGCGCATGACGATGGCGCTGACCCCCCGGTCCGCCTCCTCGTCCTTCAGGGTCCGGTCCGCGGCGCGGAAACGCAAGCCGAAGGCGACCGATCGGTGCCCGTCGGGCACCCCCTCGCCACGATAATGGTCGAAGAGCCACGCCGCCTCCAGCAGCGGACCCCCGCTGGCCTCGGCCACCTCCAGCACCCGAGCCACCGGCACCTCGTCGGGGACCAGGACGGCCAGGTCCCGATCCGCCGCCGGGAACTGCGGCAGGCGCTCGTATACCGGAGTGGGCGCCGGCGGTGACCCGTCGGGCAGCGTGATCTCCAGGCCCCATACGTCGTCCGCCCACACCGGGGCGTCCACCGCCCCGGCCTCCACTCGCCCACCGCGACCCACCACCTCACCCGCCGCGTCTCTCACGACGAACCCCGCCTCCCTCGAGAAGGCGGCGTCGTCCGCCGCCGCCGGCTCCACTCGGCCCGCGCCCGGGTAGGCGCGCTCCGCGACGGCCTCCAGGAGCCCCTTCAGGTCCCACACGGCCATGGGCTCCTCCGGGCTCGACCAGTGCGGCGGCGTCCTCCTACCGGTGAGGACGGCGGCGAGATGGGTCTCCTCCTTCGGCGGCTGCCCCGCCCCGGCGGAGCGGAACGAAGTGGCGATCTCGAAGAGCCTCACGTCCCGGTTCCCCCGGGCGAGGTTGTACTCGACCCTCCTGAGCAGGGAGGGCAGCACGGCCCTCCGCATGAACGGCTCCCGCGTGTTCAGGGGGTTCGCCACCTGGACGTCTCCCTCCCCCTCCGGGACGAACGCCGGCGTCTGGGCCTCGAGAAGGCCCCGGGCCGCGAGGGCTCGGCGCAGCTCGTCCTCGAGTCGGAACATGGGATGGTCCGGCACGTTGCCGGGCCGGTAGGGTCCCAGCACCTCCGGAAAGGCGTCATAGCCGTGGGTGCGGGCCACCTCCTCGATGAGATCGATCTCCCGCGTCACGTCGTAGCTCCGGTAGCCCGGCACCCGCATGTGGAGCGTGTCCTCCTCCTCCCGATCCTGCACGAACCCCAGGGGCTTCAGGTAGCCTCGCACGGTGTCTGCGTCGAGGCCGACGCCCAGCACGTGCTCGATGCGGACGAGCCTCAGGGGGACTACGCGGGGCTCGAAGGTGACGGGATTGGCGTCCAGCACGGGCCCGTCGACCTCTCCCCCCGCCGTCGCCAGAATGACGGCCACGGCCCGCTCCACGGCGAGACGCATGCCCTCGGGATCCACGCCCCGCTCGAAGCGGTACGAGGCGTCGGTGGACATGTTCAGCGCCCTGCGGGTAGCGCGGATGGACCGGGGGTCGAACAGCGCGCACTCGAGGAGGATGTCCGTCGTCTCCTGGCCCACCTCGGAGTCCCGGCCGCCCATGACGCCGGCGACTGCGACGGGGCGGTCCGCGTCGCAGATCATCAGGATCTCGGTCGTGAGAGGCCGCTCCTCGCCATCCAGCGTGACGAAGGTCTCCTCCTCCGGGCGGGCGCGTCGGACGACGATGGCGTGGCCCCCGAGGCGGTCCAGGTCGAACGCATGGAGGGGCTGGCCCAGCTCGAGCATCACGTAGTTGGTCGCGTCCACCACGTTGTTGATGGGCCGGGCGCCGGCACCGCGCAGACGCTCCTGTAGCCAGGGCGGGGACGGCCCGATGCGGACGCCCCGAATGACCGCTCCCAGGTACCGGGAACAGAGGTCCGGGTCGTCGATGCGCACCGAGACCCCTCCGATCTCCACGCCAGGAGCTCCCTCCCGGAACTCCAACGCGACCCCCGGATCCTCCGGGATCGCAGGCAGGCGGGTCTCTCCGCTTCCCTCGGCGGCCAGCTCCCGCGCGATGCCCAGGTGGCTCAGCAGATCCCCACGGTTGGAGGTGACCTCCACGTCCAGGGTGACGTCACCCAGCCCGAGGGCCTCCACGAACGGCTGCCCGGGAGTGAAGTCACCCTGGAGCTCCAGGATGCCGGCGTGGTCGGTGCCCAGGCGCAGCTCCTTGGCCGAGCACAACATACCCTCGGAGCGCTCACCTCGGATCTTCACGCGCTTGAGCTTGAGATCGCCCGGCAGGACCGCGCCCACCGGAGCGAACGGATACCACGCCCCGGCCTTCACGTTCGGCGCTCCGCATACGACCTGAACGGGCTCCGCGCCTGCATCGACCGTGCAGAGGGAGAGCCGGTCCGCATTGGGGTGCCGGCCCGCCGTGATGACCCTGGCCACCACGACATCGGCCAGACCCTCTCCGGGAGACACCATCTCCTCCACCGGAGCGCCCCGAAGGGCCAGGTGCTCCGCCACCTCGGGCGGGGACAGCTCGAGGCCGGGAACGAGCTCGCGTAGCCAACGGAAGGATACGTTCATCGTGCGAACTGGCTCAGGAAGCGGACATCGTTCTCGAAGAACGTGCGCAGATCGTCCACGCCGTACTTGAGCAGGGCGATCCTCGCCGGCCCCATGCCGAAGGCGAAACCGGTGTACCGCTCGGAGTCGTAGCCGGCGTTGTCCAGGACGTTGGGATCCACCATCCCCGCTCCCATGATCTCGATCCAGTCGGTCTCGAAGGTGGTCCCGTCCGGACGGGTGATCACCCGCTTCACGTCCACCTCGGCGCTGGGCTCCGTGAAGGGGAAGAACGACGGGCGGAACCGCACCTGGGTCCCAGGCCCCCAGAATCGGCGGGCGAACTCGGCCAGGGTGGCCTTGAAGTCGACGAAGGTGACGCCCTCGTCCACCACGAGCCCTTCGATCTGGAGGAACGCCGGGGTATGGGTGGCGTCGTAGGTGTCCCGCCGGTAGACCCAGCCCGGTGCGATGATGCGGACGGGAGGGTCGTACTGCTCCATGGTCCTCATCTGCACCGGAGAGGTGTGGCTTCTCAGGAGCACGGAGTCCAACAGGTAGAGGGTGTCCTGCTCGTCGGCGGCCGGATGGTCCAGGGGCGTGTTCAGGGCCTCGAAGTTGTACCACTCGGTGTCCGCCTCGGGCCCGCGGGCCCTGGTGAATCCCAGGTCCCTGAAGATGCCCCAGATCTCGTCGACCACCTGGGTGACCGGATGGAGGCCTCCCACCCATGGCCGACGAGCCGGAAGCGTGAGGTCCTCCGAGTAGGCGGACGCCGGCCCGGCGAGGTCCGCCTCCCTGGCGGACAGGGCCTCCGCCACCACCGCCTTCACGCGGTTCGCCTCCTGGCCCACCGCGGGGCGCTCACCGGGATCCAGGCCTCCCAGTCCTCTGAGGATGGACGAGATCTTCCCTTCCTTCCTCCCCAGGTACCTGACCCGCACGTCCTCCAGGGAGTCGGAATCCTCCGCGGCGGCGATGGCCTGGAGGGCCTGATCCTCCAGCGTCTTCAGGGCCTCGATGGGATGGAGCTCACTCATGGCATTCTTGGTGTGCGGCGGCCTGGAAGGCCGAAAGCTACAAGGGGCGAAGGAGACCGAAAACCTCTGTGCTGCGAACGTCGAAGGGCCCCGCGGCCTCGAGCCGCGGAGCCCTTTCGGACCGGATCCCCGATGAGCGTCAGCCGGCCTTGGCCGTGAGGCTCTCCTTGGCCCGGTCCACGAGGGCGGCAAATGCCTTCGGATTCCGGACCGCGAGATCCGCGAGGGCCTTCCGGTCCAACTCCACGCCGGCCTCCTTGAGGCCGTTCATGAAGCGGGAGTAGGACAGGTCGTGCTCCCGCGCGGCCGCGTTGATGCGCGTGATCCACAGGCTGCGGAAGTTGCGCTTCTTCTTCTTCCGGTCACGATAGGCGTGCTCCCACCCCCTCTCGACGGCGTCCTTGGCGGTCTTGTACAGGTTCTTGCGTCCGCCGAAATAGCCCTTGGCGGCCTTGAGGATCTTCTTCTTTCTCTTGTTCCGCGCTACAGCAGACGTAACTCGAGGCATGGTGTTCCTCCTTATCCGCCGTAGGGGAGAAGGCGCTTCATGCGCTTCTCGTCGGGCTTGGCGACGAGATCGGACTGACGCAGGCGCCGCTTCCGCTTCCTCGTCTTCTTCGTCAGGATGTGGCTCTTGTTGGCCTTGTGGCGCTTGAGGCGGCCGGTACCGGTCCTGCTCAGGCGCTTCGCCGCACCCCGATGCGTCTTCATCTTCGGCATGAATCGAATCCCTCTCCCCTCGACCCCGAAGGGTCGCGGACCTAATGCGTCTTCAGCGGGGCCAGCACCATCGACATGATCCTCTGGCCCTCGAAATTCGGCTGTTGCTCCACCTTGCCCAGATCCTTCAGGTCCTCGGTCACCCGCGCGAGGACCTCGAGTCCCAGCTCCGGATGGGTGATCTGTCGCCCTCGAAACTGCATGGTCAGCTTGACCTTGTTTCCCTCTTCGAGGAAGCGACGGGCGTGGCGGGTCTTGAACTCGTAGTCGTGCTCTTCGATTCCCGGTCGGAACTTCACTTCCTTGACCTGGATCGTATGCTGTTTCTTCCGCGCCTCACGCGCGGCCCGGTTCGCCTCGTACTTGTACTTCCCGTAGTCCATCATCTTCACCACGGGAGGACGGGCCTCCGGAGCCACCTCCACCAGATCCAGACCCCCCTCCGCGGCGCGCTCGCGCGCTTCGTCGATGGAGACGATGCCGATCTGTTCTCCGTCGTCGGAGATCAGCCGGATGGGGCTGATGCGGATCTGCTCGTTGACACGGACTCGTTTCTCGCTGATCTGATCTACCTCCGATTCACGTTTCGTTCCCCCGGGTCATCCCGCCCCGGAGCTCTTCCAACGAAAAGGCCCGAGACGAATCCCGGGCCGCGACCGAAGCGACGGGAGATCTCGGGCCCCGTCGGACTTCGCGACCCTCACGCCGATCCGGATGGATCCTGAGGGTGGAGCCGCTGGTCGAGCGACCCACTTCTCTCATGTCAACCGCCCGTAGGCGGTCGAACAAGATGGCATACGGTGAGAAGCCGGTCAATGGTGCGGACCGGCGCACTTGAACCGGGGCACGTCATGGGCGACACTCCTCCGTTGCCCATCGCTCACCCGATAGCCCCACCGCCCCGTGGACCCCGATTCTCATCCTCCCGGACTCGTAGCCGAGAACATCCGGCACGGCCGGTGGCTGTTCCGGCACCGGAGCTACGCTCCCCTCATCCCCCTCTCGTACATCCTCGTGCTCACGGCGCTCGGGCCCCTGCCTCCGGGCGGCTCGGGGGCGCTCCCCTGGTGGCGGGGAGCCGGGATGTTGCTGGGCTTCCTCGGGCTGGCGGTGAGGGCCTGGGCCCTGGGAGTGGCGCCGGCGGGCACGTCCAGCCGGGGCACGGTGGAGCCCCGCGCCGCGTCCCTCAGCACCGACGGACCCTACTCCGTGGCGCGGCACCCGCTCTACCTGGGCAATCTGCTTCTCTGGGCGGGGGTGGCCGTGCTCTCCGGACACCCCATCGGCGTGGTGATCACACCCCTGGTCTTCTGGATCTACTACGAGAAGATCATGATGGCCGAGGAGAGCTTTCTCTCGGAGAAGTTCGGCCCCGCCTACGGTGAATGGGTCTCGCGCACGCCGGCGATGATCCCCCGGCTGTCGACGTACAGGCGCTCGTCCCTGCCCTTCTCTGCGCGCCTCGCGCTGTTCCGCGACTATCAGGCCCCCTACGCCTTCATCGCCGCCACCACCGCGGTGGAGGTCGCCCGGTCCCTCGGATCCGGTGGCGCGGGCCGCATCGCGACCGGATGGCTGGTCTACTTCGCCCTGGGAACGCTCTTCTATGTCGGCGTCTACCAGCTGAGGCGCCGGAGGTAGGCGAGGGACCCCGCCCCACCCCGGGCGCATGCCCTGCGGTGCCTCAGTCGCCCAGGGAGAGCGTGCGCGTGCGCACCTGCCCTGCCACCATCTCGACGAAGGCCTTCCGGTCCATGATCTCCTGCTTTCTTCCGGCGCCCCTCCGCCGGACGGCCACCGTCCCGTCGGCGGCCTCCCTCTCTCCCACCACGCCCATGAACGGGATCTTGAGGGTCTCCGCCTCCCGGATGCGGTAGCCGAGGGTCTCCCTCGCCTCGACGTGGGCGCGCACGCCCGCGTCCCCGAGAGCCTCGGCCAGGGCCTCGGCGCTCCCGGTCCACTGCTCCGAGACGGGGAGCACACGGACCTGCTCCGGCGCCAGCCAGGTCGGGAAGGCCCCGGCGTAGTGCTCGATGAGGCCGCCCACGAAGCGCTCCATGGATCCCACCAGCACGCGGTGGAGCATCACGGGCCGGTGGGTCCGGTTGTCCTCGCCCACATACTCCAGCTCGAATCGCTCCGGCAGGTTGAAGTCCAGCTGCACCGTGGGCCCCTGCCACCTCCGTCCGATGGCGTCGATGAGCTTGAAGTCCAGCTTGGGCCCGTAGAACGCGCCCCCACCGTGGTCGTATTCGAAGGGGACGCCCCGGGACTGCAGCGTTTCGGCCAGGACCTTCTCCGCCTGGGCCCACTCCTCGGCGGACCCCAGCGCCTTCTCCGGCTTCGTGGCCAGCTCGATGGTATACGGATACCCGAACGCTCCGAGCATCTCGGCCACGAGGTCCAGCAGGCGCCCGATCTCGTCGGGCACCTGGTCCGGAGTGCAGAAGACGTGGGCGTCGTCCTGTGTGAAGCCCCGGACACGCAGCATGCCGTGGAGGACCCCGCTACGCTCGTACCGGTACACCGTGCCGAACTCCGCCAGGCGGATGGGCAGATCCCGATAGGACCGCTGCCCGCTCTGGTAGATGGCGATGTGGCCCGGGCAGTTCATCGGCTTGGGCCGGAAGCGGGCGCCCTCGACCTCCATGGCCCCGAACATGTTCTCAGCGAAGTTCTCCAGGTGTCCGCTGATCTCGAAGATCCGCTCGCTCATGATGTGGGGCGTGTAGACGAGGTCGTACCCGTGGCGCAGGACCAGCTCCCGCTCGTAGTTCTCGATCTCCATGCGCACCAAGGCGCCCCGGGCGTGCCAGAGGACGAAGCCCTGACCCACACGCTCGTCGGTGCTGAACAGGTCCAGCTCCCGCCCCAGTCGTCGGTGATCGCGCTTCTTCGCCTCCTCCCGGCGCCGCAGGTCCTCGGAGAGGTCGTCCTTCGAGAAGAACGCCGTGCCGTAGATGCGCTGCAGCATCTGACGCTTCTCGTCTCCTCGCCAATACGCGCCCGCAGCGGACAGGAGCTTGAAGTGCTTCAGGCGCCCGGTGCTGGGCACGTGGGGCCCCCGGCACAGATCCAGGAACTCCCCGTCCCGGTAGACGGTGATCACCTCGTCGTCGCCGAACTCCTCCAGGCGCTCGAGCTTGAGGGGATCGTCGGCGAAGAGCTCACGGGCCTCGGCCTTCTCCACTCTCCGCCGCTCGAAGGCCAGATTCGCGCTCACCACCTCCCGCATCTTCTCCTCGAAGGCCGACAGGTCGTCGGGCGTGAAGGGCTCCGCCACGTCGAAGTCGTAGTAGAAGCCGTCGTCGATGGCCGGCCCGAAGCCGATCCCCGCGCCGGGACGCAGCTCACGAACGGCGGTGGCCAGGACGTGGGCGGCGGAGTGCCGGAGCACCTGCAACGTCTCCGGGTTCTTCTCGGTGAGGATCCGGATCTCGGTGTCCGACTCGATGGGGGTCATGAGATCCACCACTTCCTCGGCCACGACCGCCGCCAGAGCGGCCTTGGCCAGGCCAGGTCCGATGGCGGCGGCAACGTCACCGGCCGTGGACCCCATGGGTAGCTCGAGGGCATTTCCGTCGGGAAGCGTGATCCGGATCTGCTCGCTGGACATGGTCTCTCATGAGGTTTCGGGTGGTCCGTGGAGATTCGGGCGTCGGTCCCCGGCCGGTCAAGAAAAAGTGCGACCCCAGGGATCCGGGGCCGCGCCTCTCGGTTTCGTCGCTGGTCCAGCCTAACCGGCGCGCGCAGCCCCCCGGCCGGTAGTCCGGCCGGTGGTCGTGGTCGTGTCGGTCGTCAGGCGATGTCGCATCCCGCTGCGATCTCCTTGCTGAACGCGTTCCCGAAGCATGGCCAGACCGGAGGGCGAGGTCAATCCTGCCGGACCGCTCGTCCGGACATGATCTCCTCCACGATGCGCGCCGCTCCGTACACCTCCTCGAGGGCTTCGCGGATGGCCCGCACGTCCACCATGATGTTCCTGCCCCGCTCGGGCAGGTAGATGAAGTCTCGGGACAACCCTTCGATGTTCCGGTCGAAGTTGAGCCCCACGATCTCGAGATCCCTCGTGACCGCGGGAGACCCCGAGTTCCCTCCGTACGTGTCCGCCGTGGAGGTGAAGTTCAGCGGTGTGGACAGATCCAGGCCCGACGGCGGGGGAGCCCACCGATCGGGGAGCTGCCATTCCACGTCTCCCTCGTGGCTGTAGTATCGGTCATACATGCCGTAGAACGTGGTGTGGGCCGGGGCCAGGGTTCCGTTGTATTCGTATCCCTGCACCACCCCGTCGGTGATGCGGGGAGACGAGGTGGCGTCGGGCGCCACCGCCGTCCCGTAGACCTCGAAGCGGGCCCGCCCGAGCTCGGCACCCAGCTCACGCTCCCGGGCCGCCAGCGTACCGGCATGGCGCTGGTACGCCGCCACCCGAGGAGCCAGCACTCCGGCCAAGGTCAGGAGGGCGTCATCGGCGGCCACCCCGTCGGTGTCGAGCGCACTCTGGAGCGCGCTCCGCCGGGCGAGCAGAGACGAGGCCACCATCCGGGCCGCGGCGCCCTCCGGTGAGCGCCCGCCCAGGGCGGCCTCCAAGAGCGGGTCTCCGTCGGGCAGATACCGCTCGAAGTCGGACAGGCGCAGGCCGAGGAGGTCCTCCTCCAGACCCGCCGGGTGATCCGGGATGGCCAGGAGCCGCGCCCGGAGGGGGGCGACGCTGTCCGCCGGAGCGCCGCCACGCTGGGCCGCCCGCATCTCCGTGAGGGTCAGGGCCCGCATCAGCGCCCTCGAGCCGTAGGTCGCATTCCCCAGGTTGTAGAACGCGCCGTGCTCGGCCTGGACGCCCCGCAGTTCGGCCTGGAGGCCCGCGATGGCGCCGACCACGTCCCCGAAGCGCTCCGCCAGCTCCGCGTCCGCGGCGAGCGCTTCGCCGAACGCCTCCTCCGCCGCCCGCTTCCGCGCCATGATGCGCCCGTCCCGGAGGGCGTCGAGCCGGCCGGTGTACGCCTTCAGGCTGTTGGACAGCGAGAACGCGCGATTGCGCAGGTCCAGACGCTCTCCCTCTACCGGGTCCTGGGCGTACGCCTCATGAAGAGCCCGCAGACGGGTCTCGAAATAGGACTTCCGGACCGGCGCGTAGACGTCGCGCTGGTACTCGAGCTGGGCGACGGTCCTCAGCCGGTTCGTCGGGCCGGGGTTCCCGATGATGAAGACCGGCTCGCCCTCCCCCGCGCCGTCGCCCCAGCTGAACCAGTGCGTGGGCCGGTACGGCCGACCCTCCGCGCCGTAGACGCGGTAGAAGGCGAAGTCGAGAGCATACCGCGGGTAGGTGAAGTTGTCCGGATCACCCCCGAAGAAGCCCAGATTCAGCTCGGCTGCCGCCACCAGACGGACGTCGGTGAACCGGCGGAAGACGTAGGCGGAGTACCGGCCGCCGTTGTAGAGGGGGACGACCTGGACGAAGACGCCGTCGGTTCCGGCGTGCTCCGCCGCCATCCGGCGGCGCACGGCCTCGACGGCCTCGTCCCTCGCCGACCCGCGGTCGGCCTCCGGGGCGGCGTCCACCGCCAGGAGGATCTCGTCGGTGACGTCCGCCACGGCGACCAGCTGGTCGGCGTACGTCCCGGGAAGGGGACGCTCGTCCTCCAGGGAAGTCGCGTAGAAGCCGTCGTCCAGGAGCGACTCGTCCTGCCTGGACGCGGCGCTGATGGCCCGGCGGGCGCAGTGGTGGTTGGTCACAACCAGCCCGTCGGCCGAGACGAAGGCGGCGGAGCACCCCGGGATCCGTAGCGCCGCCATACGGGCCCGCTCGAACCACTCGGCGGTGGCGTCGAAGCCGTAGGTCTCAGAGAAATAGTCCGCCGGCGGGTACTCGAACGTCCACATCTTGCCGAAATCGAAGCGGCCGACCTGGACGTCGTCCGCCGTCTGCGCCGCAGAAGACGCGGGGGCCTCCGCCGAGATTCCGGCCAACACAAGAAGGGCGAGCGCCGTCCGGACGGCCGGGGCGCGGAGATCGGTCAGGGTCATGGGTGCGGTCCTCATCGGGTTG
>JBDHGI010000069.1:0-19090 GCA_039589955.1 Gemmatimonadota bacterium | reverse complement strand
AGGGGGGAGCCTGCGACGGAGCAGTGCATGGTGCTGGAGGATGTGGGATTCCTGAACAACGCCGATCTGGACGGAACCCTCCTGCCCCCGCCCGGGGCGCCCAATATCGTGCTGGCCACCGGTGGCACCCAGCTGAGGGGGGACTTCGACGACGACGGGATCTACTTGTGGCAGTTCCGCGTGGACTGGGACGACCCTGCGGGCACGGAGTTGAGCGGTCCCGTGAAGATCCCCGTCGCTCCCTACCACTACCTGTGCGATGGGCAGCTGACCAACTGCGTGAGGCAGCCGGGTACCGACCGCCATCTAGACGCCCAGGGCGACAAGATCATGGCGCGGCTGGTGTACCGGAATCTCGGGGACCGGGAGTCGCTGGTGGCCGTGCACTCGGTGGTCACCGAGGCGGGAGCCGGCGGCGTGCGCTGGTACGAGCTGGACGTGGGGGACGATCGCTCCGTACGGCTCAGGCAGCAGGGGACCTACGCGCCCGACGGCTTCTACCGCTGGATGGCCAGCCCCGCCATGGACAAGGTGGGCAACATCGGCATCGGATACTCCTTCGGCGGCACGCCCCACTACGTGGGCCAGCGCTTCGCCGGCCGCTTGGCGGACGACCCCCCGGGCATGCTGACCCTGGAGGAGGCCGTGCTCGTCGAGGGCCAGGCCGCCCAGACCGGCACCCTCCGTTGGGAGGACTACACCCAGACCGCGGTGGACCCCGTCGACGACTGCACCATCTGGTACGTCGGTGACTACCTGAAGGAGGGCGCCGACACCTACTCGACGCGCATCGGGGCCTTCCTGCTCCCGGGCTGCGTCGACGGTCCGTAGTAGGAGGTGCCGCCTGGGGGCTCCGGGCGTTAGCGTAGGGAGCCAACCTCAACCCAGGCCCTCCCTGTAGGCACTCCCATGGCGAAGCTCCCTGAGTCGGTGGCCGCCTTTCTCGAGAGCGAGCGCCTGGCAGTGGCCGGCGTGTCCCGAGACGGCAAGCAGCCGGCCAATGCCATCTATCGGCGTCTCGTCGAGTCCGGCTTCCAGGTCTATCCCGTCAATCCTTCCTCGTCCGAGGTGGAGGGCGTGCGGGCCTATCCCGACGTCCTCTCCCTACCTGAGTCCGTGGACGGGGTGATGATCGTCACCCATCCCGACGCCTCCGCCCAGGTGGTCCGTGACTGCGCCGAAGCGGGCATCGGCCGGGTGTGGTTCCACCGCTCCATCGGGAACGGGAGCGTCTCCGACGAGGCGGTGGACGAGTGTGGCCGCCTGGGCATGGAGTGCATCGTGGGCGGATGCCCCATGATGTTCTGCGAGCCCGTGGACTTCGGTCACAAGTGCATGCGATGGTGGTTCCAGCGGAGCGGGAAGGTACCGCGATAGGGGCTCCCCCGGTGGCCGCCTGACATCGTCCTACGCCCCGGGCTCCAGCCTCTCGCGTACGGGAGCGACCCGGTCGATGCGGTACGATCCCATCCGGTAGATGACGGCGTCCCCCAGGCGTCTGACCCAACGCTCACCCTCGCCGCTGCCGAGCTCGATGGAAGCGAGGGTCGTTCCGTCGGCGGCCACGGCGACCACCGAGCCCCCGGCAGGAAGCCCCGCCACGGAATCACCCTCGCTCAGGAAGCCGGCCGCCCGGAGATCCCCGAGCTCCGAGAGGATGTTCCTGACCGTGGCCTCGTTGGTCTCGGATCCGTCCTCGAACGTCCAGGCGGAGTCGCCGCGGCTGAGGGAGTACGTCGAGCCGTCCCGACTCACGTCGATGCGTTCGATGGAGGCCGTGTCGAGCGCGACGACGCGCTTGCTCCGCCAGTCGTCGAGGGAGCGCCGGGCGTGTACGCTGAGATTGCCCTCCAGGAGATAGACCTCGTCCTCTCCGGGGACCCGCACGTAGGTGGTGCCGTACCGGGCTCCCGCCTCTCCCAGGACCATGGCTCCGGCGTAGCCCTCGGCGTCCACCTCGATCGTATGGGTGTCCCCGTCGGCGACGCCCATGCGGCCGTGATTGGCCGCGTTGCGGGAGACGAGCTCGCGGACCTCGGCGGAGGAGAGCACCTCGAAGAGCTGGGCTACCCTGCTCGAGTCCGTGGGGAACTCGTTGACCGTCCAGCTTCCGTCGGTGCGGGTCAGCTCCACCGTGTCGCCGGCCGGGGGTCGGAGGCGGACCGCGTGGATGGATGCCTCTTCGCCGACGCCTTCGAGGAAGGCGACCAGCTCCGAGGACGCGTCGGCCGCGCGCTCGTCGGAGGGGTAGACCGTGACGATGCCCCAGAGGGCCGACGCAACGACCAACGCGAGGACGAGCTTCTTCAGCGTCTTCTGACTCATGCGATCACCTCCCCCCAACGGGCTTCGGCGCGCCGCCTCCTTCCCGTGACGCGGGCAAGGCCGACGAGGACGAACATCAACGGAAGCCCCACCAGGCTCCCCCACTTCAAGCCGTTCCGTGTCACGTCCGACGTGATCACGAGGGCCGGGGGCGTGCGGTCCTTGGCCCGGATGCTCATGAGCGCCTCGTCCTGGGCGAGCCAGTCGATGGCGTTCGCGAGGAAGAGCAGGTTCCCGGGGTTGGCCTGGACGAACTGCCCCTCGGCGAAGGACACGTCGCTGACCACGACCATGCGCCCCTCGGAGGATCCCTCGGGCGGTTCGACCGCGGCCGCCACCGTGCGCACGGCCAGGTCCTCCTCGGGCCGGTTCCAGTCCTGATCCGGGAAGATGGGGCTCTGGGGGCCCTGGACGCCTGCAGCCTCCGTGGTCTCCCACAGCGGCGTCACTGTGGTGGAATCCTCGATCTCGAGGGTCCCGGCCCAGCCCAGGGTCATGGAGTTGAGTCCGCGGGTCATCGCGTGATCGCCTGCCGGCAGGATGACGGGCCAGAGCGGGTAGGGCGAGACGACGTTGAAGAGGCCCCGTCGACCGAGGGAGACCCGCTCACTCGACGCCAGGTCGAAGACGAGGTCGCCCGAGAAGGACAGGCCCCTGCCTTCGAGGAGCGCCTCCAGGCCGGAGCGAACCGGGATGGTCACGGGGCTTTGCGGGTCGAGCTCCACCGGCTCCATGAGAAGGAGCGCCGCGCCGCCCGCGGAGACGAAGGAGTCGATGCGGTCGGTGATGGTGCTGTCGACGGGCTGCGTGGCGCCCGCCACCACCAGGACCCGGGTCGAATCCGGGGAGAGGGCCGCCGCGGTATCCCCCGCCAGATCGATGCTGCGGAGGTCGAAGCGGTCGCCCAGGCTCTCCCGTAGCCCGGGGATCTCGTAAGGTCCCTTGGCTCCGAAGCCCTGCAGGAACGCGACGGCCGTTCGGTCGGTACGCGTCATGGCCGAGATGGCCGACACGAGCCGGAACTCCAGGTCGTCCACGCGCTCGATGACGGGGATCACCTCCTGCTCGTCCGCGTAGGTCACGGCCAGGCCGTAGTATCCCCGCCGGACCTGGAACTCGTCGTCGCGCAGCACGTTGAACTCCACGGGGTACACCCCGAAGGAGGCTGCCTCCTCCGCGCCCGCCTCGTCGCGGTCGGGGTCGATGACCGAGAGGACCAGATTCCGGTCCGACGCGCCTGTCATGTCGGAGAGGAGGTCCCGCACGTCCCGAAGCTGCAGCTGGATCTCCGGCGGAAGCCCTGCCGAGGCGAACAGCCGGATCTGCACGAGGTCGTCCAGGTTTCCGAGGATCTCCCTCGTGCCGTCGGCCAGGGTGAAGAGGTTGCCCTCGGTCAGATCGAGGCGTCCCCGTATGTGGCTGCCCAGCAGGTTCAGCACCAGGACCAGACCCGCGACGATGCCCACGCCGACCTTCATCCGTCGCAGGTCCGGACGCGCGCCGCTGAGGCGCTCACGCGCCACGGCCCCCGTGGCGAGCATCAGGAACAGTACGGCGGTGGATGTGAAATAGAGCACATCCCTGAGATCCACGACGCCCCGCGCCACGTTCTCGAAGTGCCCCACCACCGAAAGCCGGGCGAGGGCTCCGGACAGCAGAGGCGGCAAGCCGATCTGGACCACCGGGGCCCCGATGAGGAAGAGCGCGAAGCTCAGGGACGCGGCGATGATGAAGGCGGTGATCTGGTTGCGGGTGAAGCTCGAGGCCCACAGGCCCAAGGCCACCAGCTGCGCCGCCAGGAGGGCCGCCCCGACGTACTGGGCGAGGATGATTCCGGGGTCCGCCTCGGAGACCATCAACACGCCCACGGCGGTGGGGACGGTCCCGGCGAGGGCGATCAGCACGAAGAGCCAGTCCCCCAGGAACTTCCCGCCGACCACCTCGGCTTCGGTCAGGGGTTGGGCCATGAGCCATTCCAGCGTCCGGCCACGCCGCTCCTCGGCCAGGCTCCGCATGGTCGCCGCCGGAATGAACACGGCGAAGAGGATCGGGAGCAGGTCGAACAGGGGGCGCAGCGATGCGACGCTCGTGGCGTACATCGTTCGGAACAGGAGGAACAGCGAAAGCCCCAGGAAGGCGACCACCAGCACGTAGGCGGTGGGGTGATCGAAGTACCCCCGAAGCTCGTGCTTCGCGACGGTCCACACGCGCGAGCTCATCGTGCCTCCTCCTCGGTCGGCGCCGGACCGGGCTCGGGTGCCGGGGGCTCGTCCCCGCTGGTCAGGTGGCGGAACACCTGTTCGAGGCTCTTCCGCTCCCGGTGGAGCTCCCACAACGTCCACCCGCGCTCGGTGGCCAGGCGGAAGATCTCGGGGCGGAGCTCCCCGTCGCCCTCACTCTCCAGTGTCACCCGCACCCGGTCGTCCAGCTGCTCCGACCTGTGGTTGACCACGCCTCCGAGGGCGCTCAGCGTCTCCGGGACCGCGTCGCCCTGGGCCTCGACCACGTAGCGGGCGCCACCGGTCCGGGTCGTAAGGAGGCTCTCGACGGTCCCGTCGGCGGCCAGGCGGCCCCTGGAGAGGATCACCACCCGCGAGCAGGTGGCCTCGACCTCCTGCATGACATGGGTGCTCAGGAGCACGGTCCGCTCCCGTCCCAGGTTCGCCACCAGCCGTCGGATCTCGACGCGCTGGTTCGGGTCCAGACCCTCGGTGGGCTCGTCCAGGATCAGGACCTCCGGCCGGTGGAGGATGGCCGCGGCCATGCCCACGCGCTGGCGGTAGCCCTTCGAGCACTCGGTGATGGGTCGGTAGAAGACCGACCCGATGTCGGTCTCGTTCACCGCATCGGCGACGCCCCGGCGGCGCTCGTCGGGGGAGAGGCTCCTCAGATCGGCCACCAGGTCGAGGTACTCCGACACGAGCATCTCGTCGTACAGGGGGTTCGCCTCCGTGAGGTAGCCGACCCGTCGCTTCGCCTGGGCCAGGTCCTCGGATATCGCCGAGCCGTCGAAGTAGACCACTCCCTCGTCGGGCTGGAGGGTCCCGGTGAGCATGCGCATCGTCGTCGTCTTCCCGGCCCCGTTGGGTCCCAGGAAGCCCACGACCTCGCCTCGGTCCACCTCGAAGCTCAGCCCGTCCACCGCCAGCAGCGGACCGTACCGCTTGGTGACGTTCTCTACCGCGATCATCTCTGGCTCCGTAGCGCGAGAAAAGCCGCACCGGAATCCTCCCCGGCGCGGCAATAGGCACGAAGGGTCGGGCGAGCGTGCCCCGGCGCGTCGAGCGAATCCCGGTCGTCTTGTCCGTTCCCCGCCGCCTCTCGTCGGCGGGGCGAACGATTCTACGAGGCGCCCGCGCTGTTGTCCACCCCCCCCCGGGTCGGGGGTCGCTCAGCCGGCCCTCAGCGCCTCGATCTCCTCCACGGTCTGCACCTTGTGAGGCCCCAGCCTCCGGGCGCCGTCGGCGGTGATGAGGAAGTCCTCCTCGTTGCGCACGCCGCCGAAGTCCCTCCACTCGTCCAGCTCGTCGAAGTCGATGAACTCGGCGCAGCGTCCCTGGGATCGCCACAGGTCCATGAGCTGGGGGATGAAGTAGATGCCCGGCTCAACCGTCAGGACGAAGCCCGGCTCGAGCTCCCGTGCGAGCCTGAGCGACTTCAGCCCGAACTGGGTGCTCTTGGGCTTGCCGGCGTACCCCACGTACACCTCGCCCAGGTTCTCCATGTCGTGAACGTCCAGGCCCATCATGTGGCCGGTCCCGCAGGGGAGGACCATGGCGTGGGCGCCGGCCTCCAGCGCGGCGTCGGTGTCGCCCTTGAACACGCCCAGGTCCTTGAGCCCGTCGAAGATGACCCGTGACGCGGCGAAGTGGACGTCCCGGTACGGAACGCCGGGCGCCAGGGCGTCCACGGCGGTGTTCTGGGCCTCGAGCTGCAGCTCGTAGACGAGACGCTGCCGCTCGGTGAAGGTGGGGCTCACGGGGAAGGTGGACGACAGGTCGCCCGCGTACCCCATGGCGGTTTCGGCGCCGCAATCCAGGAGGAACAGATCTCCTTCGGAAAGGGTGTTGACGTGGACATGATTGTGCAGCGTCTCGCCGTGGATGGTGGCGATGACGGGAAACGAGGTCCGGCCGCCGGCCGCCACCGCGACGCGCTCGACTTCTGCGGCGATCTCCGCCTCCCGCATGCCGGGACGGGCCATGCGGATCGCCGCCTCGTGCATCGCCACCGACGTGGCTACCGCCCGCTCGATCTCGGCGATCTCCTGGTCGGACTTGATGTTCCGCTGATCCACGACGGCCCTGACGAGCTCGACGGAGGCCCGCTCGCGGGCCTCGCGGTGGGGGAAGCCCAGGAGCTTCGACAGCTGGATGCACGTGTCGGGTCGGTAGGGCGGCAGGAACCGCACCTCCCTGCCGGCGGCCTGGGCCTCATTCACCAGGTCCGTCAGGGCCCCGATCGGGCGCGTGTCGGCGACCCCAACGCGCTCGGCCCGGGCGGCGACGGTGGGCAGGTCGCCCATCCACACGATGTCGTCGATGGTGAGCTCGTCACCGAAGATGACTGGCCTGCCCTCATCGACGTCGATGACGGCCGCCAGATTCGGCTGATCGAGGCCGAAGTAGTACAGAAAGGTGCTGTCCTGTCGAAAGCGGTAGCAGTTGTCCGCGTAGTTCATCGGGCTTTCGACGTTGCCCGGGAAGAGAAGGAGACCGCCGTCGAAGCGGGCCATGAGGTCGTTCCGGCGGCTCACGTAGGTGTCTCGAGGGAACATGGGGTCGACCATGGCTGCGGATGGGACGAATCGGACCCCGGTAAGGTAGCTCGGCGAGCGCCGGACCGCTGCGCACCCTCAGGGCATGACGATCTCCCCCGCGACGAGCTCCACCAACTGGCCCGCGTGTTCGATGGTGAGGGTCACCCGGTAGGCCCCTGGCGGCACCGGCGCCTCGAAGGCCTCGGGGATGTGCTCCTCGTCACCCCCGTCCAGGCGGATGAGCCTCAGAGGCTCGGGGCAGGCATCGTGAAGGTCGAACGCGCTCCAGGACACGGCGCCGTCTTCGATCCGGTACAGGCGAGGTCGGAGCATGCACGGGCCTCCCAGGATGCCCGTCTCCGCCCAGAAGTCGGTCTCGTTCATGGCGTGGAGCGTGACCTCCAGGCTCCTGCTCCCGGTGTCCGCCAGCCGGGAGGTGGCGGTGAAGAGGATGCCGTCGGCACGGTACGAGCTCCGCGGAGTGGTCTCGGGACCGGACGGACCCGTCGGCGACACGCACGCGGCGATGGCCGTGGCCAAGGTCAGGGAGGAGAAGAGCGCCTCCGGGCGGGATCGGCGTCTGGGCATGGGCGGGTCCGCTTGAGAGGGAAGGGCTGCGAAAAGGAAACGGGCCCACGGTGCCGTTCGTGACACCTCCCTCGCCGCTCCCTCAGAGCTCGATGACGCGGAGATTCCTCCAGCGGACCTTGATCCCGCCGCCGTCGTGGATCTGGAGGGCGATGTGTCCCGTCGCCTCGCCGATCTTCTCGTCGGAAAGGTCGATCATCTCGACGCCGTTGAGCCAGGTGGTCACCCGGTCTCCCACGACCCGCACGCGCAGGGTGTTCCACTCGCCCATGCGGAGCGCGCCGTCCTTGTCGGGATCCGGCCGGACGAGCCATCCACGCCCGTACGACTCGTAGATCCCCCCGGTGTCGTGGCCCGGGGGCGCGACCTCGGCCTGCCACCCGGTGACGACGGTTCCCTCCACGTGGGACCGGAAGAACACGCCGGAGTTCCCGTCGGCCTCCTGCCTGAACTCGACCGTCAAGTCGAAGTCCCGGAAGGTCTGATCGGTGGAGAGGTACCCATAGGCGGCATCGGGTCCGCTCTCGCAGACCAGCTCACCGCTCTCCACGTACCACAGCTCCGTGCCGTGCACGGTCCACCCGGTAAGGTCCCGCCCGTTGAAGAGCGGGATCGCCTCTTGAGCGGCGGCGGCCGCCGTGGGGACCGCCAGGAGCGCCGCGGTGGCCCAGGCCAGGGGTGCCGACATTCTCAACCTCCCAGGGGTCGGATCTTGATGTTCCGATACCGGATCTCGTGGCCGTGGTCCTGGATGCCGATGCGCCCCGAGGTGGCCCGCCCGTAGTGGGGGGTCTCGGCGAACTTGCTGGCCGCCACCAGGTCCTCCCACTCCGGAGAGTGGAGCTCGTACGACACGGTCAACTGGCCGTTGAGCCAGTGCTCCACGTGGGTTCCGTCCACGAGGATCCTGGCGCGGTTCCACTCTCCGATGGGGTTGGAGGCCGCCACCCTCGACGCGTGCAGGTCGTAGTTGTCGCCCGTGAGGTGCTTGTGCATGTCCATGGTGCCCATCTCGATGTAGGCCGTGTCGTCCAGCACCTGGAACTCCGGCGCCACCTCCCACATCTCCTCTCCCTCGTGCTCCTGCACGAGGTAGAACACGCCGCTGTTTCCCACGGGTGACACGTTGAAGTCGAAGACGAGCTCGAAGCTGGAGAACTCCGCCTCGGACACGATGTCGCCTCCCAGGCCGGCCTCGCTCCCGTCGGAGGCGAACACGATGAGGTTGCCGTCGGCCACGGCCCACCCCTCCTCGGGGAATGCGTCCTGATTGTAGCCACGCCATCCGTCTGTGGAGACGCCGTCGAAGAGGAGGATCCAGCCGGCTGCTTCTTCATCCGCGGTGAGCGTGTTGTGGGCAGGAACGTCCCCGGCCATCTCGCCCGCCGTTCCCTGGTCGGGCGGCGCCCCGCACGCGAGGAGGAGGAGGAGGAGGGGCAGGGGAGCCAGGGCGCCACGTGCGGTCCGGATGCTCATCGTACCGTCATCTCCTCGGGATCCCACGCCACGATCCGCTCGTCGAAGTGGCTGTCGTTGCAGGCCAATGCCGGGGCCGCGGCCCGGAGACCGAAGGTGGCATCCTCACGAACGGCCGTGCCGTCCCGCACGCCGGCGAAGAAGTTCATGAAATGGTCGAAGTGGGCGCCCCAGTAACCATCTTCCGCGATGTACACGCTCTCCGCCGGGGGCAGCATCTCCTTCCGTCGCTCCTGCATGCCGTCGGTCTCGTCGGCCTTCATCTGGCTGAACACGTCGGTGGGAGACGTGACCTTGTTCCTTCGCAGGACGACCTCCGTCCAGGTCACGTCCATGGCGCCCTCGTTCCCCACCAGGCGCAGGAAGGTGCTGCCCGAGGTGCCATCGACGAAGTTCACACGCAGGGAGAGGTTGAACGGCGGGTGACTCTCACTCTCCGGGTAGTCGAACATACCCAGGAGCACGTCCGGGACCTCGCGCCCGTCCTTCCAGTACCGCAGGCCTCCCTGGGCCATCACCCGTCGCGGCCCCCTGGACGAGATGACGAAGTGCAGGCTCGAGAAGAGATGCACGAAGAGATCGCCCGACACCCCCGTTCCATAGTCGCGGTAGTTCCTCCACCGGAATATGCGCAACGGGTCGAAGGGTCTCTTCGGCGCGTCTCCCAGGAACCGGTCCCAGTCCACCGTCTCTTCGGACGCGTCCTCGGGGATGTGGTACTGCCAGGCGCCGATGGGGTCGTTTCGCGCCCAGAAGCCCTCGGCGTAGTTGAGCTCGCCGATAGCTCCCTCCTCGTAGAGCTCTCTCGCCTTCTCGTTGCCGAGGGAGCTCATACCCTGACTTCCCACCTGGAACGTCTTGCCCGACTCCCGCTCCGCGCGGATCAGCTCGCGACCCTGCTCGATGCGGTGGACCATGGGCTTTTCGCAGTAGACGGACTTCCCGGCGCGGAGGGCGTCCACCGAGATCCTCTGGTGCCAGTGGTCGGGGGTGCCGACGATGACGGCGTCCACATCGTCCCGGGCCAGTACCTGCCGGTAGTCTCGCGTGGTAAAGATGTCCGAACCGTGCTCCGCCCTGGCAGCTTCCAGGCGGCCGTCGTACACGTCGCACGCCGCGACGAGTCGCACGCCGGGAACGCGCAAGGCGGTCTGCGTGTCCGCCATACCCATGGCTCCGGCGCCGATGACCGCGATCTGGACCTGGTCGTTGGCGGAGAACCGCCGTGAGCGGGTGAGGGGGTGAGCGCGGCGGCGCTCGGTCGCCGACAGCACGAGCGGTGTGGCTCCGGCGGCCACGGCACCGGCGGCGAGGTGACCGAGGAAGCGACGCCGGTCATGGGAGGAGGAGTGGGTCATGGTCGGATGTCTCCGGTAGTGATGGCCGCGGCGTGGCTCATCCGGTGATGGCGCTGTCGGCGATGACGTCGAGGTTCGGCAGCATCACGATCTCGATGCGCCGGTTCAGGCGCCGCCCATCCGTGGTGTCGTTGCCAGCCACCGGCTGGAACTCGCCGTAGGCGGCTCCCGAGAGACTGGAGGGAGGCACGCCCTCCCTCACCAGGAGATGGACCACGGAGAGAGCGCGGGCGGCTGACAGCTCCCAGTTGCTCGGGAACTGCTGCGTGGCGATGGGCACGTTGTCGGCGTGCCCTTCGACCTGGAACGTCCGGTCGGACAGCTCCGCCAGGACGCTACCGACTTCGGCCAGGGTCTGCCGACCGCCCGTGTTGAGGGTGGCGCTGCCCGATTGGAAGAGGATGTCCTGGGGGAGGTTGATGACCATGCGGCCGCGCTGGATGGAGACGCTGAGGCGCCCGGCGTCGATGAGGGAGCGGAACCGTCCGATGACCTCCTCGTAGATCTGGTTCCGCTCGCGGACCTCCCGCTCCACGGCGGAAAGGGCGCGCAGGCGGTTCTGGAGCTGTCGGGCCTCGGACCCGCGCTCCTGGAGAACGAGCTCGAGGCGATGCACCTCGGCCCGGGCCTCCTCGAAGTAGCGCTCGAGCTCGGCCCGCCGCTCCTCCGTGTCCGCCAGCCCGGCTTCGAGCCGCTCGATCTCGGCCATGTGGCGGGCGATCTCCGCCTGGTAGCCCGATTCGAGATCGCGCATCTCCTCCTCACGCAGCTGCACGGTGTCCCGGAGGGCGTCCTGGCCGGCCCTGGCGGCGGCGAGCTGGTCGAGAGCCACCTGGTGCGTGCTCTTCTTCACGCACCCGGTCAGGAGGGCAGGGGCCAAGGCGCCGATGAGGAGAATCGTTGGTCTGCGTCGCATGGTGATTCCTCCGCGGAGATCTCTCGTTGGCCCGGCCCCAAGGGCCTCGGCCTGGTGATATGTGGGGTGGCGGGGGCCGGTCTGCAACCGCCTCACCCGTTCCCCGGAGCCGCCCGGGGCGCCTTGCCCGACGGGCGAGGGGCGCTCTACCCTGCATCGCAGCCCCTTCGGCCACTTCCGCCCGGAGAGCCAGCCATGCTCCCCTCCACGAATCGACTCCTCATCGCGGCCCTCGCCCTGTCGGCATGTGGTGCGCCCGCACCGGTCGCGGAGCACCCTCCCGGCACCCACGAGGACCTGGTCTCGCTCTTCCGGGAGTGGCGTGAGTTCGAGAGCCCCGACGTCGTCGATGGCGTTCCCGACTACTCCGTGGCCTCCATGGCGGCCCAGCACCAGGCGCTGGCCGACTGGCAGGCCCGTCTCCAGGCCCTGGATCCCAGCGGATGGACCCGGGCCGAGCAGATCGACTGGCACCTCGTGCGGGCGGAGATGAACGGGCTGGACTTCGACCACCGGGTGCGCAGGCCGTGGGAGCGGGACCCGGCCTTCTACGTGATGATGTACCCGTCCCAGAGCGACGTCCCCGCCCACGAGGGCCCGGTGATCCACGGTTGGATCGACACCTGGACGTACGACTACCCCCTCAGCCCCGAGGACGCCGCCGAGCTGGCCGAGCGCGTCGGGGCCATCCCGGCCGTGCTGGAGGACGCGAGGGTGAATCTCACGGGCAACGCCCGGGACCTGTGGCACGCGGGACTCCGGTCGTTCCAGGGGCAGAGCGCCGACCTGGACGCCTTCGGTGAGCGGGTGGCGGGCACGGATCCGGCCCTCGACGCAGCCATCGAGGCGGCCATCGGGGCGACGGACGCCTTCCACGACTGGCTGGAGGCGGAGCTACCGTCCAAGACGGGCCCGTCGGGCGTGGGGAAGGACAACTACACCTGGTACATGCAGAACGTCCACCTCGTCCCCTACACCTGGGAGGAGCTGGTCACCCTCATGCGCCGGGAGCTGGCCCGAGCCCACTCGTCGCTGCGCCTGGAGGAGAACCGCAACCGACACCTGCCGGAGCTGGACCGCATCGACAGCCCGGAGGAGTACGACCGGCGCCTCGACGCGGCCGTCACCGAGTACATGCGGTTCCTGGAGGAAGAGGAGATCCACACCGTCGAGAATTGGATGGATCCGGCGGTCCGGGCGGTGAACGGGAGGTTCACGCCGGCGGCCCCCGATGAGATCCGCAACTTCTTCAGCGAGGTGACGTACCGGGATCCACTGGCCATGCGCACCCACATGCACCATTGGATCGAGCTGGCACGCATGAGGGAGAACCCCCACCCGAGTCCCATCCGGGCCGTGCCCTCCCTGTACAACATCTTCGACCACCGCTCCGAGGGCTTGGCCACGGCCGTGGAGGAGATGTTCATGCACGCGGGCCTCTTCGACGGCAGGCCCCGGACCCGGGAGCTCATCTGGATCATGCTCTCCCAGAGAGCGGCTCGGGCCCTGAGCGGCCTCTATCTCCACGGGAACGAGTTCGTCATGGAGGAGGCGGTGGAGCACGCGTCCACCTGGACCCCTCGGGGCTGGCTACCCGACGGTGACCTGGTGCGCTTCGAGCAGCAGCTGTACCTGCGCCAGCCCGGCTATGGCACGAGCTATCTGAGCGGGAAGATCCAGCTCGAGGAGCTCATGGCGGAGCAGGCGCTCCAGCTCGGAGACGACTTCACGGTGGGGCGGTTCTTCGACGAGCTGTTCGACACCGGCGTGATCCCACTCACTCTCACCCGTTGGGAGATGACGGGCACGAGGGCCCCGATTCTGGAGGTCCATTGAGGAGCCGAAGATGAATACGAGCAGGGTCGTTGCGCTCGCGGCCGTTCTGACCGCCGTCGGCGGGATCTCCGCCTGTCGGGGATCTCCCCAGACAGAGTCGAGCGGGACCGAGGTCGGTGGCGAGGTGGCCGCGGTGGAGGCCGTCGAAGCCACCGAGGGTCGAGAGCACGTCGAGGGTGGGGAGCACCGCGAGGGTGGTGAGCACGCCGCCACCGGCGAGCACGAGGGAGAGGGGGCCGAGCACGAGGGACGCCGGCACGACGAGGGCGGCGAGGGCGAGGAGTCCGGGACCTACATCGCCAGGGGCGCCAGGTGGGACGCCGTGCGCCGCGGGGCGCGCCTCGTCCTTGGCTACGACGCTACGGCAGATGCCTTCAGGGGAACGGTCCTCAACACGACGGAAGGCGACCTTTGCGGGGTTCGCGTAGAGGTCCATCTGGCCGAGGGTACCGAGCTCGGGCCGACGGAGCGCGTCGACCTGGTTGCCGGGCAGTCCATCGAGGTCACGTTGCCGGTCGGTGGTATCGAGTTCGAGTCCTGGACCGCCCATCCCGAAGTCTCCGCCTGCTCGGGTGGGTGACACACCGAGGGTGGCGCCCCCGCGGAGCGCCACCCTCGAGGGATCGCACGGCGGCCAGGGGCCTCAAGCCCCTCCCCCGCCGATGGGTCTCGCGGGAGGCGGCACGACGAAGGGTTCCGTGACGATGTCCGGACCCACGCCCCGCTTGGACTCGGCCACGATGCGGGCGACCTCGCGCATGATGGCGGCGTTGTCGGTGACGATGCCGTCCTTGATGGTGTGCAGGATCCCCTGGGTGCGATACATCTCCCGCTGCTCGTTCATGCGGATGGCGCCGAAGGGGTAGAGGTACTTGAAGTCGTGGGCGGGGCTGCCGTCCACCACCAGGAGATCGGCTATATAGCCCTCCTGCACGAGGCCCAGCTGGGGCTCCATGAGGAACTCCGCCGAGTTGTACGTGGCGCTCTGCAGCACCTCCAGCGGATGCATGCCCGACTCGAGCACGAGCTGCAGCTCGCGGATGTTGCCGAATCCTCCCGTGGACCACTGATAGTTGTCGTCTGTGCCGTAGGCGACGCGCCCACCCTTCTTGTTGAACTCGAAGATCAGGTCGCCCCAGAGGTCGTACAGGTAGTGCCACCGGTACTCGTCCATGGACGTCCAGTCGTACTGGAAGGAGGCGTGGTTCACGTCGGAGGGCAGGTGCCACTCCCAGAGCGCCTGGTGGGTGTACTTCTCGTGCCAGGGAAGGCCGTGGGCGCGCATGATGTCGCGATTCGCCTCGTACGTGGCCCGGTTGGGCTGCATGGTGACGCCATACGCCACCAGGGTGTCCACGAGGTCGACGAGGAGACGCTTCCGGGTCTCGGGATTCTCGCCCGCCTCGATCCACACCTGGCCCGCTTCCCGGAAGCGTATGTTCTCGTCCCAGTAGTTGTAGTCGCTGGGGTAGTCCTGCACGCGTCGGTTCAGCGCGCTCTCGGCGTACCCGTAGTGGTGTACGATCATGCTCACGCCGAGCTGGGCCGCGCTCATGGCGTTGACCTGCGAGGTGCTGGCCGGCTGGATGTGCACACCGGTGACGCCTCCGGCGGCGGAGATGGCCCGGGCCGCGGCCCCGAACATCTCCGGGTTCCAGCACAGGTTGTTGAGATACACCTGCCGCACCCCCGCGGCGATCATGTCCCGGGCGATCTGGGGCGCCATCTCCGGGTCCATGAGCTCCTCGTCCGAGTACTCCGTCCTGGAGCCCCAGCCGTAGATGGGAAAGAGACGGGGGGAGAGGATGTCGTTGTTCTCCACCTGCTCCAGGATGGGCTGCACCCGGCCCTCCTCGGCGGGGCCGATGGACGTCACGCCGGTGGCGAGCTGCATGTAGAAGATGTAGTCCAGGGGCAGCGCCTCCTCCCGGAGGTGGAGGTGCAGGTTGATCATGCCCGGCATGACGAAGAGCCCCTCACCCTCGATGACCCGGTCTCCCTGCATGCGATCCGGGTTGCTCCGGTCGTGTCGGGCCATCTCGGCGATGACGTTGCCCGTGACGAGGATGTCGTAGGGCCCCACGGCGGGTCCCCCGTGGCCGGGGATGACCATGACGTTCCTCAGCACCAGGCGCTCGTAGGGACCTTCCGCCAGGTCGCCGAAGAGCTTCGTCTCCCCGGGGCTCGGGTCGGGCTGGACCCGTGCCAGCTGGGCCTGGGAGGAAGCGGGGAGGAGCAGAGCCAGCAGGATTGCCGGCAGCAGGCGTCCAAGGAAGGGCATGGTGGGGTAACCGGGGCGTGGCAAGCTCATGATCGGCTCCGCGCAGGAAGGTTGAGACCGGGGGGCAACGTAGGGCAGGTGCTCGTAGGCTGACAACGCGGACGGTGGTCCACCGCCTTGTCGGTCCGGGCGAGGCCCCCTACCGTGCGGGTCGGCGGTGGGCACCTTCCTCCCGCGACCGCCGTGCGGACGATCCGGGAAACGGACCCCGAGGACGAACCGAGATGAACCGGAGCTTGCGGTGGCTGCTCGTGGCGGGCGCCCTGGTGGCGTTCGTCGTCGCCGTCCGGTTCCTTCGAGGGCCGCTGGCAACCGAGCCCGCCGTCGACACCGAGGCCGTCGTCGCCGACGTGCTCTCCGAGGGGTCGACGGCTCGTGTCCGGGCCACATGCAGCGCCTGCCACGTCTTTCCACCGCCGGACATGCTTCCCCGGGAGTACTGGGTCACCGCCGTCCGGGGGATGTTCCAGATCGCCGCCGACCGTGGTGTCGCCATGCCCGTCTCCCTGGATCGGGCCATGGCCTGGTACGTGTTCCAGGCGCCGGAGCGGCTGCCGCCGGCGCCTGGCCGCGCCGACGCCGGACCCGGGTCGGTGGCGTGGGCGCGCGAGGAGTGGCGGCCCGAGGAAGCGCCCCCACCCTCCGAGCGGGGACCGGCCGTAACCCACGTCCAGATGGCGTCTCTCCTCGGGGGAGCGGGCCTCGACGTCCTCGTCTCGGACGTGTCGACGAACCGGGTCTACGCCCTTCGCCGATACGCTTCGGAGGGCCGGACGATCGTCGTGGGGACGGTGCCCCATCCCGGCAGGCTGGCCGTCACGGACCTGGACGCGGACGGGAGGAAGGACGTCGTGGTGGCTGCCCTGGGGCAGCTGAAGCCCACCAACGACCCCGTGGGATCGGTGGTGTGGCTCCGGCGAACGGGGCCGACGAGCTTCGAGGGGTCCGTGCTGGCGGACGGGCTGGGGCGGGTGGCGGACGTGCAGGCCGCGGACCTCGACGGCGACGGTCGAACCGATCTCCTGGTCGCCGTCTTCGGGTGGATGGAGAACGGAGGCTTGCTGTGGCTCCGTGGGTCCGGCGGATCCGGGGCTACTCCCGCGTTCACGCGGCAGATCCTCGATGCCCGTCCAGGCTTCACCGACGTGCGGGTCGGCGATCTCGACGGAGACGGGCGACTCGACGTGGCGGCCCTCGTCGCGCAGGAGTTCCAGCAGGTGATGGTGTACTGGGGCTCGGAGAGCGGCTTCCGATCCCAGGTCGTGTACCAGGCCCCGAATCCGGACTGGGGTTACACGGGTCTCGAGGTGACGGACTTCACCGGCGACGGCCTCCCGGACCTCGTCGTGACCAACGGGGACAACCTGGACCTCACTGTGGCCAAGCCGTACCACGGGGTTGCGATGCTGGAGAACCTGGGGGATGGAGCGTTCGGGTACCGGCACCTCACGTCCCTCTACGGAGCCCACCGGGCCGTGCCGGTGGACCTCGACGGAGACGGGAGGACCGGCCTGGTGGTGGGCGCCTATCTCCCTCCGTCCGTGGCTTCAAGGGCGCCGCCCCCGTCGGAGGCGGTGATATGGCTGGAGCGCGCGGGACCGACGCGACTCATCCGCAGGGTGCTGAAGGCGGGCGGTGCTCATCACATGACCCTGGCGGCAGGGGACGCCACGGGAGACGGCCGGCCGGATCTTGCTCTGGGGCTCATGGACCTGGGCGTGGTGGATCCGGGACAGGCCCACCAGGGGGAGCCGCTCTCGTCCCACGTGAGCTTGTGGACGAACCAGGGCGCCTCCGAAGCCTCCGCGGTCGCCGGTGAGGCGGCGGTCATCGACTGGGGACGGCCGACGGGCCTCGATTCCATTCGGTAGGGCCGGGGGCCGTCGGGCGTTCAGCCACCGTCTCTGCTCATCCGCCCGGCGGCCCCTCCGGGTGCAGCGTGCACGCCGGCGGCTGGAGCACGTTGTAGACGAGGCTCTGCACACGCCAGGCTCCGTCCGCCTGGATGAGGTGGAACGCGTCCACGCCGCAGTGGCTTAGCTCCCCCTGGCGATAGAAGTCGTAGCGCGCCCACACGGAGGCGATGAAACCGTCGACCTCGAGGCGCGGGTCCCACATGCGCTCGACGAAGCCCTGCGCGGGATCGGAGATGCCCGCGGCCATCTGCTCCACCGTAGAGATCCGGGGCTGCCCTCTCCCGGTGGCCACGATGCGTGCGTCGGGCATCATGACGGATCGGAGGAGGTCGGGGTCCGCTGCGTTGATGGCGTCGAGGACCGACCGGGCCGCCGCGACCGCGGCGTGGGCGTCGGGGCTCCGGGGACCGGCCTCCTGGGCCGTCGTTCCTGGTGGTGTGTCCTGCTCCGAGGGTCGGTCCTGGCACGCCGCCAGGGTGAAGAGCGTCACGGCCGCCATCACGAGCCCGAGCCGGTGGGGCGTCGTCGTGTGGATCTCGAGGGGGGACACCGGAACCTCCGCGGATGAAGGCAGACGACCATCGCAGGAGGATCAGTCTGGCCACGGCGCCCGGCCGGCGCCACCGCCACGTGAGGAATGGCGGCCGCTCGACCGGGACATCCGATGGGATGCACTCCGGAGTGCTCTGTTCCCTCCCTGCCGGCCTCGCCATTCTTCTGGTCACGTCTGCCCCCGAAGAGGAGATCCCCCTCATGCGCATCTCGGGCTTCTCGTTCGCCCGCAACGCCGCGACGCTGGACTACCCGCTCCGAGAGGCCCTGCTGTCCGTCCTGCCCCTCGTCGACGAGCTCGTGGTCGCTCTGGCGCCGGGAGATCCGGGGGACGACACCAGGGGGCTGGTGGAGTCCCTGGACGACCCTCGTGTCAGGATCGTGGACGGCGTGTGGGACGAGAGCCGCCGGCAGGAGGCCTACGCCGACCTCACCAACGTGGCCCTCGACGCCTGCACCGGGGACTGGTGCGTCTACGTGCAGGCTGACGAGGCGCTCCACCAGGACGAGCTTCCCGGGCTCAGGTCCAGGATGGAGGATCTCCATGGGGACGAGCGTGTCCAGGGGCTCCTCTTCGACTACCTCCATTTCTTCGGGGACTATGACCACCTCCAGACCGGGCACGGATGGTACCAGCGTGAGATCCGGGCCGTGCGGAGCGGTATCGGGGTCCGCTCGGTTCGAGACGCGCAGTCCTTCCGCTTCGCGGACGAGCGGCGCCTGACCGTCGCGCGCGTCGGCGCCCGGGTGTTCCACTATGGGTGGGTCCGCCATCCCCGGAACATGCAAACGAAGGTCCGGGAGTTCTGGTCGCACCGCGACGGCCGGGAGGCGGCCGAGTCACGGTACGGGGCCGATGTGGAGTTCGACTACGGCCCCCTCGGTCGTCTCGACACCTTCGACGGCACGCACCCCGCCGTGATGGAGGCCCGCATCGCCGCCATGGACTGGGCGGAGTCGCTGCGCGAGGAAGATCCCCCCGGGTCGCGTCGGACCATGCTCCACAAGGACGAGCGCTGGAAGTACCGGCTGCTGACCGGAGTCCGCCGGCTCACGGGCGTGGATCTGAACCACAAGAACCAC
>JBDHGI010000068.1:0-33921 GCA_039589955.1 Gemmatimonadota bacterium | reverse complement strand
TAGAGTCATTGGTTAGACCGCCGCGACACGTTATGCCACCGAAGACCCTTGCCGGGGTACTTTCCCTGGTCATGATCGTTCTCGTTCCTAAGAGCCTGAGCGCGCAGGCTGATCCAGGGTCGGAAACCGATCGGGTTGTAATTGAAAACGAATCGTGGCGGCTCGTGGGCGATCTACGACTGCCTGCCTCCTCCTTTCCCGTGCCGATCGTCTTGCTTCTGAACGAAGCCGCTGGGGACCGGCGGTCCTACGCTGGCCTCGCCGAACAACTTGCCTCAAGAGGTGTCGCCTCGCTGCGTCTCGATCTTCGCGGCCATGGGGAGAGCACCAATCTAGGCCGCTTCGAACCAGGGGCGTCGCCGCGCGACCCCCTCATCTGGGATGCCGAGTCAGACGTCGCTGCCGCATACCGGTATCTGGTGGCGCTCGACATGATCGACCCGTCTCGCATCGGCGTAGTCGGAGCGAGCTACAGCGGGGAAGAAGCGGCTGAGGCTGGCCGCCTGATCGGTCACGCGGCGCTGTACGTGCTTCTTTCGCCGGGCTCGTTGAGCAACACCACTATTGCGGCGATGGAGGGTAGTGGAGTTCCATGGTTCTTCGTCAGCGCCCAGGATGACCCCTTCCTTCGGGACATCACGGTGTCAGTTAGAGAGCTTGCGCCTTCGACCGAGTTAGTCACAGTTCCGGGAGTGGCTCACGGCACGGCGCTCCTCCACGACGAGACGTTGATGGAACGCATTGCCGAGTGGATCACGCAAACCCTCGAGTAGCCAAGACTCCAAAGCCGTTGGAGAGCGCCAAGGAGCTCGACTTGCCCTCGAAAGACATCCCATGGTTGCGCGTCGTCGTGGAGGGAGCCGTCATTGTCGGGTCCATCCTCCTTGCGTTTGCCCTCGACGCCTGGTGGGGCAACCGAAGTCGCGAGGATGAGCTGAGGGGTCAGCTTGAGGTGGTTGCCCGCGAGATGCAGTCGGCTCGCGAGGCCCTCCAGCTGGCACTCGACGCGCACGACATGAACGCGCATCTAGCTGAGCACCTCACATCCGCTCTTTGCCGGGTTGTGGAAGGCTCAGAGGTGGTGGTCTCGGACACTCTCGTCGGGCCACTTCTCCCGCAGGTTACCGCGGACGTGACCACGGGGTCTCTGGATGCGTTCATCGCGGCCGGTGGGCTCGAACTGATTGAGGATGTGGACATTCGAGGCCACTTGCTCAACTGGCCCACACGGATCCAAGACCTGCTGGACGACGAGACCTACCTGCGGAATTTCGCAGCCGCGGACCTCGCCTCGTATCTGCGAGCCAATTATGCGGTTGCGAACGCCGAGCTACGGAGCATCCCCTTGTTGATGGGCAGGTTCGGGAGAGGTCCTCCGGTGGACCCGGACCTTCTCGGCACGGTCACGCTGCGCCGCGAGCAGCAGCTCATGAACCTCCTTGCGGCCCGCGAATCGGGGGAGCGCGGCATGCGATATGGTCTTGTCGAAATGCTGGATCAGGCGGCCCGCATCGTTGCGGCCTTCGAAGAGTTGAAGTAGTAGGCCGGTGACCACACTCCGATCGTCTGGAGACGCTTCCGCGCCGACGAAGGGCGATGGGCGCATCCCTTTGACTCAGGAACCCCTATGAATCGCCAGATCCCGTGGTCACGCGTGCTGGTGGAGGGCGTTGTCATCGTTGGGAGCATCCTGCTGGCTTTCGCAATCGATGCGTGGTGGGGAGCACTCCAGGAGGCCACCGCTGAGTTGGACTACGTCGAGCGGATCAGGGCAGACCTCGTCGAAACCCGGGCCAACATCGAGTCGAACGCGGAGCACTACGGGAATCTGCTCCTCCACGCTGAAGCGGTCTTGCCCATTCTGAGTGGAGCAGAGCCGCTCCCTGGCGACACGCTGGGGTTCCTGGCTTCGGTTCTCCAGGCGAGCCGCATTACCGCTCCGGTGGTGGCCCGGAGCGCGTACAATGACCTGGTCAGCACCGGGAACCTCAGGCTCATCCGGAGCGACACGCTTCGACTCGAGCTGAGTCGGTTCTATGAGAACGTCGGGGTGCGCCTGGACCCCGTTGATTACACTGGTGACCAGAAGCCGTACCGGACCGCAGTACGCAGCATCATTCCGATGCACGTCCAACTGCTACTCCGCGAGCGGTGCCTCGTCGTGGGAGAGCCGCTCGCCTGTGACGGTGGTCCGGCGACGGAAGGGCTGGGTGAGGTGGCGCGGACGCTCGTTGCCGAACCGAACCTCGTGCGCAAGCTGACGTTCTCGATGCAGGCAAAGGCTGTCCGCATCGGGTTCGTGCTCGATCGGGCAGGGTTCTCAGGAGGGTTCGGCGCGGTCAACGAAACGATCGAAGGACTCCTCGCGCTGTTGAGTGCTGAGTACACGTCGTAGCGATGTAGGTGCGGCTGGAAGCGCCCGAGGATCAGTGCAACGCTACCGAGTCTCAGCGAGGAGCTCGCTCGATTAAGAGGAACGCCAATGCAGCGCTGTTCTCGCGGTCTCATCTACGTGCTCGTCGTAGTAGGATTCGGATGCATCCCTGACCAGGAACCTGCCGAAAGCGACCCGGAGCTGCCGCTGGGCCGGTCGATCTCGCAGGCCCGAAGCGCGGACGGCTCGTTCATCTCGTGGCGGGAGCATCTCATCGACGATGCGTCCACGGCCGGGCCGGCCCTGGCGGGAAGCGACGGGCTCGTCATGGCGGACCTGGACCTTGATGGCCACCTCGACATCGTCTCCGTTCACGAGTCCGACGTCACGTACGACGGCGTAGCGGACGGGTTGGTGCGACTCTCGTTTGGAAGCGAAGACCCCGACGTCTGGGAGTCGGTGACCCTCGCGGAGGGAGCGGAAGCTGGCGCCGCTGAAGACGCTGCGGTGGGCGATCTCAATGGCGATGGGTACCCCGATGTCGTGGTTGCTGCCGAGCTGGCCCACCTGATCTACTTCGAGAATCCCGGCCCCGGTGCCCGATCTGAGCGCTGGAAGCGCCTGATCCCACAGGTCGCGACCGGACGGGGGTCCTTCATCAGGGTCTTCACCGCCGATTTCGACGAGGACGGGCGCCCAGAGGTTGTTGCGGCGAACAAGGGCGACCAGGCCGGTGACGCGGAGAAGTTGAACACGATCTCCTGGTTCGGTCTGACCGGTGATCCGCTCCAGGACGATTCATGGGTCGAGCACGTTCTGACGCGGGTGATCTGGCCGATCAACTCCCAGCCCGTCGACCTCGATGGCGACGGCGACCTGGACGTGGTCGGAGGGTCGGTCGCCGAAACCCGAATCATTTGGTTCGAGAACCAGACGAGAGATCAGGTCGTGTTCACCGAGCACCCGATCCAAGTCGCCGGGACCTACTCCCTTGCCCACCCCGAGGCCGAGACCGACACGACCGATGTAGTAGCCAGGGTGGGCGCCACGATGAGTGGCGCCCAGAACGGCGTGACCGGCTTCAACATGGACTTCGCTGATCTGAACGGAGACGGGCGGCTCGACATCGTGACGAACGAGTTCTTCCGACATCTCGTGTGGCTGGAACAACCTGCGACTTCAGACGAACCCTGGCAGCTGCATCCGATCGGCTCGTTCGACCCCGACCAGCTGGTCGGCTTCGTGCAAGCCGACATCGACGGAGATGGCGATGTCGACCTGATTGCCGGGGGCTACAGCCGCGGCCCGCGCGATACCGACGGCGACGTGACGGCTGAGGACCCTCTGGGGCGACTCGCTTGGTTCGCCAACCCTGGTGATCCGACCCATCCCTGGATCCGATACGACATCTCTCGTCGGAAGCGCGGGATGTTCGACAAGTTCGTCGCGAGGGACATGGACGGTGATGGGGACCTCGACTTCGTCTCCACACGCGGTAACAGTGTCCCGTTCGACGGAGTCTTCTGGCTGGAGCAGGTCCGCTCGCCCGAGCCTCGTCAGTCGTTCTTCCAGGCGCGGGACGTCGACAGCGAGGAGATGGCGCTACCTGCTGGGCGGTGAGCTCTGGGCCATGCCGCGGTTCGCTCCTTTGCCCAGCGAGTTTCGCGCAGCGAGGGCGGCTCGCCGGTGGGACCCCACCCTCGAGACTCTGTGCAAACCGGGCGGGTACACCCTAGGTTGGTGGGCCACGGGCCCGACGAGTAGGATCCTGCCCCATGTCCGATGATCCGATCCACCGCCTGAGTGCAGCCCTCGAGAGCCGCTACCGCATCGATCGCGAACTCGGTGAGGGCGGCATGGCCACTGTCTACCTTGCCGAGGACCTGAAGCACGAGCGCAAGGTCGCGGTCAAGGTTCTGCGACCCGAGCTTGCCGCCGTCCTGGGCGCCGAGCGGTTCGTCCAGGAGATCAAGACCACGGCCGGGCTCCAACACCCCCACATTCTGCCGTTGCACGACTCCGGGGAGATCGAGGGTTTCCTCTATTACGTCATGCCGTTCATCGATGGCGAGACGCTGCGGGACAAGCTGAACCGGGAGACGCAGCTCGGCATCGACGAGGCGGTGAAGATCACGACCGAGGTGGCCGACGCGCTCGATTACGCGCATCGGCACGACGTGATCCATCGGGACATCAAGCCCGAGAACATCCTGCTGCACGACGGCCGCCCGATGGTGACCGACTTCGGGATCGCGCTGGCCGTGAGTGCCGCGGCCGGCGGGCGCATGACCGAGACAGGAATGTCGCTCGGCACGCCGCACTACATGAGCCCGGAACAGGCGACAGCGGAGAAGGACATCACCGCCCGGTCGGACGTGTACTCGCTGGGGAGCGTGCTGTACGAGATGCTGACGGGCGAACCGCCGCACTCGGGCGGGTCGGCACAGCAGATCATCATGAAGATCGTCACCGACACGGCGCGCCCGATCATCGAGCTCAGGAAGTCGGTGCCCGCGAACGTGGCCGCGGCGGTCGCCAAGTCACTGGAGAAGGTGGCGGCGGATCGGTTCGAGAGCGCCGCCCGCTTCGCCGCGGCCTTGAATGATCCGGGCTTTTCCGTAGCACTCCCGACGACCGTGGGCGTCGAGGTGCGGCCCGGTGCCGGGCGGCGCAATTGGCAAGCGATCGCGTGGCCGGTGCTCGCGTTCTTTGCCGGAGCCGTCGTCTGGGGTTGGCTCGGACCGGAGACCGCGCCCTCGGTCGCCAGATACGGACTGGCGTTGCCCGAAGGACAGGAGCTCGCCGACGTGGTGATGCCCTCCTTTGCGTTGGCTCCCGACGGATCGTGGATCGTGTACGACGGGCCCGCGGAGTCGGGAACCCAGCTCTGGGTGAAGCGGCGGGACGGGTACGAGGCGACGCCGTTGGCGGGAACCGGGCACGGGGGCGGGAGTGCCCCGGCCGTCTCGCCGGACGGCGAGTGGATCGTGTTCACCGACGGCGGCGCGCTCCGCAAGGTACCGCGGGGCGGCGGCTCGGCGATCACCGTGGCGGATTCGGTGAATCAGAATACGTACGGCATCGCCTGGCTGGACGACCGGACGATCGTGTACCGCGATCAGGCGAACCGGCTCCGTCGCGTGACGGACATGGGCGGTGACGCTGACGTCGTCTGGACCGCCCCGGACACTGGCGACTGGCGTCCCCGCTTGCCGACGCCGCTCCCCGGAGCGCGCGGCGTGCTGTTCAATCAGTGCACGACCAGTGCGTGCCTGGAGCAGACCATGTGGGTACTCGATCTCCAATCTGGTGAAGCACGAGTGCTGGTGCGTGAGGCGTCACAGGCATGGTATGCCGACTTCGGGCACGTGATCTATGTGCGGCCGGACGGTGGCGTGTTCGCGGCCCCGTTCGACCTGGGGTCGCTCACGGTGACGGGACCCGCGGTACCGGTGCTCGAAGGCGTCAAGGTGGACGCGGCCCGCAATCCCGACTTCGCGCTGTCACTATCGGGATCGCTACTCATGATCGCCGGCCCGGGAGGCGGACCCGGCGCCGTCCCGTCGGAAGCTGTTTGGGTGAGCCGCGAAGGCATCGTGTCGGTCATCGACCCGGATTGGACGTTCGGCACGGGCGGCAACGGAGGGATGTCACTGTCGCCGGATGGGACCCGGCTGGCCGTCCACGTGCAGGGGCCGGGAGGCGGCGACATCTGGATCAAGGACCTCGATCGGGGCCCGCGGTCGCGGCTCACCGTCGATCCGGCCGCCGATTTCCGGCCGCGGTGGACACCAGACGGCCAGTCCCTGTCGTTCATTTCAGGTCGCGGGCCGACCCTCGACGTTTACGTCAGGCCTGCGGATCAGACGCGGCCGGCGGAACTCCTGGTCGATCTGGACGACCCTGTGTTCGAAGCCGTGTGGTCGGGTGACGGCTCCTGGCTGGTGTTACGAGGCGGCGGAGCGGGGGAGCGCGATGTGTGGGCCATGCAGGTCGGTCTCGACAGCGTTCCCAGGCCGCTCTTGACTTCCGGGTTCGACGAAAGCGCGGTCGCGCTCTCCCCGGACGGTCGCTGGCTCGCATACCAATCCAACGAAACCGGACAGGACGAGATCTACGTCCGCCCGTTTCCCGACGTGACACTCGGGAAGACGCCGGTGTCCGTCGGCGGAGGGACCATGCCGCTCTGGGCGCACAGTGGGCGCGAACTGTTCTATGTCGATGGGGGAGGGCGCATGGTGTCTGCGCAGATCGTGGCATCCACCATGGCGCAAGTCTCCGAACGACACGTGCTGTTCGACGCCACCCCGTTCATCCTCGACGCCAATAACACGAACTTCGACATCGCTCCCGACGACGAGCGCTTCATCATGCAGCGGGTGATCGGGTCGGACGCCGGCGGCGTGGGCTCTTTGATCCTGGTCGAGAACTGGTTCGAGGAGGTGAAGCAACGGGTGGGGCGGTAGACGGCGCTCGCACCGTGCCACCCGCGCCGTCATGGCACTATGGAGGTCCAAACCACAGTGAGTGAACCGATCCGCGAGTGCGGTTCCTGCTCCGCCTGCTGCACGGTGATCGGCGTCCATGAGCTCGAGAAGGGCACCTACGAGGCCTGCCGGCACCTCTCGAAGAGGGGTTGTGGGATCTACGCCCGCCGCCCAGGGTCATGCCGGACGTTCGAATGCGAGTGGCTGCGCGGTGTGCTGGAGGTCGACGGGAGCATCGACACCGAGCTGCGTCCGGACGCCTGCGGCGTGATCTTCGAATACCAGCCCGGGACGGCGTTCGGAGACGTGTTCAAGGCGTGGGAGGTCGAGCCCGGGGCGTCGGCCGGCGGCCAGGCGAGGAACATCATCAAGGGGCTGGAGGAGAGGTTCCTGGTCATCATCATGGCCTGCGTCGGGCACGGCGAGGAGGGGCTCGGCGCCCGAAGGTTGGTGGGCCCACCGCATCTTGTGAGGCAGGCGTCCGACGTGATGTGGAGCAGGCCGGCGGATCTCGGTATCGACACGCGCTGACCCGAGCCCTCGCCCCGAGAGTCGCGGTCCCTTGCCCTCGAGACCCTGTGCGAACCGGGCGGGTCCGCCCTAGGTTGGTGGGCCACGGGCCCGACCAGTGGGATCCTGCCCCATGTCCGATGATCCGATCCACCGCCTGAACTCGGCCCTGGAAGGCCGCTACCGAATCGAGCACCAGCTCGGTGAGGGTGGCATGGCCACGGTCTACCTGGCCCATGACCTGCGCCACCAGCGAAAGGTCGCGCTCAAGGTCCTGAGGCCCGAGGTCGCCGCGGTTATCGGGTCCGGGCGGTTCCTCGCCGAAATAAGGACCACGGCGAACCTCCAGCACCCACATATCTTGCCGCTCTTCGATTCGGGCGAGGCGGACTCCTTCCTCTACTACGTCATGCCCTACGTGGAGGGCGAGAGCATGCGAGCGAGGTTGGATCGGGAGCAGCAGCTGCCCCTCGATGAAGCGGTTCGCATCGCCAAGGACGTGGCCGAGGCGCTGGACTATGCCCACTCTCGCGGTGTCGTCCACCGCGACATCAAGCCAGCGAATGTTCTCCTGCAGGCCGGGCAGACCGTGGTGGCCGACTTCGGAATCGCCCTGGCCCTGGGGGCCGCTGGCGGCGGCAGGGCCACCCGGACGGGAGTCACACTCGGGACCCCCCAATACATGAGCCCGGAACAGGCCGCGGGCGACTCAAACGTCGGCGCCCAGTCCGACATCTACGCCCTCGGATGCGTCCTGTACGAGATGCTCGTGGGTGAGCCTCCGTTCACGGGCCGCACGCCTCAGGCGGTGCTCGGCATGATCGTCACGGGTGAGCCACGACCGGTCAGGGATCGGCGCAAGGCAACGCCTGAGAACGTGGAGGCTGCGGTCACGAGGGCGCTGGAGAAGCTCCCGGCGGACCGGTTCCTCTCGGGAGCCGAGTTCGCGCTCGCCTTGGACGACGCGGGCTTCCGGCACCCTGTTCCGGCGAAGCTCGGTGCTCCGGGTGGGAGCGCACGCCGGCTCTTGCCAGGACCCTCATTCGTCGGTGCGGTGACCCTCGCCGCCCTCGCCGGCGCCATCGGCGCCGGGATCGTCCTCACTCCCGGCGGTGACGATGCGGTCCCGATCGTGCGGTTCGCCGTTCCGGTGGCAGACGTTGAAGGGATCTACCTGGGCGGGCAGAACGATACCCAGAACGGCCGGCCCGTGAGCACTTCTCTGGCCATCTCCCCTTCCGGCGACCTTCTCGTATACGCGGCACGGGCTCAGGAGTCGAACGGCAGTCCCCGTTCCCAGCTGTATTCGAGGCGGTGGGAGCACGCCTGGGGCACCCCGATCCCAGGGACCGGAGGAGCATCGAGTCCCTTCTTCTCTCCCGATGGGGCATGGATCGGGCATTTCGTGGGGACGTCCCTGATGCGGGTGCCGGTGGGGGGCGGCAGCCCACAGACCATCGCCACCGACGTTCAGATACCCGGATCCGGCCCACGCGGTGCGACCTGGGGCGACGATGGAACGATCATCTTCGGTGGGTTGGGCGGTCTGTATCAGGTCGCCGCCACAGGTGGGGACCCTGTGCTGGTTGCCGACGTGAACGCGCCACCGAACGAGTTCTTCCGCTTCGGGCAACCGCAACTGCTCGCCGGGAGCCGTTCCGTGATGTTCCACGCGAAGCGATCGACCGACCCGGAAAGCGCCGATATTGTCGCGTTGGACCTCGTAACCGGAGAACTCTCCACTCTGCTGACCAACGGCATGGACCCTCAGTCCGTGCACACGGGTCATCTGCTCTTCATGAGGATGGGGACTCTCATGGCGGCCCCGTTCGACGTTGCCCGACTAGAGCTCGAGGGCGAGCCGGTGACCGTGATGGACGACGTGATGCATGCCGTTGGGATGACGAACAGCGCCTGGGACACGGGAGCGGGTCAGGTCGCGATTTCGCAGTCGGGGCACCTCGCCTACGCTCCCGGTGGTGTCATGCCCGAGGCGGCGAGGGCCGTGGTCCGCGTCTCCCTCGACGGTGAAGCCGAGGACCTGGGTCTGGACCCGCGCGGGTTCATGAGCGTACGCGTATCCCCTGACGGAGACCACCTCGCCCTGTACGCGAACACCGGCCGGGGCCGGAGTCTCTTCATTCACGACCTGACCCGCGGGGTGACCACGCGGCTCAACACCGGAGCATACCGAAATCTCTGGCCCGTCTGGGGTCCCGATGGGGGGTTCGTGGCTTACACCTCCGACCTCGAGGGGGTGGACAATGCTTACCGCATTCGTGCAGACGGGAGTGGCAGTCCGGAGCGCCTGGCTCCTTCGGAGCGGGGGCAGATCGTAGCGTCGTGGTCGGCGGCGGACGTCATAGCCTACCAACAGGGAGGCAACATCTGGGTGCTTCCACCCGAAGGTTCTGCGGTGCCCTTCTTCACCTCCGAGGCGAACGAGCGGTTCGCGAGCTTTTCCCCGGACGGCAGCCTGCTGGCGTACGTTTCCGACGAGAGTGGTGTGGACCAGGTCTACGTTCGGCCCTACCCCGGTCCGGGCGGTCCGACGCAGGTTTCGAGTGAAGCGAGCCGAGCGCCGGCCTGGTCGCCGGACGGGAATCGGATCTACTACCAGCTGAATGCGGTCCCGTCGAAGATGATGGCGGTCGACGTTGTCTCAACGGAGCCGTTTCACCCTGGGCCCCCGGTGCCGATCATCGATCCGTGGCCCTACTTCTCGACCGTCCTCGTGACAGGGCATGACATGCTGAGTGACGGATCATTCGTGACGATCGAGGCACATGATCCGGAAGATGCACGAGGGAACGGAGCTAGAGAGGTCCACGTTGTCCTGAACTTCGTGGCCGAGCTCCGTCGGCGTGTGCCGGGGTGAGGCGGGCCGGTCCGCTCCGGATCCGCCGTAGGGAGCAATCCGCAGAGGAACGCGATTGCGTTGCGCGCGACACCGGCACGTCCAATATTGATTTTGACATTGTCAATATTGACCGTGGAGACCTAGCATGAGTCTCGGAGAGCTCCAGCAGCTGGCCATGCTGGCCGTGGCCCGCCTCGGGCCGGGGGCCTACGGGGCGGCCATCCAGGACGAGCTGGCCGAGGTCGCGGGCCGACAGGTCTCCGTTCCGACCGTATACGTGACTCTGATTCGCCTGGAAGAGCACGGGCTGGTCCGGTCGACGGAGGAGCCCCCGCCTGATGGACGGGGCGGGCGCGCCCGGCGTGTCTTCGAGGTGACCCCGAGCGGTTGGGGCGCGCTTCACGAGGCGCGCGCGGCATCGGATCGCATGTGGCGGGGTGTGGCGCAGCCGTGAGCACGCCGGACGGCGTCGGCCGCCTGTCTCGACTCTTCCGGAGGCTCCTGCCCGGAGACCTCGGGGCGGAGGTCTGCGACACCATGGACCGGCGGCACGAGGAGCGACGGGCCCGCCACGGCGCCGCGGCGGCGTGGGTCAGCCACGCGGCCCATCTCCTCAACCCGCACACGTGGTTCCTTGCGATTCTGCTCCGGCGAAGGCAACCGACCTCCCGTCGAAGCCTGTTTGGGCTGGGCTTTTCCTGGCTCGACGTGAAGCTCGGCCTCCGCATGCTGCATCGGAGCCCCGGCCTGACCGTCGTCGCCGTCCTCGCGCTGTCCATCGGGATCCCCGCCAGCCTGATCCCGATCCACGGGATCGACGCGATGGGCGCCCCGCTCCCCTTCGACGAGGCCGATCGGATCGTCGGGATCCGGAACCGGGACGTGGCGACCCGTCGCCCCGACCGCCGTTCCCTCCATGACTTCTTCGGGTGGCGCAGGGAGCTGACCACGTTCGAGGCCATCGGCGCGGCCCGTACCGATCCCTACAACGTCATCTCCGAGGATGGCCGGGCCGCGCCGGGCCGCGGCGCCGAGATGAGCGCGTCGGGCTTCCGGATCCTGCGGGTGCCCCCCCTCATGGGGCGGCATCTCCTCGAGTCCGACGAGGTCCCCGGCGCTCCCGACGTCGTCGTGATCTCGCACGAGCTTTGGCAGTCGCGGCTCGCCGGCGACTCCGACGTCCTGGGGAAGACGGTCGAGATCGGACCCAAGCCGCACGAGGTCGTCGGGGTGATGCCCGAGGGATTCCTCTTCCCGTGGCGGGACCACCTGTGGCTGCCGCTGCGCTACCGCCCGACAGACTTCGCGCCAGGCACGGGCCCCGACCTCACCGTGTTCGGGCGGCTGGCCGACGGTGTCTCGATCGACGACGCCCGGGCGGAGCTGGAGACCATCGGCGCCCGACTGGCCGGCGCATACCCGGCCACGCACGGGCAGCTGCGGCCGCAGGTGATGGGGTACACCGAGATGGCGTGGGGCAGAAGCGACGGGCTCGATCGCGCCGGGATGTACCTCACCCAGCTGGTCGCCCTGGCGCTGCTCATGATCGTGTGCGGAAACGTCGGCACGCTGATCCTGGCGCGGACCGCGTCGCGCTCGGGAGAGATCGCCGTGCGCACGGCCCTGGGAGCGAGCCGAAGCCGCATCGTCTCGCAGCTCTTCTTGGAGGCGCTGGTCCTCGCGCTGGGCTCGGCCGGGCTCGGTCTGTTCGTGGCCGACTTCATCGCGGCCCGCTTCCAGGAGGCCATGCCCCTCGAGGCTCCCTTCTGGCTCGACCTTGGCGTGAAGCCCCGGACCGTTGCCGTCGCGCTGTCCGTGGCGGCGCTGTGCGCGGTGGTCGCGGGGGTCCTTCCAGCCCTGCGGGCTACGGGGCGCGGCGTGGGGGTGAGCCTGCAGGGCGTGGCGGCCAGGTCGGGGATGCGCTTCGGTCGTGCGTCGACCTTCCTTATCGTGGCGGAGGTCGCGATGGCCGTCGGATTCCTCACCATGGGGGGCACTCTGACGTACGCCCTCCTGGAGAGCGGGCCCGTCGTCAGCGAGATCGACCCGGACGAGTACCTCATGATGGAGTTGAGCATTCCCTGGACGGACCACGGCGCGACGGAGGACCGCTTCGAGTCGATGTACCTCCGAGCCTTCGGCGCTCCGGCTGTTCCGGCGTTCCGCGAGCGCGTGACGGCCGTGGTCACCGGTCTACAGGATCGCCTCTCGGGCGAGCCCGGCGTGCGCGGGGTGGCGATGGGGAGCCGTCTTCCCGAGATGGAGCACCGCGGCGGGCGTGTGGAGGTCGACGGCGAGAACCTCGGCGATGGCTTCGAGGGCCATCACGTTCGGCTCGCCACCGTCGACATCGGGTTCTTCGACGGCCTGGGAGCCGACGTTCTGGTGGGGCGCGGGTTCGACACGAGGGACCTGGCCGGGGCTCCCGGGGAGAGCCGATCCGCCGTGGTCGTGAACACCGCCTTTGTGGAGCACGTCCTCGGCGGCCGGAACCCCATCGGACGCCGCGTCCGGTACGTCGTTCCCACGGGCCGAGACCCCGGGCCGTGGTACGAGATCGTGGGTGTGGTCGGCCACCTGGGCATGAATGCGCTTGCACCGGCCCGGGACGAAGGCATGTACCATCCGGCCGCCGCGGGGGAGCTCTACCCGGTTTGGATGGCGATCCGGCTGGGCGAGGACCCTCTCGCGTTCGTCCCACGGCTTCGCCGCATCGCCAGCGAGGTGGATCCCGAGGCGATGATCCAGTATCCCCAAGTGCTGAGCGATGCTCCCAACATCGACAAGACCGTCAACCTGTACAGCTACCTGCTGCTCCTCTTCCTGTGCGGCATCACCCTGCTGCTGTCCGCCGCGGGACTGTACGCCCTCATGTCGTTCACCGTGTCGCAGCGGACCCGGGAGATCGGGATCCGCACGGCGCTCGGTGCACGGCCTGAGCGCATCCTGATCGCTATCGCGCGGCGTGCCTTCCTCCAGCTCGTCACGGGGATCGCCGCTGGGGTGGCGGTGGGTGTAGGTCTGCTCTACTCCCTCCGCCACGCCAACATTCCCGGTCCCGATCCGGCGCTGACCCTCGCCGCCTGCTCGGCCTTCATGCTCCTGGTGGGGATGACCGCATGCCTCGAGCCCACGTTGCGGGGGCTGAGGATCCAGCCGGTAGAGGCGCTGAGGGAGGGGTAGCCGAGCTTCCTCGACATATTCAATATAGCGGATTACCAGCGACTCCACAAGTCGTTGCACAGTAATCATTTGCGTTGTATCCTGTGCTCTCCGCAGCAGGTTGTCGACCCCCACTGCCAGGAGGACCACGATGGCTGCGAGCGTCAGGGAGCTACTCAGGCAGTCCACGGAGGCGGTGCTTCGCCGGGATGTTGCCGCCGTCGCGAAGCTGTACCATCCGAATGCCGCCCTCCACGTGCCGGGAGCGGACCTCGTCGTCGGGAGGGAAGGCATATCCGAGCACTTCACGAAGCTCCTCGCGGGGCAGCCCTCCGACCTGGAGCACGATGTCACGGAGGAGCATCTCCACGAGGTCACGCCGGATCTGGCGATCGTGGACACCGTCGGTACTTCTCGCTGGGGGAACGACGAAGGCGGCATAGAAGGCTTCACGATGATCGCCGTGCGCGACGACTCCGGTGAATGGCTGTGGGCGGGCGTGCGGGGAGCATTGGTGCCGCAATAGACGGAGCGTTGCGGCCACCCGACCGAGCCCGAGCGGTGGCCGGCCGCCGCACTCATATGATGAGGATCCTGACTCTGCTGCTCGTTCTTTCTGCCGGCTCCGCTCGAGCCCAGGAACTCGGGCTGCCGGACCGCCCGGCGGACGCTTCGACCGGATCGGAGCTTGCCGAGGAGTGGCGAGGGCTCCCGTTGGCCGAACGAGAGGAGCGTGTCTTCGAAGAGATCATGCGGGGCAATGTCCCGACCTGGCTTCGAACCCTCCGGTCGGTTCGGGTTGCGACCGATCCGGCCGCACCGGCCGCGACGATATGGGTCACGCCAGATTACCTCGCCGTGGGCTCGGACGACGACTACCTGTTGGTGCCCATGACACCGCAGACAGCTCAACGTATCGCGGATCGCCTCCGATGCTCACTTCCCACTCCCCGCCTGGTCGATGCGATATGGTCGGTGGCGTCCCTCCGTCTGGAGCCGACCCCGATTCCTCCGAGCCCGGACATGACCACCGTGCCCGTCTTCTGGGCCCACTCCGTCGCGGTCAGGAGGCAGCGGACGGCCTCGGACGCTCCCTTCGGCGCACTCACGTCAGGGCACAAAAAGGACGTGGTCATCACGCCCAGGCTCGCGACCAGCCCCGGGAAGGTCGCGATCTACGGATGGCACGAGGAAGACGGCGATCCGATTCAGCCTCTCTACCTGGGGCACACCGACCGATGGGTCGACTACAGCCACGGCATCCGTCTCGTAGATCGGGAGATCGTGGTCGACGGAGAGCGAATGGACCTCTGGCTGGCGCTCGCAGATCCGGAGCTCGCAACCCTCCTGAGCGGGGAGGGCCGGATCGTGCAGCCGGCGTACGCCTACGAGCCTGCACGATAGCACCTGACCAGGGGACGGGCCACGGCCTGGGACGAGTCAGAATCCGCGTCCGAGGCGCACCTGTAGGCCGAAGCCGGGGCTGAAGGTCGCCAGCCCCCGCACGGCTGCGACGCTCGCCCAGGTCCTTGTGCCGACACGCGCGCCCACTCGGATCTCTCCGAGGTCCTCCGTCCCCCGACGGTACCCGTTCTCGCGCGTATCGTGCTGACCGGCAAGCTCGAGGAAGGGGGTCAGCGGGTCGAGGTCCACGAGGACCCTGACTCCGTACAGGACGGGGTCCGTCTGGTCGATGTCGAGCCTCGAGCCGTGGATACCGATGCCGAGCTCCGCGCTGAGATCCATCCGGCCGCGATGTACACGACCGCCGAAGGTCCCGAAGAAGTCGGTCTTATCCCGATCCAGCCCTACCCTCTCGTCCGTGGTCGGGAGGCGGACACCAAAGCGAAGCGAGGTCTCGATCGGGGCGTCGGCGCCGTTCAGGCGCACGAGCGTGGACAGGCGCACGTCGCCTGCGTCGACGCGACGGCCGTCCTCTGCCGGAAGAGCCCCCTGCACGGGGGATGAGAAGACATCGCGATCGTGGAAAACGCGCACGGGCGTGCCGGACACGGCGACGGCGACCCGGTCGAGGCGCCAGACCAGGCGGAAGACGGCGAGCTCGAGCAGTCGGCCGCTGGTGCCGGCCAAGGAGGCTCGCTGGTCGACGAAGACGTCCGCCCCCAGGCTGGCCGAGATCGCCGGGCCCTCCAGATCCCGCCAATCGACGGGGTCGAGCGGGCGAAGCTGCGCCGCCGCTCCATCCGCGAAAACACTCCAAGTCAGGCCGGTGAGCAGCAGCGGGAGCCCGAGGCGGCGAGCAGGCCCGGGATCCCGGAGTCCGGTGGGGGTCGGCCCGCTCACCCGCCAGGTCGCCGGGCCGAGAAGCCCACGGTTGAGCGCGTCGTGACGGCCTCCCGGCGCCCGGCTGGCCCCACGAGCTCGATTGGGTTCGCGAACACCCAGGGTTGCAGCCCGGCGAACAGCGAGGCTGCCCGCATGCCGTACCGATAGACCTCGACCCGGTAGATACCGGGGGCGGGCACGGGCCACTCCAACTCGCGCCCACGCACGAGAGCGACCTCGTGGCCGTCCCTGAAGATGCGATACACGATCCGCCCGCTGGGAGGCCCTCCCCATCCCGCCCTCAGCACGACGCCTTCCTCGAAACGGGCTCGCCCGCCCATGTGGGCTACGCGTCGTCCGTCGCGGATGGCCTCGTAGCGAAACCCACGGGGGTCGGACGCGCCACCCAGGGAGATGAAGACCCGACCGTTGCGGACGGCGTGGGCCACCGCAGCTTCGGCCAGCTCCGGCTCCTCCGGAAGCGGCTCGTCCAACAGGACATGATTGACAAAGGTCCGGAAGAACGGCTCGTACGGCGGGAACAGCCGACCACGCACGAGCATCTTGGGGTGGTGGTTCAGGCCCGCGGTGGCCGTCAGAGGTCCTCTCATGCGCAGCGAGTCGAACGCCGCGACGCTGGGAATGTCGAACCCGTCGCGGGTGAGATGGAGCAGGCCTCGGTCGCCGAAGCCCAGCAGGAGTCCCACGGTCAACGTGCCGACGTGGTAGAGCGCCCACGGCTCCCTCAGGCGCCGCTTGGCCGTCTCCGACATGTCGAGGACCTCCCAGCCCGCGATCCCCGAAACCGAGCTGGACTTCCACCGCTCACTGTCCTTCGGGCTCCGCCCGTGCACGACGAACACGGAAGCGTCCCGGTCACGGATCAGCTGCGCGAACGAAGCCTCCCCGCCGGTCCAGCCGCGGAAGGTCGTGTCCAGACCCATGGTGAGGACGCGGCCGACGTCGTTGGCCACGAGCTCCTGCCCCGGCACGATCAGAACCCCGTTCATGAAGTCGGGGGTCACGGAAGGCAGGTGTGGCCTACGGTTGTCGGGTGGGTGGTCCCCAAGATACACGAAACCGAGCCCGGCCGAGCTCGCGGCCTCGGCCACCGCCTCGAGCGAGCCGAGGGCGTCGTGTGAGCGCTCGGAGTGGACGGAGAAGACGCCGGCGACCCGCTCGCCGGATGCTGGGGGAAACGGCGTCACCGCCTTCGCACCGGGCGTGGTGGATCGAATCCTGAGCTGGAGCGTGAGGAATCCGGCCACATTGTACGCCGCGTATGAGACGGCCGCGACCGTGGCCACCCGAGCGAGGAAGTGGCGAACTGGCCTACGTCCCTGCCTGCGGACGAACCCTTCCCTCGCCTCGCACCGGAAGTCTCCTGCCGCCATCCCAAGCCTCGCGTTGATGGTTCCTGACGGCCGGGCTTCGGTTCCGTCGCGAATACAGTTTGATCCGCGGGCGCGCTAGTCAACTCTCCGGTCGAGGGGCTCCCTCTCCTGTCGTGCTCCCTGCCGCGCCCATCGCCTCCGGTCGCCCGGCTCGGCAGCAGTCACTCCGACCTGAGCGCTCTCACCGGTTCGATGGCGGTGGCTCGCCGGGCGGGCACGTAGCTGGCCACGAGCACCACCGTCGCCAGCAGGACGGAGATCAAGCCTGCCGTGGACGCCACGGAGGTACGGAGCATCACGAGCTGGGAGCGGGCCGCCAGGGCGGTCGCTGCCGAGATGGCCAGCCCCCCCAGAATCCCTGAGCCGCCGAGGACGAGAAAGGACCTCATGACTGCGAACCGGACCGAGTGGCGGTTCGCCCCCAAGACCATGCGAACTCCGAGCTCGAAGCTCCGCTGGGCCACCGAGTACGCCACCATCCCGTACAGGCCCAGGACCGCAAGACCCAGCGCCAGCGCGCCCAGGAGACCCAGGGTCGCGGCGACCGTACGGCTCTCCTGAAGCCACTCGTCCATCAGCCCATCGCCGGTTCGATAGAAGCTGCTGGGCACGTCCGGATCGACGCGACGGATGACCTGACGGAGCGCAGTGAGGAGCGTGCCCGTATCCTGCGACGTTCTTGCCACCACGAGCATGCTCGCGACGGACGCCTGGGCGTGGGGCAGGTAGACGGCTGGCGTGGGCGGCTCGCCATAGAAGGTGGCACCGAAGTCGCGAACCACGCCTACCACGGTGATGGGCGCCCCCCGGCTCCACTCGGGGCCGGCGTACCGGGAGCCCGTGGTGTCGGGGATCAACAGCCGTCCCAGGGGCTCCACATCCGGCCAGTACCGGCGGACCAGCGCCTCGTTGACGACGGCCACACTGGGGTCGGCCGGACCGTCGTCGGGGCCCAGCCCGCGGCCGGCCACCACGGGCACGCCCAGAGCCCGGAAGAACCCGGGCGTCACCACGTTGAAGCCGCCCACGCCTCGAGCTGCGCCCTCGTCGGCCTCGTGTCCCTCCATCACCAGGGGACCGTACTGAGTCCGGCCTCCTACACCGATGGGCAGGCCCACGCCGGCTCCCGCCACCTCGACGGCGGGGATGCCGCCCACGGCCTCCAGAAGCAGCCGGTAGAAGTCGGATCGCAGCGCGCCGTCGGGATACCGGTGCGGAGGCAGGTCCACACGGGCGGTGACGAGGGCGTCGGTGTCGATGCCGAAGTCCACGGTTTCGAGCGCGCGAACGTGGCGGAAGGAGACGACGCAGGTCACGACCAGGGGAACCGTGAGGGCGATCTGGGTCACCAGGATGCCGCTCCGGAACCGATTCCGAGCCCTGGCGCTGGACGCCGCCGCTCCCGACTCCCTGAGGCCGGCTCCCAGGGACACCCTGGACGCCAGGAGGGCGGGGGTCAGACCGAAGGCCAGGGCCGCCCCGGTGGAGACAGCGAGCGTGAAGGCGACGTAGGGCGCGTCCAGTCCGACCTGCTCCGCCATGAAGGGGGTGGTGGGGAAGCTCGAGAGCATCAGCCGGACCCCCCACAGACCGAGAACCACGCCGGCGGCACCTCCGAGGAGTGCCAGAGCGAAGCTCTCCAGGAGCAGCCGCCGCACGATCTGCCACCGGCTGGCACCCACGGCCATGCGAACCGCCACCTCTCCTTGCCGGGCCGTCCCTCGGGCCAGGAGGAGATTGGCCAGGTTCACGCACGCGATGAGCAGGACGGCGAGCACCGCCAGGATCATGCTGCCTACCGCGAGCCGGTCGTCGGGAGAGTAGAAGTAATCCCGGAAGGGCTCCACGGTGGCCCCGAGATGGCTCCGAGCGGTAGGGTCCTCCTCGGCGAGTCGGGTTGCCAGCACCTCCATCTGGGCCCGGGCCTGAGTCAGGGTGACGCCCTCGTCGAGGCGCGCCATGACCGAGTACCTGCGATCCTCGTACGACCCGGCCTGCGCGTCCGCCGGCTCCAGGGGCAGAGGGGTAAAGACCCCGGCGTCCCTCCACAGGTTCTCGAAGCGGACCTTCTCCGGAAGGACGCCGACGATGGTGTGAGGCACGTCGTCCAGCCTGAGCGTCCGTCCCACAATGCCCGGCTCGGCGCCGAAGCGTTCCCGCCACATCTGCCAGCTGAGGACGATCACGGGCTCCGCCGGGGACTCTGCGTCGGCGTTCCCCGGAAGTCGTCCCAGGTCGGCTTCGAATCCCAGCATCGGGAGAAGGTTGGGAGACACGCGGACCTCGCGAACCCGCAGGGGCTCCTCGCCACCCGTCAGGTACCGGACGGAGGATTGGTAGGCCCCGATGTCCTCGAACGCGCTGGCCTCTGTCCGCCACACGGCGAGCTCCCGGGCGGACACTCCCGCCCTGCGCCGACCCGGCTCGGTGCCCCACAGGAACACCAGCTCGTCGGGTTCATGGAAGCGGTGGACGATGCCCGCCATGAGGGCGTGCATGCTGTACATCGAGTTGGTGGCCCCGATGCCGAGGGCCAGCATCGCAGCCGCCCCCAGCGCGAACATCGGACTCCTGGCGAGAGAGCGGACGGCGAAGCGCACATCCTCTCCCAGCCCCCGCAGCAGGGGCGGACGTCCCCAGCTCCTCAGGCGCTCCCCGGCCCCTGTCCGGGCCAGGTCCCACATGGCCGCAAGGACTACCGGTGAACGGCGGGCCTCCTTCAGTTGGGCGAGGCGGTCGAAGAACGTCTCCTCCATCTCGGCCCGGTTGATCCCGGGAACGTCCTCCGGATAGAGGCGGAGCAGGATGCGGACGGCCAGACCAAGGAGGCCGTTCCCGGGGCTCACGGCCGCCCCTCCGTCAGCAGGGCCCGGTCGCGGGCCGCGTCCACCTGGGTCTCCATCCGCCGGGCTTCGATCGCGGCCACCTGCCGCCCCAACGGCGTGATGGCGAAGTAGCGCCGCCGTCGGTCGTCTCCGGCCGCGGTGGGTCGCCGGTCCGCCGGCTTCACCAGGCCGGCGGTAGTGAGGCGGCGAAGGGCCCGGTACAGGGTGCCGGTCTCGAAGCTCAGCTCGCCGCCCCAGCGCGTCTGGGCCTCCTTGATGATCCCCCAGCCGTGGCTGTCGCCCGCTGCCAGCACCAGGAGGATCTCGAACTCCACGGGACTCAGGGGGGTGAAGTCCTGGGGACTGCTGGATCGGCCCATCATCGCCGCCTCCGTCAGCCTGTGGCTGTGGATAGGTGCGTCACGCACCCATACCAGACGACGCTCGTGCCTCGGGGGTTTCAGCTGAAACGAAGAGAGGTCTCCAGGCTAGCTCCCGTCGCCTAGGAGCTGCGTTCTCTCTTTCTCGGTCAGCCCGACCCCTTCGACACCGGCGCCCTCTTGCAAGAGCGCCTCGTCTTCCGCCGCTCTGGCCACGGCCAGGGTACCGGCGGCGGACGCCGCTCCCAGGAGGGTGGCCACGCCCACGATCACCGCGTCCCTCAGCTGGAGACCCGGGCCCCAGAACCCGGCAGCGACCGCCAAGCCCCCGAGGAGCAGGCCTCCCACTGCGCCCCATGCAGTGAACCTCGGGAGTGACAGCTCGTCGAACCGCCGGTGTCCCTCCCTGAGTCGGAGGACCGCGGAGAAGAGGCTGCCCGCGACGAAGCCGAAGGCCCCGAAGAGCTTGACGTTCAACCAGACGAACGCAGCGAGGCCGGGTGGGTCCAGCCCCACCACCCAGAGGCCCAGGGCCACGAGGGCCCCGATCGGCATCCAACCCAGGGCCCAAGTAAGCCCCATCCCCAGGGCGCCACGGACGCGCCTCAGCAGCTCCTTCATCTTTGCCCTGCCTCGACCTTCGACGGCCACCGACGAGTGATCTCGGACCGTATCTCATACTGCAGAGAGGGGCCCAGGGTCCTGCGGCGCCGAGGCGATGGGTTGACTACTCCCACCAGCGCTGCTCGCGCCGGAGTCGGGCACCCAATACCGTCCAGCAGATTGACGGAGGCAACGGCGCCACTGATCGGGCACGGCATGTCTACCCTCCTTCTGGGCTCCCGTGCCTGAGCCTCAGCTCAGCGGGGTCCGGTATTCCCCAACGAGGTGGATCGCTTCTTCTGCGACATGGTCCCGTGACTCGAAGAGGAGGCTCCGCGGCAACGGTTGGACCGGCGCGACGTGGTTCTCCTACAAGAGCAGGCACGGTGGATTGACATGAGGATTATTACCACGGAGGAGCTGAAGGCCAAACTCGAGCGTGGCGACGATTTCAAGCTCGTCATGGCGTTCGATGGATGGAGGTTCCGGGCCGCACACATCCCGGGCTCATGCGGCGTGGGCTCGGCGGTCGCTGCCATGGAGGTCCTGTCCGTTGGCGAGGAGATCGTCGTCTACTGCACGAGCCGGGATTGCATGGCAAGCAAGGCTCTCTATAGGGCCCTCGAGGAAGCTGGATACGAGAAGGTGTGGCGATACTCGGAAGGTGTGATGGGCTGGCACCAAGCCGGCCATCCGCTTAAGGGCAACCAGGTAACCTGATACGAGGCTACGCCGCCATCGTTGCGGCGGCGGGGACCCGAGGAGACGCGGGCCCAGAGCCGCCGCGACTTAGGGTCGATGCTTCGGCGTTCAGCCCAGCGCCCTCAATAGGTCCACCTGGGCGTTCATCTGTCGGCTCAGCGTCAAATGGAGGTCCTTGGCCTCCTCGAGGCTCCACTCGAAGGATGCGAGCCTGTCGGTCGTGTCCAGAAAGCCCATCACGCTGGCGTCGCGGGCAGCCTGATAGGCCTCGAGACCGTCGGAGTCGGCGCCAGTGATGGCTCGGGCCACCAGTTCCGCTTCGCGCAGAGCGTCGCTGATGCCGTGAGCGGTGATGGGGTCACGGAAGTATGCGGCGTCGCCGACGAGGACCCACCCAGGCCCAGTCGCTCGCCTGAGGAACCCAACGGCCCCGGCGAATGCCCTCAGCTTGATCGGCTCCGCCCTCGAGGCCGCATCCTCGGCCAACTCCGGAGCGACGACGCTCAGTCGGTCACGAAACAGGGAGGCAAGCCCCTCGCCGCGCCCTTCGTTGAACGCTTCTTGGGGGATCAGTACGAACAAGCAGGTCTCGCCATGGTTGGTGGGGATGGTCCCGATGGTGAGACCAGGTTCGTAGAACCAGTGATAGCCCTCGACCCGCACATCTCTCAGATACCCATAGATGGAGGAAGCGGCGTGCGAGGCCGAGTAATCGTAGGCGAGCCCGAGGAGTCTTGCGACCCGGGACCGCAGGCCGTCGGCTCCGACGACGAGGTCCGCGGAAACGTCTACCGTCCGCTGGTCGGAGCCCGCGATCCTGGCTCCTCGAACACGGCCACCGTCGTCCCGGACCAGGTCGACCAGGGAATGGCCATTGACCACTTCGGCGCCCGCGGCGATCGCGGCGTCCACGAGCATGGGATCCAGGACGGTTCGCCGAGGTGCGTAGAGGGCGTCGACTCCATCCCGCGGTTTGATGGGGATCTCGATGGTCTCGCTGCCATAGTGGAACGTTGTCGAGGAAATGGCTGGTGTTCCTGCGTTCCGAACGGCGTCGAGCAACCCCCACCGGTGCAGCTGAAGGACCGCGCCACGCATAAGGGCGTGCGTCGAGAGCGTGTCACTTCCGTACCGGGCAGGATCCACCACGAGCACCCGCAGCCCCTCCCGCGCAAGGAGCATCGCGGTCGAGGCTCCTGCGCACCGGGCGCCGGCGACAACCACGTCGTAGTGGGTCCGTTCGAAGGGTGCACTCATGTGAGTCTGGGAGATCCTTCCGGGCCGTCGCACCGAACATGCCTCTCTGCTGCGCCCGCAACAAGTGATTCTCGACGAGCGCACCGAGGATTGACAGGCTGAGACCCCTTCGCCTTGCACCATACCCTCCCGGTCGACATGCTGCTCCGGCAGCAGTGACGAGATCCGTGAGGAGCCGTGGAAGCAGTCGGCAGCAGGCGAGCGGACATCGGCGAGATTCTCGCCCGACGCCATGACAACGGAGCGGACTACTGGACCACTCCCGATGGTCGGGTCTACGTGGGCAACCCGTACTCGACCATCTCGTCCCTCTGCATGCTGCACGAGCTCGGGCTGGAGGCCGATCACGAAGCGGTGGCTGGCGGACTCGGCGCGATCATTGGCTGTGTCCGTCCGGACGGTCGAATCCGGCTTGCGCCCAAGGCTCCACTGTACCCGTGCTACACCGCCGAGGCCACGCGAACTCTGTGCCGGTTCGGGCTCACCGATTCTCCGGCCGTGCGATCCACCATCACCTACCTGTTGGGTGCCGTCCACGAAGGTGGTGGGTGGCGGTGCACCTTCAGTCGGTTCGGGAAGGGGCCGGAGACGCAGTGCGCCAACCCTGGCGCGACGCTCTATGCCCTGGACGTGCTCCGATTCGTGGGCGAGCTGCGGGCGGGTGTGGCGTCGGTCGACACGGCCGTCGAGTTCCTGCTGCAGCACTGGGTCACCCGAAGGCGAATCGGACCGTGCCACTGGGGCATCGGGGAGAAGTTCCTCCAGGTGGAGTTCCCGTTCCTGCGATACAACGTCTTCTACTACGTCTACGTGCTGTCCTTCTTCGAGCGGGCGCGTGGCGACGTGCGGTTCCTCGCCGCGAAGCAGCATCTCGAGGCGGCTGTGGACGAGGAGGGGCGGCTCGTCGTCGAGCAGACGCATCGCGGACTCAAGGGGCTGAGCTTCTGTGCGAAGGGTGAGCCGTCGTCGCCGGCCACGGCCCGGTACGAGGAGTTGCGGACGAACCTGGCCCCGTGACGGCCAGCCGGCGGCACGGCAGGATCGACTTCGAGGTACGACGCCGGTTCCGGGCCGCCTGTGTGAGCCCCCTCGCCTTGCACCTCACGACCCCGGCCGAGCATCTTGCTCGCACCCGGTGCTCCGGTGCTCCGGTGCCCCGGTGCCTCAGGCCGAATCCCACCCCCAGAGCGTAGGCAGCATGAACTGGAACGCGCTTGGTGCCATTGCGGAGATCATCGGCGCGGCGGGCGTGATCGTGTCGCTGCTCTATCTGGCCGGCCAGGTACGAAACAACTCCCGCCAGCTTCGTCATGCCGCGGCTCAGTCGGTGCTCGACAAGCTCAACGGCTTGATCGGTCAGCTCGCCTTCACCGCTGGAGCCGGAGACGTGTGGACCCGAGGCCTTTCCGGCATCGATGCGCTCGAGTCCGACGAGGAGGTGGTGCGCTTCTCCTCCATGCTCCTGCAGGCCTTCTGGGCCTACGAAGAAGTGCTGCACTACCACCAGGCGGGAGACATCGAGGAGTGGGCGTGGACACATGCCCAGGCACCGGTCGAGCATTTCATGCGGACTCCGGGATTCCAGGAATGGTGGCAGCTGCGCAAGGACTGGTTTGGTGAGGAATTCCAGGCATTCGTGGACGACCGAATGCCGGAGACCACCGGAGCCCTGGTCGAGGACTTCAAGCGAGAGGGTCAGGCCCCACCACTGCCCGGATGAGCGGAAGGGCCACATGACTGAGTTAGTGGCTCGAAGAAACGGCGGGGTTTGGCCCATCGAGCTCGACGTGACCAGGTCCGCGGTGGTCATCTGTGACATGTGGGATGCGCACCACTGTGTGTCGGCCGCGTCTCGCGTCACCGAGATGGCTCCTCGCGTGAACGAGGTGGCAACCGGGCTCCGGAGCCGCGGCTCACTCGTCATCCACGCACCGAGCGGCTGTACGTCGTTCTACGCCGGGACACCGGCCGGTCTCCTGGCTGGAGAGGCGCCGCGCGTAACCCCGCCGGTCTCCATCCAGTGGAACGACCTGGACCCGAGTCGCGAGTCACCGCTCCCTTCCGCGTTCGCACAGCCCGGTCCGTGTTCCTGCTCCTCGCCCGATGCCTGCTGCGAAGCCGGTCCACCGTACCCGTGGACGCGTCAGATCCCCTCGATTCGCATCGAAGCGGGCGACGCGGTGTCCGATGAGGGTGACGTGATCTTCAACCTCCTCGAGTCGCGCGGCATCGTGGACGTCATCGTCATGGGAGTCCACGCGAACCTGTGCGTGCTGGGGCGCCCATTCGGGATCCGACAGCTAGTGTATCTCGGCAAGCGCCCCCTGTTGTGCCGGGACCTGACGGACTCGTTTCATCGAGATCCCATGGGGCACTGTGAGGGCACGGAGTATGTGGTCGATCACATCGAGCGCTTCTGGTGCCCTAGCGTCACGTCGGCGCAGCTGGTCGGCGGTGAGCCGTTTCGGCTCAGTGAGTGCGGGTAGAGCACGTGGGTCGAGCGCGTGGGCCCTGGATTCAGGGGATTCGGCCGACGTCCTGGATCTCGAAGACCAAGGTGTCTCGGGGGAGTCCTTCGGGAGTCAGCTTGTCTGCGGAGCGACGCTCGAGCAGAACGTACCCCGCCTTCTCGGCGACTCTGGCGCTGGCACGGTTGTGGGGGTCGCAATCGATCTGAATCCGGCTGACCCAGGGTAGATTCAACGCCGCTCGGGTGAGCGCCTGCGTCGCCTCGGTCGCGTAGCCACGCCCGACTCGGCTGGCCCGCAACCAATACCCGATCTCGAGGCAGCCAGGCTCGCTGCGGCGATGTAGGCCGATGCCCCCGACGATAAGCCGTTCGTCGGGCTCGAAGAGGTTGTAGGAGAAATCCTCGCTGCGGTCGAAGGACTCCAGGTTCATCTCGATGTGCGCGCGGGTGGCGTCGATGGATCGCGGCTCATTCATCGCCCAGGGCATCCATGCGCGGAGGTGGTCCAGGCTGGTATCGACGGCGTCCCGAAGAAGGTGTACTTCTTCCGGACGGCACTGTCGAAGCACGAGGCGCTCCGTTTCGATTCTCCGAGGGGGCAGACTGGGAATCACAGCAAGCCGACCGCCGTTGACGAGCCAGACAGATGGTGGTCCGGTACCTTATGGCGGCAGACGAGCCGAGGTCCAGCCTCGGCCCGCGGCACCTGACAGGCGCTCGCTGCGGGCAGGCCGAGCCCGGCAGCTTGCGCGCCTCAGCCTGCAGGCGAGCCTGGGTGTCTTCGTCGCCGGCTGCGCCGGTGCCGAGCCAGAGCAGGCATGGGGTGGATCCGTCGTGGACAGCGCCGGGGTCGTGATCGTGACCAGTCCAGAAGAGGGACTGTGGTCTGACGGCGAGCCCTGGCTCGTGGAGGAGGACCTCCGCATCGGCGAGTTCGGCGGCGACTCCCGGTATCAGTTCGCCCAGGTCGGGTCCATAGCGCTGACCGCGGCCGGTAGTATCCTCGTCATGGACCGCCAGATCCGCGAGCTGCGCGAGTTCACCGAGCATGGTGAGTTCGTTCGGGTGATCGGAACGCCGGGGCAGGGGCCCGGCGAGTTCGCCCTCGGGGTGTCGGACGTCTTCGTCACCGCAGGCGACACGCTCCTGATCCCCGACGTCCGGAACCGGCGGATCCACCGATTCGACGCCAGTGGAACCTTCGTCGATGCCGCACCCCTGGACGTCGCCAGGTACCGTCCGTTGAGATTCCGGTGGAACCCGGCCACGGGTGTCGCCGTCGCCCAGCTCCGACCGGCTCGAGTGCTGCTGGACGAGGACCCCCCGGTCGAGGACGAGCTGCGCCTTATCGAGCCGGACGGGAGCCTGGGGGACACCCTGCTGACGCTCCCGGCCGGAGATCTCCTCGGGCCTGGCGTCGTCCGGTACTTCACACCCGAGCCGATGTGGGCTGTAACGGATTCCCTCACTGTGCTTTTCGGCGTGAACGACCAGTATCGAATCGGGCAGTACGACAGCAGTGGCAGACTGCGTAGGATCATCGTAAGGGAGCACACACTCCGGCCCATCTCGGATCGGGACATACGAGCGTTCTTCGCGTACCTGGATCGAGCGTGGCTCGCCGCGGGAGTTCCGCCGTCCAGGCTGGAGGCGAACCATCGTCGCGTCAGCTTCGCAGACGACTTCCCGGCGTTCTCCACGATCCACTCCGGCTACGATGGAACCGTCTGGGTCCAGCCGGTCAGGGCGCCCGGAGACCTGAGCGATGAAGAGATCGAGCGGTACAACTTCATCGAGGACTTCGGCGGGGCGGACTGGGATGTCTTCGATCGAGAGGGCCGATTCCTGGGCGTGGTATCCATGCCGCCACGGTTCCAGCCGCGGCTCTTCGTCGAGGACGCAATCTACGGGGTCGCACGGGACGAGCTCGACGTCCAGTTCGTGGTTCGTGTCAGATTGGTGCGTGGGCAGGAGGCCATCGGAACCTCCTGACCTGGGAAGCCTCGCTTGCTGACCACGGACTGCGTCGACATCGTTGCGGGCGCGAAAGCGCAGCATCGAGGTGTCGGCATCCGTCCCGGAGGCAGCCTGGAGATGGCAGGGGAAGCACCCGATCGCGAGCGGAAGACGCTCGTGTTTCTCAGTGGGCCGCCGGCTGTCGGGAAGATGACGGTCGGGCGTGAATTGAGCCGGCTAACCGGATTCCCGCTGTTCCACAACCACATGTCGATCGAAGCTGTGCTGCCGATCTTCGGCTTCGGGGAGCCGGCGTTCAATCGCCTCGTGACCATGCTGCGGCGGGAGGTGTTCGCGGAGGCGGCGCAAAGCGACCTTCCGGGTCTGATCTTCACGTTCGTCTGGTCGTACAGCGATCCGGACGACCTTCCGTACGTGAGGGATCTCACGAGCGCGTTCGAGACCCACGGAGGTCGCGTGGTCTACCCGGAGCTTTGGGCGGACCTGGAGACGCGCCTGGGGCGAAACACGACGGCTGGCCGCCTGGAGGCCAAGGCATCGAAGCGAGACGTGGAGGCGTCGCGCCGCCGCCTTCTGGATGCCGAGGAGAAGTACCAGCTGAGCTCGAACGGAGACTTCCCGCTGTCGCCGCACCTGTTCATCGCCAACAGTACGTTGACTCCCCTCGAGGCCGCTGAGCGAATCGTCGGCCATTTCGCGCTGGGAAGGCGAGACACAGCTCCCTGACCAGTGCCGCCGGAAGTCACGAGGCGTTCCGGAGCGCATCCAGGTCGCCCGAGCAGATCGCGCGGACGTTTCTGGTGATCTTCTCTGCGGTCCAATCCCACCACGCGATCGCGTCCAGCTCCGTGCGTGTCGCTTCATCGAAGCGATAGCGGATGACCTTGGCGGGATTGCCTCCTACGACTGCAAAGGCCTCGACGTCCTTCGTCACGACCGAGCCGGTCGCGATGATCGCTCCGTTGCCGATCTTCACACCGGGCATGACGGTGGCACCGTATCCGATCCACACGTCGTTCCCGACGACGGTGTCTCCGCGGTACGGCCAGGCGTCGGGAGCTGCGATCTCCCAGCCGTTTCCGAAGACGGGGAAGGGAAAGGTGGTGAACCAGCTCGTGGCGTGATTGCCGCCGTTCATGATGAAACGGGTCTCCGCGGCGATGGAGCAGAATCGGCCGATGATGAGTCGGTCGCCGACGAAGTCGAAGTGGTAGAGCACGTTCTCCTCGAAGCGCTCCGGACCCCTCGGATCGTCGTAGTACGTGTACTCGCCGACCTCGATGCTCGAACGAGTGACGAAGTTCCTCAGGAACCCGAGTCGCTGGACGCCGGCGATCGGGTGGCGAGCTGAGGGGGATGGTCCGACCATGGGTCACCTGGTGTGATGGTGGGGTTCCACCGTTGCCTACCGAATCCGGGGAACGAAGCGAGGCGTTGTGCGTTCGTACTCGGTGTACGCTGTGCCGAACCTCTCGCGCCTGTCTACAGGAGTAGTACCGGGAGTGCAGTGATCGAGGCCCATGCCGTAGGGTTCACCGTGCATCGAGTCGGCTGCATAGCCAGATGTTGGGGATCCCCACTGTGAATCCGGCCTTCTCGTACGCGCGGAGGGCCGGCGCGTGGCTCGCATCCGCGCCGGCCGACACCGTCGCGACCTTCATGCCGGCGGCACGCATCCGGTCGAGAGCGAGCTCGTACATCGCCGTCCCGATACCCCGACCGGCGTGCTCGGGATGGACCGCGTTGAGGCCGATCTCGCCGATCGCGGTATCCGGGTCGAGCCTGAGCGAGACGAAGCCGACGATCTCGTCGGATCGCTCGGCGGCAAATACTTCCCAGGGTCCTCCGTCATCGAGCAGAGTGGTCAGATAGTCCGCCTGCTTCTGATCCGCATCCACCTGGGTAACCACCGCCACCTCGTCGCCGAGCAAGACCCGGAAGGACTCGAACACCGGCGCGAATGCTGCAGCCCGTACGGCCTGAAGAGACGGCAGGTCTTCGGGCGCGGCGCGCCGCAACACCCAGTCTTGGCTTCGCATGGAGCCTCCCTCCACGGGACGCGTGTGTGAATCGGATGGAGATGAGGATCCAACCATGAATCAGAGGGGGCGTGCTGCTGGGCAAGGGTCTGATGGAGATACGGGAATGGCAAACGCATCCGATCAGGCCCCCCTCCTCTGGCAAGCACCTCTGACGATGAGGGAAAGGAGGTGCCCCGCATTCGGCTTGCGCCGTGCACCGCAGGTGGGCATGGTGGGGGGGCAGCTCCGCTGCAGGGGTCGTGAGGCATCCAGCCCGCGGGAGTCTGAATCCGGGTGGACAAGCATGGCGCGGAAGATCGGCCCGGGAGCGCTGGCCCGATCTTGTATGACGAGCTCGCCGAGTGGTGGCCTCTACTGTCCGACCCCTCGGATTACGCTGAGGAAGCCACCTACTACGCCACCCAGCTGAAGCGGCGCTGTGGACACTCCGCCCGCACTCTTCTGGAGCTCGGCAGCGGAGGCGGCAACAACGCCTCCCACGTCAAGACCGCCTTCGAGGAGCTCGTCCTGGTTGACGCTGCGCCCGGGATGCTCGCGGTAAGCCGAGCCTTGAATCCGGAGTGCGAGCACCGGGTCGGTGACATGCGGTCGATCCGCCTCGGCCGAGAGTTCGACTGCGTCTTCGTGCATGATGCCATCGGCTATGTGACCTCGCTGGAAGATCTGCATGCGGTCGCGGCCACCGTGTTCGTCCACTGCCGCCCCGGGGGATCGTTCCTGATCGCTCCGGACTTCGTGCGCGAGTCATTTCGAGTGCAGGTGAGTCACGGTGGCCACGACGGTGCCGAGCGCGCCATGCGATACCTCCAGTGGACCTGGGATCCGGACCCGAGCGACCAGACGTACACGGTCGACTTCGCCTTCCTGCTCCGTGATGAGGACGGTACGGTGCGAGTCCGGCACGACCGGCATGTCCTGGGCCTCTTCTCCACCGCGCAGTGGTTGGAGGCCCTGGAGCGCGTCGGCTTCGTCCCCGCAGTGGAGAGATTCCGTCATTCCGAGGTGCCGACGGAGATGTCGGTCTTCGTCGGCAACCGACCCGACGGGCAAGACAGGGGATAGGCTCCATGAACTGGAATGCTATTGCCGCAATGGCAGAGCTCCTCGGGGCGCTGGCGGTCCTCGCCTCGCTTCTCTACCTGGCGCACCAGATCCGCCAGAACACCGAAGTCGCCCGCTCAGCGTCTCGGCAGGGTATCGCCGAGGCTGCAATGGCCGAGGCCTCCAGCATCGTGGAGAACGCTGACCTCGCGCGTCTCCTTTTCCGCGAGATCTCCGGGCAGCCCCTGGAGGATCACGAGGATTATCGGGTCCAGCTCTTCACCTTCCGCTCACTCCGGTTCTACGAGAACTGCCATTACCAGTATCGTGCCGGCATGCTCGAGGATGATGAATGGGAAGCGTTCCGCTACAACCTCGCTCTCCTCTTCGAGCTGAAGATGTACAACCGCTTCTGGGTCGGGCACGAACGACAGTTCACTCCGGTCTTCCGTGAGTTCGTCGAGAGCGTCCGGGGCGAGCTCGAGCGGACCGAGCGGCTCGGTGCCGCGGGTGCCGAGATCATGGGCTTCGACCCGGTGCCATCCGACTGACCGCCCGCTCAACCCAGAGTAGCGGGCATCGACACTCAGCTCCTGCCCAAAGGAAGCGTCATGAGATTGCGCCTTCTGGAGATCGAGCTCCCCACGCACGACGCCGAGGCGTCGAAGCGGTTCTACGGCGAGCAGCTCGGCCTGGATACTCACGTGGACGAGGAAGGTCTGAAGGTCTTCGGCTCAGGGATTCCCGACCTCGACCTCATCAAGTCCCGTCACTTTCCGGGGAAGATCTCGATCTCGTTCTACGCCGGGGACGTTCAGGCATGCGTCGACGAGCTGGTCGGCAAGGGCGTCGAGATCGTCGAACGGTATGGGAATCCGGTCTCCGCCATCGTTCTCAGGGACCCGGATGGATGTCGGGTGGAGATCAAGAAGCAGCACGGATGATCGACGCGCGTGACAGCTCGGGAAGCGGCTACGTCCTGCGGGTGTAGCGGGAACCGCCCCTCCCATCGGGTAGCTCCCTCTTCTCCGCCATTCTGGCAAGCGCGAGGGAACCGGCGGCCGAGCCTGTGCACAAGAGCGTCACGACGCCCGAGGCCACCAGGGACGGGGGTGAGAGCCCCAAGGTGGTCACGATGATCGCCGAGACGAGAAGGCCACCGAGCGCCCCCCAACCCGCGAACCCGGGCAGCGACATCTCGTCGAACCGCCGCCCAGCACCGGCGATGGCGAGCACCGCGGAAAAGGCCATTCCTCCGATGAACGCGGGAATGGCCAGCGTCGCCGGCCAGATGTCGATGACGGCCCCGTTCCATCCGGGCACGAGCTCCGTGATCAGCTCGATCAGCATGCCGACGAGGGCCCATGCGGCGGCCCAGGTGAAGCCCATTCCCACCGCACCGCGGATGCGTCTCATCCACTGCCTCACTAGCCGGCTGCTCCGCCACTCGGGACACCCACGTGCTCCCAGTTGACCCCTCGGGTGACGTACATGACCGCCGCGAGGGCGGCGAAAAGCCCGAGCGACCCGGCCAGCAGGGCGTACCGTTCCAGGGTGAGGAGCGCGAACAAATACGAATAGAGCACCCCCAGGGCCCCGCCGACGATGGCTCCGCGGGTCGCCGATCCGAGCACCGCCATCGTATAGGCGGCGATCAACCCCGCGACCGCCGCGGCGGCACACGCATACGCTCCGGCGAACCCGACCACCTCGCTCAGCGATAGCTCCAGCAGGTAGAACAGGCACATCGCCGCTCCGACGAGGACGTACTGGACGATGTGCAGGCGTACTCCGACGAGAGTGTCGAAGAGCCAGAGGAGCCCGAAGACCATGACGAGCACCAGGACCGCATACTTGGTGCTCCGCTCCGACATGCGGTAGTAGTCGACTGGCGTCTTCAGGAGCACCCCGAACCTGGACGCCGCGATTTCGGCATCCGGGGCACCGGACCCCTGCCATGCGTGGGGATACTCTCTTCCCAATGAGGGCACGACCCACGTCGCGCCGAACCCCTGGCGGCGGACTTCGCGGGTGGAGGGAAGCCAGGCGCCGGCAAAGCTGGGATGGGGCCAGTTCGACTCGAGCGTCACGTCGGTCGTGCGACCGAGCGGCACGAACCAGATCGCCTCAGCTCCATTGACGTCGAGCGCGAAGGCGAACTCGTTCGCACCGACGTTCCGGAGTGCTACGGAAGCGTGGACACCTCCTCCCTGTCCGGTCGTGCCCGGCCGAAGGGTGACGGGCTGTTCGTTCCACGTCAGGGTCGAAGCCCCACCCAGCGACTTCACGTGGCTGACCTCCATCACGAGCGTCGCCTCGTCCCACCTCAGGTCCTCCTCGGCCGAGATGACGTCAGTCAGGTCACCTGCCTCGAAGGACCCGCGAAGCGAGACCCGGGCCGAGTAGACCGGGACGGCGAAGAGGCCCCTGCGGAGCTCCTCGGTACGGAGATCCCCATCGACGCTCAGCGTTGTCGGGAGAAGCGTCACTGTTCGCCTCGGCCCGCCTTTGTCTCCCTCCACTGGGATGACCAGCTTCGGCCCGATCAGAGACTGCTCGCCTCCCCAGATTCGGGTCACCTCCGTCACGGCCTCGCCTCTCGTCGTGATACGCTGTCCGATGAGGCTGCGGATGAGGCCGATGGGCACCGCGAGCAGCAGGACGAGGATCCCGATGGTCGCGAGGCCCCAGACAGGTCGGGTGAGCCACGCGGTGGCATTCTTCACGTCTTCCATGGACGCTCCTCAGGTTTATCGCACGGTGCCTATACTTTACGATACAGAGTACTCTGTGTCCTAGCAAGCCCTTGCTGCCGGCTCCGACAGCCTTGTGTCGGCCCGGACGCGGCCGCATGGTTCCCGATCCCACGACACCCGGACCCGAGGACGAGGCGCGGTTGAGAGCATGAAGACCATTTCGACGGAAGAGCTGAAGGTCAGGCTCGAGCGTGGCGACGCATTCAAGCTCGTCATGGCGTTCGATGGGTGGAGGTTCGAGGCCGCGCATATTCCGGGCTCGCATGGCGTGGGCTCACCGTCTGTTGCCTTCGAGACCCTCGAGGTGGAAGACGACATCGTGGTCTACTGCACGAGCGAGGACTGCACGGCGAGCAAGGTCCTCTACCTGGCCCTCGAAGAAGCGGGATACCTGAAGGTCCAGCGGTACTCTGAGGGCGTAGAGGGCTGGCAGGCGGCCGGCTATCCGTTGGAGGGCAATCGGGTTACGTGACCCTTGGCGTGCCGTCGTCGCGACGTGCCCCACGGCCCTTGACAGCGGGTCGGTTCACGGTGGGAATTGAGCGCTTGTCCCCAGTCTCGGAAGGAGGGAATCATGCCGGAAGACACCGCCGTCCAGCACCGGCGTCCACCCTGGCATCTCTGGGCCGTCGGGGTTCTGGGGTTCCTCTGGGACTCCATGGGTGCCTTCGACTACCTCATGACCCAGACTCAGAATGAGTCGTACATGAGCCGGTTCACTCCCGAGCAGCTCGAGTTCTTCTACGGCTTCCCGGCGTGGCTCGTCGCCTTCTGGGCCATCGCCGTATGGGGAGG
>JBDHGI010000067.1:0-19152 GCA_039589955.1 Gemmatimonadota bacterium | reverse complement strand
ATTTTTCTCTCCATGCGATACCGTCGTACCCGATTCTGCCTCGTCGCCGCGTCGGCCCTGGCCGTCGGCGCGTGCGGCTTCTTCGAGGACCCGACGCCCGAAACGTTGTTCTTCACGCTCTCGGGCTCGGCCGGCACCCAGGTGGAGGTGGTGTACTCCACCCAATTCGTCGCCGGCGTGACTGAGCTGGGCGTCACGGAGGTCCGGGTGTTCCTGGCGGACACCGTGGTGCACACGCTGCCCATCGACACCGTGTTCGACATCAGCGTCGACCGCAGGTGGTTCGTCCAGGTCACTCCTCTGGGGGTGGAGCAAGCCTCGGTGCAGGCGCGGGTGAACGTGGACGACCGACGGCTCCTCGACGAGGCCGGCCTGATCCTAGAGGCCGACCCCTGGCGGTACGCCTACCTGTTCAATCAGCTCGTCACCCGTACCATCGATATCGTCCTGTGATGGGTGCCCTCCGTCCTCTCCGCCCAGCGCTCGTCCTGGTGAGCGCGATCCTCGCCTCGGGCTGCTATTCCTATGCGCCGGTGGAGCGCCCCAGCCCGGGAACCACCGTGCGCATCCACGTCCCGGTCACGCGCACGGCGCTGGGGACCCGTATGAGCGCCTCCGAGACCTTGTCCTTCGAAGGGCTCGTCCTCTCGGCCACGGACTCCCTGATCCTGGAGACCAAGTCCCGCAGGGAGATCGGGTCCTTCCAGGAGGTGTTCGAGCTCGACACCCTGCGGATCGCCACCGGGGCGCTGGCGGGGCTCGAGGAGCGCCGGTTCTCGAAGCCCAAGACCTACGCCTTCACAGCTCTGGTAACCGCCGGCGCGGCCGGCCTGGTGGTGGCGGCGGTGAACGCGGCCGGTGGGTTCGGAGGCGAGGACGGTGACCCGGGGAACGGCACGGTGGTGCAGGGCATCCGGCTCGACCCCGTCGTCTCGTCCCTCTTCCGCTTGCTCGGCCGGTAGCACGCCGACGGCAACGTCTTCCCCATGGGCCCTTCCCGGGGAGGGCCTCCCCTGGCGCGAACAGTCCGGCCGACAACGGCTTTCGCACCGCTTGCGCAGTCGTGTCGGCGCTCCTAGCGTCACCCCGTTCGGGCTCCCCGCCGAGCGGGAAGCCCGCCCCATCGCTCCATCAACACAGCAGGTGCACGAAATGAGCAGATTCGCTCGGCTGGCACGTCCCGCGGCCCTCGTCCTGGCGCTGGCCGCGCTGGGCTCGGCGCACGACGTCACCGCACAGCAGTACGACGAGGCCCTCTACGCGGCCCTGGACTGGACCAGCGTGGGCCCCGCCCGAGGCGGCCGATCCATCGGTGTGGCCGGTAGCGACGCCCGGCCCTTCGAGTACTACTTCGGCGCCACGGGCGGCGGCCTGTGGAAGACCACCGACGGCGGCCTCAACTGGCGTCCCGTCACCGACGGCAAGATCACCAGCGCCTCGGTGGGGGCCGTGGCGGTCTGCGAGGCGGATCCCGACGTCGTGTACATCGGGACCGGAGAGACGCAGATCCGGGGCAACATCCAGCAGGGGGACGGCGTCTACAAGTCCACCGACGGGGGCATGACCTGGGAGCACCTGGGCCTCGAGGAGACCCAGAACGTCTCCCGGGTTCGCGTCCACCCGGAGGATTGCGACGTGGCATGGGTCGGCGCCTTCGGGAAGCACTCCGCGGAGAACCCCGAGCGGGGCGTCTACAGGACCATCGACGGCGGCCAGAGCTGGACCCGGACCCTGTTCAAGAGCGACAAGGCCGGCGTGGTGGATCTCGCCCTGGATCCCAACGACCCCGACGTGATGTTCGCCGCGGTCTGGGAGGCCTGGCGCAAGAGCTGGGGGATGTCGTCGGGGGGCGAGGATTCGGGGCTGTGGAAGTCCACCGACGGAGGGGAGACGTGGACGGACATCACGTCGAGCCTCGGGCTGGAGCCGCCGTCGCCCATCGGGAAGATCGGGGTGGCCGTATCCGGCGCGAGCTCCCGACGCGTGTGGGCCCTGGTGGAGCACGCCGAGGAGGGCGGCGTCTACCGGTCCGACGACGGGGGCGCCACCTGGGAGCTCATGAACGACGAGCGCAAGCTCCGACAGCGGGCCTTCTACTACACCCGCGTCTACGCCGATCCCCAGGACGAGGACGTCGTGTACGCCCTCAACACGGGGTTCTACAAGTCCACCGACGGCGGTGAGACGTTCCCGACGTCTTTCCGAGTGCCCCACGGGGACAACCACGACCTCTGGATCAGCCCGTCGGATCCCAAGCGGATGATCAACAGCAACGACGGGGGCGCCAACGTCAGCGTCAACGGGGGCCAGACCTGGACCGACCAGGACTTCCCCACGGCGCAGTTCTACCGGGTCATCACCACGGAGCACGAGCCGTATCACATCTGTGGAGCCCAGCAGGACAACTCGACGGCGTGCATCCCCTCAGGGGGCTGGAACCACCTGTCCGCCAGGGGCGGGTTCGGTGGGGGAGGTCACTTCTACTCCGTGGGCGGGTGCGAGAGCGGCTACATCGCTCCCCATCCCGCGGACACGGACGTCTTCTACGCCGGATGCTACGGCGGCGCCCTCTCCCGCTACGACCACGCGACGGGGCTCACCCGGGCCGTGAACGTCTGGCCCGAGAACCCCATGGGTCAGTCGGCGGAGGACCTCCGGGAGCGGGTCCAATGGACGTTCCCCATCGTCTTCGATCGCCACGACTCCGGGCTCCTCTACACGGGGACCCAGAAGGTCTGGCGGAGCCGGACCGGGGGAGAGAGCTGGGAGCAGATCAGCCCTGACCTGACTCGGGCGGATCCCATGACCGTCGGGCCCTCGGGCGGGCCCATCACCAGGGACCAGACGGGCGTGGAGACCTACGCCACCGTCTTCTCCATAACCCCCTCCCATCACGATCCGAACGTCATCTGGGCGGGCTCCGACGACGGATACGTGCACGTGACCCGGAACGGCCGCTCCGAAAGCCCCGCCTGGGAGAACGTGACACCGCCGGACGCTCCCGACTTCGTGCGCATCAACACCATCGAGGCGTCGCCCAACACGCCAGGCAAGGCCTACGTGGCGGGCATCCGCTACCTCGTGGACGACGACCGGAGCCCGTACGTGTGGAAGACCACCGACTACGGGCAGACGTGGACGAAGATCGTGACCGGCATCCCCGAGGACGACTTCGTCCGGGCCGTGAGGGAGGACCCCGTGCGTCCCGGCCTGCTGTACGCCGCCTCCGAGCGCACCGTGTACGTGTCCTGGAACGACGGGGAGTCCTGGCAGCCTCTGACCCTCAACCTCCCCACGGTCCAGGTCTCCGACCTGGTGGTGGAGGACCACGACCTCGTGATCGGCACCCACGGGCGCTCCTTCTGGGTCATGCGCAACATCGACCTGCTTCGGCAGATGAGCCCCGAGGTGGCCCAGGCCGACTTCTGGGTCTTCGATCCCAAGGACCCGACCCGGGGCTTCGACAACACGGTGGACGTCTTCTTCAACCTGAAGGAGGACGCGGAGAAGGTGGCGCTGGAATTCCTGGACGCCGCGGGCAACGTCGTGGCCTCCTACGAGTCCCCCGACGAGGACGAGGAGCCCGGACAGGAGGGGGGAGGCAATCCGTTCTTCGGCGGCGGCGGCGGATCGTCCAACCCGTCCAAGATGAAGGGCTCCAACCGTTTCCGCTGGAACATGCGCACCGAGGGCTGGACCGACTTCGAGGGACGCATCTTCTGGGCCGCGGGCAACGTGGGCCCGGCGGTTCTCCCGGGGCGGTATCAGGCACGCCTCACCGTGGACGAAGTGAGCCAGACCCGGGACTTCGAGATCAAGATGAATCCGCGGGCCGTCGCCGAGGGCGTGACCGGTGAGGACCTCAGGGCGCGCTTCGAGCTCGCCCAGCAGATCCGTGACCGGGTCAGCCAGGCCAATGAGGCCGTCCTCCACATGCGGGCCATCAAGGGCGAGGTGGACGACCGGCTGGAGCGGAGCGACAACGGAGAGCTCCAGTCCATGGGCGAGACCGTGAAGACCCGCCTCACGGGGGTGGAGTCCGAGATCTACCAGATCCGGAACCGCTCCGGCCAGGATCCCCTGAACTTCCCCATCAAGCTGAACAACAAGCTCGCCGCGCTGCTGAACCTGGTGGAGGGAGCCGAGAACCGGCCCACGGAGCAGTCCTACGCGGTGTTCGAGACCCTGTCCGGCGAGCTGGACCAGGAGCTGGAGCAGATGAGCCTGGTCATCCGGCAGGACCTGGCCCGCCTCAACGAGCTCCTCCGAGAGCTGGGACTCGATCCCATCGATGCGGAGCGACTGATCACCGAATAGGAAGGAGGACGCCAGAGGGGCTCGGGCCCTCGGGTGTGCAGGCCGGGGGGGTGGCGCTGGGCGGCGCCGCCCCCTCTCTGGTACCTTCTTGACGATCTTGCTGCCTCGCGACCCATGGCGAGCAAGGCTCCCTCATGGCGGTCGACGACATCCATCCCCGCACGGACCCATGGAGGCCTCCCGTGCCGCTGGCCCGCTCCTGCCGCTGGCTCCCGTCGGCCGCCGGGCTCCTCGTCATCGGCTGCTACGGTGTTCCCGGTGCTCCCACCCCGTCGGAAGGCCCGGTCTCTACTTCGCCGGCGGAGGTGTCGATCGTCTCGCACAATCGGAGCCCGGACCCGGTGCGCGTGGACGCGGAGACGCCCGGGACGACCCAGCCGCTCGGCGTCGTGGGCGGCAACGCACGGCGCGTGTTCCGGCTGGCCTGGCGCCGCCAAAGTCCCCTCCGCCTCCGCCTCCGCGTGGTGCCGGGACGACAGCAGTACACCAACTACCTGACGGTCGCTCCGGGTGAGGCCATCGAGCTGGTCATCCCTCCCGGCTTGCACGGGGCCTTCATTCGTCGCCGCCAGGAGCCCTGACGGATCTACCCGAGGCGAACGAGGGATCACGCCGAGGCGGAGCGAGCGCTACTCCCCGTAGGGGATCCAGATGGTCTTGACCTGGGCGGCCCGACGGAGGAACTCCTCACCCTGGCCCTGGTCCGATGACATCCAATCTGTTGGGGCAAGATAACTTACCCACGTTTTCTTCAAGTTTCCTATCGAGGCACGTTCCACGTCGGCACCGGCGCGCGGCGAACCGAAATACCAGATTCCGTCCACGTCGTCGTGGGCAGCCAACGTGGGGACGAGCTCGGCTTGGGGGCCCGCCACCACGTTGAGCACGCCTTCGGGCCACCCCGAGGCATCCATCACCCGGACGAGCTCGATGGCTGGGAGGGGAGCCGACTCGGAGGGGATCACCACGCAGGTGTTCCCCAGGCCGATGATGGGCGCCACGCACGAGACGAAGGCCAGGAGGGGTCGCTCATCCGGGCACACAGCTCCCATCACGCCCAGGGGCTCGCTCAGAGCGAGCGTCAGGTTGCGGAACGGGGTGACCGGGACTCGACCGGCCCCCGTGTAGGCCCAGGCGCCGTAGGCGAGGAGGCGGGAAACCGTGGCCTCGACCTCTCCGGCCGCGTCGTCCTCGTCGCCGGAGAGCAGGGTCAGTCGGTGGACCAGCTCGTCGGCTCGCCGCCTCAAGGTCTCCGCCAGGCGGACCAGGGCCCGACCGCGGTCGTTCGCCGTCCGGGCGGACCAGGGGACCTGGGCCCTCCGGGCCGCGGCCACGGCGTCGCCGACGTCCCCGGGCGTCCCCCGGACCACCTCGCCCACCGGGACTCCGTCGCGGCCCGTCACGGGCAGGCTCCGGTTCTCCGGGCGGACCGAAGGGGCTCGAGCACCGTAGACGGGTTTGACGTACTCCCGGAGCCCCTCGATTCCCCCCACCCGACCGAAACCGCTCTCGCGGGTTCCGCCGAAGCTCGACGCGGCGTCGAACAGGTTGGTGCAATTGACCCACACGGTCCCGGTCTTCACTGCCGAAGCCGCCTGCAGGGCGAGGCTGACGCTCTCCGACCACACGGAGCCCGCAAGGCCGTAGCGGGTGTCGTTGGCCAGGGCTACCCCCTCGTCCGGCGTCCGAAACGTCATGAGGACCCCGACTGGGCCCAGAAGCTCGGCCCCGGCCACGGCGTCCGCCGCCGAGACTCCGGCGCACAGCGTCGGAGGATGGAACCACCCCTGCTCGGGCATATCCCCCGCGGGCTGCCACACCTCGGCCCCTCCGTCCCGAGCCTCCGCCACCAGGGCGCGGATCCGGTCCAGCCTCTCCCGAGAAACGATGGCACCCATGTCGACGGATCGGTCCAGCGGATCGCCGACCCGCACCGTCTCCATGCGCACCCTGAGCTTCGCCCCGAAGGCCTCGGCCACGCCCTCCTGCACCAGGATCCTGGCCCCGGCGGAACAGAGCCGGCCCTGATCGTGCCAGAGGGCGTCCACCGCGCCCTCGACGGCCGAGTCGAGGTCGGCGTCCTCGAAGACGATGAAGGGAATCGGTCCTCCGAGCTCGAGGGTGAGGCGCTTCCCGCTGCCCGCCGCGGCCTGCCGAACGGCCCTCCCGACGCCCGTGGACCCCGTGAGCGAGATCATGTCCACGTCCGGGTGAGCCACCAGGGCGGCGCCGGTGTCGCCATCGCCGGTGACGACGTTCACCACCCCTGCAGGCAGCCCGACCTCGAGGCACAGCTCCGCGAACCGCAGGGCGGTGAGGGGGGTGTCCGCGGCGGGCTTCACCACCACGGCGTTCCCAGTGGCCAGCGCGGGAGCGACCTTCCACGCCACCATCAGCAACGGGGACCTGGCCGGGAGGATCTGCCCCTCCACCCCGAGGGGCTCGTGCCCCCGAAGCTCCTCCTCCATGAGCCGGGCCCACCCCGCGTGGTGGTGGAAGTGCCGTGTCACCAGCGGAAGGTCGACGTCCCGGGCTTCGCGCAGGGTCATGCCGGTGTCGAGGCTGTCGAGGAGGGCGAGGCCGCGGGCTTGTCTCTGGATCGCCAGGCCCAGGGCGTCCAGACAGCGGGCGCGTCCGTGGGAGCCAAGCGCCCACCAGGCCGGCTGGGCCGCTCTCGCCGCCGCCACCGCCTCCTCGATGTCTCCTCCCGTGCCCCGGAGCACCTGGGCCAGTGGCCGCGTCGTCGCCGGATTGAGGGTCTCCAGCGAGTCACCGGCCGAGGGATCGGTGAGCCTGCCGGCGATCACGTGCCCGAGGGCGTGACCGTGCCCTTCCAGCCAGGTCAGCGCCGGCCCCGGATCTTCGGGCGCGGAGCCATAGTCGAGCCTGCTCATGCCATGGGATGTCGGTGGGAGGCCGAGTACCGGCCGGTCACGTGGTGCTCGAGCTCCCTCTCGACATCGCCGAGCAAGGACGACGCGCCGAGACGGAGCAGGGACGGCGTCGTCCAGGCCGGGCCCAGCTCCTCCAACGAAAGGGTCAGCCAGAGCAGGGCCTCCCCGGCGGCTCGGATGCCGCCCGCGGGCTTGAACCCCACGGCATGTCCGGTGTGCTCGGCGTACGCCCGCACCATCCGGACCATGGTAAGCCCGACGGGCAGCGTGGCGTTCACCCGCTCCTTGCCCGTGGACGTCTTCACGAAATCGGCTCCGGCCATCATGCACACCAGGCTGGCCCGCGCCACGCTCCGCAGGGTCGCCAGCTCCCCGGTGGCGAGGATCGTCTTCATCCGCGCCGCTCCGCAGGCGTCCCGGAAGGACCTGACCTCGTCGTGCAACGCCTCCCACCGGCCCGTGAGCACGTGGCTCCGGGTCACGACGACGTCCACCTCGGCGGCGCCAGCGTCCACGGCCGCCCGGATCTCCCCGATCCGCTGGGGCAGGGGGCTGAGGCCGTGGGGAAACCCGGCGGCCACCGCCGCCACGGGAATGCCGCTCCCCTCCAGGGCCCGCGCCGCCGTCTCCACGAGGCGGGGATACACGCACACGGCCGCGACCCGGAGCCCCCGAGGGCCCACGCCGCAGGCCTGAAGAAGGTCGCGGCGGGCCGGCTGGCGTGCCTTGGCGCACAGTCGTCTCACGCGCCCGGGGGTGTCGTCCCCGGACAGCGTGGTGAGATCCATCAGGGAGACGGCCCGCAGGAGCCATTCCACCCGCCGGCCCCCGAATACGCCCCGCCGGCCTCCCAGCGTGTCCACACGGCGCTCCACCGCGCTTCGGTTGACCCGTATCTCCCGGACCCAGTCGACGTCCAGCGGAGCGCCGGGGTTCCGTTCCCCGAGGCGGAGGGGGAGACCGGGCCGGAGGGGTGCCGAGGCCGAGTACCGGGAGTCGGAGGCCCTGGCGTGTGGGATCTGTTCCATGCGGCTCACGGCGGAGTCTTCGGGAGGATCCCGAAAGGTAGCCACCCCTTCGGGGGCGACGACAGCCGGCCCCGCTTTGCCTGGAGGAGTGACGGAGGGCATGTTCGCTCCTGGCACGCCACCGGACGTCGGGGACGCGCCCACCGGAAACGCGAACGGGACCGTCGCTCATGCTTCTTCGACTCATCACGAAGCTCGTCGGATGGGCCGTGGCCATCTTCCACGACGTGGAGCGCACGGGCCCGACCCTCCCGCCCGGGCCGGTGCTGGTGACCGTCAACCACCCCAACGCCCTGGTGGATCCCCTGGTGATCTTCCGCACCGGAGGCCGGGAGACCCGGCCTCTGGCCAGGGCCCCACTGTTCGACCAGGCGCTCGTGGGCACCGTCCTCAAGGGCCTGGGCGGCCTCCCGGTCTACCGTCGGGAGGACGATCCGGCCCTGATGCACAGGAACGAGAGCACATTCGACGCGGCCATCGCGGCGCTCCACCGGGGAGAGGCCGTACAGATCTTCCCGGAGGGCCAGAGCCACTCCGAACCCGCGCTGGCCCCGCTGCGGACCGGAGCCGCCCGCATCGCCCTCCAGGCCGAGGCCCGCCGTGACTGGCACCTGGGGCTCCAGATCCAGCCGGTGGGGTTGACCTACTCGCGGAAGCACCTCTTCCGGGGCAGGGTGGTCGCGGCCTTCGGCGCACCGTTCGGCGTCGGCGAGTACCGGGGCGTCTTCGACTCCGACCCCCGCCTGGCGGCGCGCCAGCTCACCGGGCGCATCCGCGAGAGCCTCGAGGAGCTGACCCTCAACCTCGAGGACCCGGTGGAGGTGGAGCTCGTCGAGGTCGCGGAGCGGCTCTACAGCCGACAGAAGAAGCTCGCGGGCTGGAGGGAGCGGGTCCCTCTGGCGGACCGGCTTCCCCGGATGCAGCAGTTCGCCCGGGGGCTGCGCTGGCTGAGGGCCACGGACCCCGAGAGGTTCAAGCACCTGAGCCGAGCCGTGAAGCGATACCGACGTTACCTGGCCGTGTTCGGAGCCCGGGAAGGGGACGTGCCGCCAGGCTACCGCCCCCTCGCGGTGGCCCGCTACATCACGTCCCAGACCCTGTTCCTGATCGTCGTCCTGCCCCTCGCGACCGTCGGTGCGATCGCGTGGCTCCCACCCTTCGTGGCCACGCGGTACGTGGCCCCTCTCTTCCGTCCGAGGCTCGACCAGATGGCCACCTACAAGCTCGGCACGGCCATCCTGGCGTTTCCGGCGTGGCTGGCGGTCCTCGCCACCGGGGCGGGGCTCCTCCTGGGCCTCCGTTGGGCCGTGGCGTCCCTCGCATTCCTTCCCGTGGCGGGCCTGGCGGCCATCGCCTGGCACGAGCGCCAGGCCCGCCTGTGGGAGGATTTCCGGGTGTTCGTGAAGGTGCTCCGCCACCCCGGAGACCGCGGCCGCCTGGCGGAGCAGCGCCGATGGCTCACCGAGGAGTTCGACCGGCTGAGGGATCTGAGGGGAGCCCAGGAGGTGGGCGACCAGGGGCAGGGCGGCCCCGACGGGGGCGGGGCGGGGGAGCCGCCTTGACGAAGCACGGCGGACCGAGGAGCTTCGGGTCGCGCCAAGGGAGTGGAAGGGGACTGGTGTCTCCGGCGGTCTTCAAAACCGTGCAGCCCGGCTAGACCCCGGGTGGGTGGGTTCGATTCCCACGCACTCCCGCCACACGGTCTTCGGCCCCGCTCCACCTCCGGGAGCGGGGTCGAAGCGCATCCCCGGTTGATCCGGGCCCGCTTCCGGGAATATCCTTCGCCACCCATGGGAACCATCCTCTCGAACCGAGCCGGCCCCGTCACCAGGCGCCGCGGCCGTCCCCGGCCCATGAGGCCTCCCCGGCGCCTCGCCGTCGTCGCCGCCATCGTCCTGGCCTCGTCCGTGGGCTCGGCGCCACTGGGAGGGCAGGAGGTGCCCGCCGGGGACTCGGTGACCTCCGTGGCCCGCCGGGGCCCGTCCCCCCGGGGAGCGTTCCTGCGCTCGGCTCTCGTCCCCGGCTGGGGACACGCGTCCATCGGATCCTTCAACCGGGGTGCCTTCTACGTCGCGGCGCAGGGAGCGACCTCCTTCACCCTCGTGAAGGCCTGGACGCGCCTCCAGGAGGCCGAGGACCGCATCGTCTTCCGGGAGCGCATCGTGCGGGCCGATCTCGCCGCCGAGGGTGTGACCGAGGAGGAGGAGATCCAGGCGCGTCTGGACGAGGACGAGACCCTCGCCGACCTCCGGAACCTGGAGCAGGCTCGGCGCCAGCAACGAGAGGACTGGCTGGCCCTGGGGATCTTCCTCATACTGCTGTCCGGCGCCGACGCCTACGTGTCGGCGCACCTCGCGGGGTTCCCGGCGCCCCTCGAGCTCGACGCCAGGGCCGGCGAGGGCTCCAGCCTGGATCTCTTGGTCAGGATTCCTCTTCCCAATTGACGATCCGGGGCGCCACACCCTCCTCCAACACGGCGTAGGTGACGAGGTGCACCCAATCGCCCGGATTCAGGTACCATCGCCCCGGCGCCACCTCCCGGAGGAGCGGGATGTGGGTGTGGCTGAGAATCACGAGATCCAGCTCGGGGTCGTCCCGCAGCCGGGCGACCGCCCAGTCGTCCAGGCCGCGTGCCTTGACCCGATCCTCCTCGGTGGGGCCGTCCCACCGGTGCTTCGTCTGGGAGACGCCCCGAGCGATCCGGTCCCCCACGACGGGGGGGAGAAGCCCGAAGGCGAAGCGGGTGAGATGGCCCCGGAGCACCAGCTTCAGCACGCGGTAGCCGAGGTCTCCCGCACGCAACCCGTCGCCGTGGGCCAGAAGCGTCTTCCAGCCTGCATAGGTACGGACCACGGGATCCTGGAGGAACTCCACGCCGACCTCCTCCCGCAGGAACCGCCCCCCCCACCAGTCGTGGTTCCCCCCGACGAGGGTCACGGGCACGCCCGCGGCCACGAGGTCCCGGAGGATCGCCAGCACGCGGTCGTAGCCCCGTGTGGTGCCCCAACGGTACTCGAACCAGAAGTCGAACAGGTCGCCGTTGAGGATGACGCTGGACGCGCGGTCCGGCGTTCCGGCGAGCCAGGTGAGGAACGCCGCCTCCCGCTCCGGCGGGGCGGAGCCGAGGTGCGCGTCGGACGCGACGAGAACGGGTTTCGTGGCCATGGGCCGCGAAGGTCGCTCGCCCGGGAGAGGATCACAAGAGAGGGCTTCGAACGCCGGCCGGCCTCCGGGGGTAGAAGTCGGTTGCCTCGAACTCGAACCTCAAGGTTGATGCCCCGCCAGATGCGCCCGACGAGACGCCTCGCCTCCCTCACGGGGCTGCTGACCCTCGTGAGCTGCGCCCCGCCGCCGCCGGTGGTGGTGGGGCCTGCTCGGAACCCCGAGGGCCTGGCCCTGGGCCTACAGGAGGCCACGGGGCTGACGGCTCCCATACTGGTGCGCTTCGGATGGCAGCTCAACGAGGCCGGCGTGCGCGTGCGGGGCCGGGGAGTCGCCCGCATCGAGCCCCCCTACAAGGCGCGCCTGGACCTCTTCCTGGGCAACGGGGAGACCGTCGTGCGTGCGGCTCTCGTGGAAGGCGACCTCCGCCTTCCCCCGGGGGCGCCGGAAGACATCCTCCCGCCTCCGGACCTGATGTGGGGCGTCCTCGGCGTGTTCCGGCCGGAGCCCGAGACGCGGCTCATGGGAGCCGACGAGCTCGAGGGGGGCGACCTCCGGCTGCGGTATCGTTATCCCGACGACCGTGAGCTACATTTCCGCGTCGCGGAGCGCCGCGTGAGGTCTTTGGAGATGGTCCAGGAGGGCCACGTAGTGCAGCGTGTCGTGTTGGGGCAGGACGAGACCAGGTATCCGGCCGAGGCGACCTACCGTGACCTCGCGGCGTATCGCGAGTTGAGGATCACGCGGGAGACGGTTCAGGAGGTGGCACCCTTCCCGCCGGCCATCTGGAATCCTTCACCGGGAGGCGATCGATGATGCGTCCCCGTTTGGCCCTGGCTCTGCTGACGCTCCCGGTGGCGGCAGGCTGCATGTACTCGTTCCGGGCCGGGAGCTTCCCCCCGGAGCACATCAGGACCATCGCCATCCAGCCCTTCGACAACGAGACCACCCGCTTCGAGCTGTCCGCCGAGCTCTACGATCAGCTGCTCCGCAACCTGCCGCGAGCCCTGGGGATCCGAACGGCCGGCGAGGACGTGGCCGACGCAGTGGTCCGGGGGGTCATACTCCGCTACGACGTCGTGGCGCCCAACTACCGGGCCGGCGCGGAGGGGCGGCCCGCCGAGGTGCTCCAGCGACAGGTGACGCTCAGCGTGCAGGTGGAGATCGTGGACCTCGTGGAGAACGTCATCCTCTGGGAGGAGCGCTCCGTGCAGGCCGAGGGACAGTTCGTGGAGGCCTCCGAGGCCGAAGAGGTGGGACGGGCGGAGGCCATCGACCTGCTGGTCCAGAAGATAGTGGACGGCGCCCAGTCCAACTGGTAGATTCGGCCTCCGTTCCCCCCGGGGGGGTGCTGCCCGCCCGCCAGCGTTCACGTCACCGCGAGGGATGCCGTTGCTCCGAGCCTTGGGCCTAGGTGCGGTTCTCTACGGATTCTGGCTGGTGCTCTCGGGTCACTACACCCCTCTCCTTCTCGGGCTCGGTGCGGTCTCCGTGGCGCTGGTGGTCTACCTGGCCGCCCGCATGGACGTCGTGGACGAGGAGGGGATCCCCCTCCAGCTGGGCGGCCGCTTCTGGCTCTACGTCCCCTGGCTCATGAAGGAGATCTTCGTATCCAACGTGCGGGTGGCGAAGATCATTCTCTCGCCGAGCCTCCCCATCAGCCCCGTTCTGGTCCGATACGTCTCCAGTCAGAAGACGGATCTGGGCAAGGCCATCTACGCCAACTCCATCACCCTCACCCCGGGCACCATCACCACCCGAGTGGAAGGGCAGGAGCTCGAGGTCCACTCCCTGACCTGGATGGACGTCGACGGCCGGGAGCAGGACGAGATGGATCGCCGGGTCACCTGGGTGGAGCAGGGAGGGCATCGCTGATGTTCGTGGCGGCGGCGGCGGGCATTCTCGTGAGCATGATCCTGGCCATGATCCGGGCCCTGTTGGGCCCCACGGTCTACGACCGGGTCCTGGCGGTGAACACCTTCGGCACCAAGACGGTGCTCCTGCTGGCCGTCATCGGCTTCCTCACGGGCCGCCCCGACTGGATCGATCTGAGCCTGGTGTATGCGCTGATCAACTTCATCGGCACCATCGCCGTCCTGAAGTTCTTCGAGTTCGGGGACCTGGGCCGGCAACGACACGCCCGGGCGGGAGGGGACTGATGGAGCTCGTCCTGGACATCGCCTCCTGGGTGGCCATCCTCGTCGGGCTCTTCTTCATGATCGTGGGAACGGTGGGCGTCCTGCGCATGCCCGACGTCTTCACGCGCCTTCACGCCGCCGGCATGACCGACACCATGGGCGCCGGCTTCCTCATCCTGGGCATGTGCCTCCAGGCGGGGTTGTCCCTGCTGACGCTGCGGCTCCTGATCGTGTACGCCTTCCTCATGGTCACGAGCCCCATCGGCACCCACGCCCTCGCCCGCGCCGCCCTGGGTGGGGACATCGTCCCCGTCCGTGGCGAGGCCCCGGAGGCGTGACGTGCTTGCCATCGTCCAGATCTCGCTTCTCGCCCTGCTGGCCGTCACGGCCTTCGCCCTGCTCCGCATCCGGAATCTCTTCGCCGTCGTGATGCTGGGCGGGATCTACAGCCTGGTCTCCGCGGCCCTGTTCACCTCCCTGGACGCCGTCGACGTGGCGTTCACCGAGGCGGCCGTGGGCGCGGGGATCTCCACCGTGCTTCTGCTCGGGACCCTGGCGCTGGTGGGGCGCGAGGCCAAGCCGAGGGTGAGGCGACCGCTTCTGCCGCTCTTCGTGGTGGTGGTGACCGGCGGCGTGCTCATGTACGGGACCCTCGACATGCCGCCCTTCGGCGACCCGGCGAACCCGGCGCACCACCACGTGGCGCCGCGCTACATCGAGGAGTCGCCCCACGAGATCGGCGTGCCGAACATCGTCACCTCGGTCCTCGCGTCGTACCGGGGCTACGACACCATGGGCGAGACCACGGTGATCTTCACGGCCCTGGTGGGGGTGCTGCTCCTCATCGGCATGGGTCCCACCCCCCGCCAGCTCGTGTGGTGGGGCGAGAAGCCCCGGGACGTTCCCGCCCCCGAGGACGAACCGGAGGCGCCCGATGGATGATCGGATCATCCTCCGAGTGGGCGCGAAGATCCTGATTCCCTACATCCTCCTCTTCGCCCTCTACGTGCAGTTCCACGGCGACTACGGCCCGGGGGGAGGCTTCCAGGCAGGCGTGATCTTCGCGGCGGGCTTCGTCCTCTACGCCCTCGTATACGGTCTCGGCAACGCCAAGAAGGTCATGCCACCGGTCGTCGTGCACGCCTGTGGCGCCCTCGGGGTCTTGATCTTCGCGGGCGTCGGGGTGGTCACGATGCTCCTGGGCGGCGCCTTTCTGGACTACAATGTCCTGGCCCACGATCCCGAGCACGGTCAGCACTACGGCATCCTGCTCGTCGAGCTCGGTGTGCTCGTCACCGTGTTCGGCGTGATGGTCGCGATCTTCTACGCCTTCGCCGGGCGAAGGAGGGCGGCACCGTGAGGCTGTTGGGGCTCTTCAACTACTGGGCGGTCATCGTCCTGATGATGGTGGGCTTCTACACCATGATCTCGCGGGGGAACCTGGTGAAGAAGCTGGTGGGGCTGAGCGTCTTCCAGACCTCGGTGTTCATCCTGTACATCAGCCTGGGGAAGGTGAGGGGGGGCACGGCCCCGATCCTGGTGGAGGGAGCCGAGCACGTCCTCTACACCAACCCCATCCCCTCCGTCCTCATCCTCACCGCCATCGTCGTCGGCGTGGCCACCCTCGCCGTGGGCCTGGGGCTCGTGGTCCGGATCCACGAGGCGTACGGGACCATCGAGGAAGACGAGATCCACGTTCAGGACGACGTGATGTGATGAGCGACCAGCTGCCCATCCTCCAGGTCGTCGTCCCCCTGCTGCTGGCCCCGGTGGCCGCCCTCGTGCGCAAGGCGCGCCTGGCCTGGGGCGTGGCCATGGCCGCCTGCGCCTGGGCGTTCGTCGCCTCGGTGGGTCTCCTGGCCCGGGTCCTGGAGGAGGGCACCATCAGCTACGAGATCGGTGGGTGGGCCGCCCCCTGGGGGATCGAATACCGTGTCGACGCCGTCAACGCCTTCGTGCTCGTCATCGTGGCGAGCATCGGCCTGGCGGTCATGCCCTACGCCCGGGCCAGCGTGGAGCGCGAGCTGGCGAGGGACCGGATCGCCCTCTTCTACTCGGCCTTCATCCTGTGCCTCACGGGGCTCCTGGGCATCGCCATCACCGGTGACGTCTTCAACGTCTTCGTCTTCCTGGAGATCTCGTCGCTGTCCGCCTACGCCCTCATCGCCATGGGGTCCAACCGTAGGGCGCTCACCGCGGCCTACCAATACCTCATCATGGGCAGCGTCGGGGCCACGTTCATCGTCATCGGCATCGGCTTGATGTACGCCATGACGGGCACGCTCAACATGGCGGACCTCGCCCAGCGCCTCCCGCTCATCGAGGGCAACCGGACCATCCCGGTGGCGTTCGCGTTCCTCACGGTGGGAATCAGCCTGAAGCTGGCCCTCTTCCCCCTCCACCTCTGGCTTCCCAACGCCTACGCCTTCGCTCCCTCGGCGGTGACGGCCTTCATCGCCTCGACGGCGACGAAGGTGGCGGTGTACATGCTGCTCCGGTTCAGCTTCACGGTCTTCGGCGTGGTGTTCTCCTTCGACATCATGCAGCTGGACCTGATCCTCCTGCCCCTGTCGTTGATCGCCATCATCGCCATGTCGCTGGTGGCCATCTACCAGGAGTCGGGCAAGCGCCTCCTGGCCTTCTCCAGCGTGGCGCAGATCGGCTACATGGTGCTGGGCATCAGCCTGGCGTCGGTGCTCGGCGTGGCGGCCGGCATCCTGCACCTCTTCAACCATGCCCTCATCAAGGGCGCCCTCTTCATGGTGATGGGCTGCATCATGTACCGGGTGGGATCGGTGCGCATCGATGCCATGGCCGGGCTCGGACGGCGAATGCCGTACACCATGGCGGCCTTCGTGCTCGGGGGGCTCAGCCTCATCGGGGTCCCCCTCACGGTGGGCTTCATCAGCAAGTGGTACCTGGTCCAGGCCGCCCTGGAGCAGGGGCTGTGGCCCATCGCCGTCGTGGTGCTCCTCGGCTCCCTCATGGCGGTGGTCTACGTGTGGAAGGTGGTGGAGGTGGCCTACTTCCATGCCGAGCCCGAGCACGCTGAGGACATACGGGAGGCTCCGTGGAGCCTCCTCGTGCCCACCTGGGCGCTGGTGGCGGCGAACCTCTACTTCGGGATCGACGCGACCCTGACGTCGGGCGTCGCCGTACGCGCGGCCGAGATGCTCCTGGGGGTGATGTCGTGAGCGTGGGCGTGACGGCGGCCCTCGCAGTCCTGCTGCCCCTGGTCGGTGGGCTGCTGGTCCTCGCCCTCGGCCGGTGGCCCAACGTCCGGGAGGCGGCGACCCTCGTCACCTCGGGTGCCCTGTTCGCCACGGTGCTCTCCATGCTGGAGCCCGTGAGGAGCGGAACCGTCGCCGGCCTGACCCTCGTGGAGGTTGTGCCCGGAGTCACGCTGGGCGTCGAGGTGGAGCCCCTCGGCCTCCTGTTCGCGCTGGTGGCGTCGTTCCTGTGGATCGTGACCTCGCTCTACTCCATCGGCTACATGCGGGGCCACCACGAGAAGAACCAGACCCGCTTCTATTTCTTCTTCGCCGTGTCCATCGCGGCGGCCATGGGCGTGGCCTTCTCGGCCAACCTCTTCACGCTCTTCGCCTTCTACGAGGTGCTGACCCTGTGCACGTTCCCGCTGGTCACCCACCACGGGACCGACGAGGCCCGCCGGGCCGGACGGGTCTACCTGGGCATCCTCCTGACCACCTCCGTGGGGTTCCAGCTCCTGGCCATCATCTGGACCTGGCAGGTCGCCGGCACGGTGGACTTCCAGGCGGGAGGAATCCTGGCCGGGCGGGCGGGGCCGGGCCTCCTGAGCGCGCTGCTCGTCCTGTACGTCTTCGGCGTGGGGAAGGCGGCGGTGATGCCGTTCCACCGATGGCTGCCGGCCGCCATGGTGGCGCCGACCCCGGTGTCGGCCCTCCTCCACGCGGTGGCGGTCGTGAAGGCGGGGGTCTTCACCATCCTGAAGGTGGCGGTCTACGTCTTCGGGATCGACCTGCTCGGCACGCTGGCGTCCGCCACCTGGCTCGCGTGGGCCGCTGCGGCCACCATCCTGCTGGCCTCCCTGGTGGCCTTGACCAAGGACAACCTGAAGGCCAGGCTCGCCTACTCCACCGTGAGCCAGCTCTCGTACATCGTCCTCGGAGCGCTCCTGGCAAATCAGTGGGGCGTCATCGGCGGAGGCATGCACATCGCCATGCACGCCTTCGGCAAGATCACCCTCTTCTTCGGGGCCGGAGCGGTCCTCGTGGCGGCTCACGAGACCGAGATCAGCCGGATGCGGGGGTTGGGGCGGGCGATGCCCATCACCTTCGCCGCGTTCTTCGTCGGATCCCTGAGCATCATCGGCGTTCCCCCGGCCGGCGGCTCGTGGAGCAAGTGGTTCCTGGGGCTCGGGACCCTGGAGGCGGGGCAGCTGGGCCTCCTGGCTACCCTCATGGTCAGCTCGCTCCTCAGCCTGGTCTACCTGCTGGAGGTCCCCGTGCGCGCGTTCTTCAGCAGCCCCCCGGCGGACGCCCACCACGCCGAGGGCTTCCATGAAGCGCCCTGGCCCTCGGTGGTGGCGCTGGTCGTCACGGCGCTGGCGACGGTCGCGCTCTTCCTGCGCCCCGACACGCTCTACGAGCTGATGACCCTGGTGGTGGCCCGATGAGTCACGAAGACGGACATCCGCCTCTCCGGGACGGCAGCCCCGCCCAGCCACCGCCCCTCAGCCCCCGGGCCCGCATGAAGGAGCCCGACGAAGCTCCGGGTCTCTGGGACAACCCCCGGAACGTGGACCGGCTGCTGTACGTGTTCTTCTCGTGCTGCGCGCTCTTGGTGCTGCTGGACCTGGTCATCCACCGCCACGTCTACCACGACTGGGAGAGCCTCTTCGGGTTCCACGCCTGGTACGGGTTCGCGGCCTGCTGGATCCTGGTGGTCGTCGCCAAGCAGATGCGTCGGGTGCTGATGCGCTCGGAGGACCACTACGATGCCGAGTAGCCTGCCTCCCTTCGCGCTGATCTTCGTCGGGGGCCTGCTGGTCGCCGTGACCCGCGGCCATCTGCGTAGGGTCCTGCTTCTGCTCGTGCCCGTGGTCGGGGCCGTGAATCTCATGGGCCTCGACGAGGGCGTCGCGTGGCACGTCAGCCTGCTCGGGTACACGCTGACCCCCTTCGAGGTGGACCGGCTGAGCCTCCTCTTCGGCTACCTGTTCCACCTGGCGCTCTTCATCGGGAATCTCTTCGCCCTGCACCTGAACGACGGGGAGGACCGGGCGGCCCTGCAGCACACGACGGCCATGCTCTACGCGGGCAGCGCGCTGGGGGCGGTCTTCGCCGGCGACCTGATCTCCCTCTTCGTCTTCTGGGAGCTCCTGGCGCTGACGTCGGTGTTCCTCATCTGGGCCCGGGACCAGGAGCGGTCGTACCGTGCCGGATTCCGGTATCTGGTGATCCACGTCGTGTCCGGTGTGCTCCTGCTGTCCGGGGCCCTCATGCAAGCGCACCAGACCGGGTCGCTGGATTTCGGGCACATCGGGCTGGACGGCTCCCTGACCGGCTGGGTGATCCTCCTCGCCTTCGGCATCAAGGCGGCCTTCCCGTTCCTCCACAACTGGCTCACGGA
>JBDHGI010000066.1:0-19157 GCA_039589955.1 Gemmatimonadota bacterium | reverse complement strand
CATGTACCTCGTGGGCACCGACGGCATCCACGACCTCCGCCGGAAGGTGATGAGCCGACTGGGGAAGCGCTTCTCCCTCCGGCGCTTCCACGACGAATTGTTGGCCTACGGCTCCGTACCCGTGAGCCTCATCGCCGAGGACATGATCCGAAGGGCGCCCGATGCCGCCTGACCCGACGAGCGCCCTCGTGGAGCCATTGACCCGGGCGCTGATGGGGGTGGACGCCCTCTACCAGTCGCCGTCCCGGGCGGCGCTGATCGGGTCGTACGGGTGGGGGGAGCGCGTGGTGGCTCCCCTGTGGCGCGGGGTCAATGCCGAGCATCGGGCGGATTTCCTGCGGTTCCTCTATGGCCGCATGCACTCCAACGAATCGGTGGCCATGTTCGACCCGGAGAAGTCGGAAGCATGACGAGGCGCGCGTGGAGTCGACCCGCGGTGTGGGCTCTGGTGGCCCTGCTAATCACGGGAGGTTGTGGGGGTGAGGACGGCCCCGCGGCCGGGACTTCCGGATCGGTCGGCCGGAGGATCCTCCGGGTGGCGTACGACCGCGAGGTCGACGTGCTCAACGCCCTTACCAGCCAGAACCTCGCCGACATCATGTTCAGCATGGTGGAGGGCCTCGTCACCACCGACGAGCACAACACCTACGTTCCCGTGCTCGCCGAGACCATCCCCACCGAGGAGAACGGTCTCGTCGTCCGTCGGCCCGACGGCACCGTTGAGATGTCCTGGCCGCTGCGGCGCGGCGTCCGCTGGCACGACGGAGAGCCGTTCACCAGCGCCGACGTGTGCTTCACCTGGCGCTTCGTGGCGAGTCCGGGCTCCCAGGTCTACAATCGTGACCAGTACCTGGGCATCCGGGAGTGCCGGGCTCCGGACGATCACACGGTGGTCTTCGTGTGGGACGCCGTGTACGGCTATTACGCCGGGCTCTTCGAGGCCATCCTTCCCGAGCACGTCCTCGGGGGCATGACGACGGAGGAGATCGTCAGCTACACCCCCTACAACCGGGGTGAGGAGACCATAGGGACGGGACCGTTCCGGTTCGCCGAGTGGAAGACCGGCGAGTACATCCGGGTGGTTCGGAACGACGACTACTGGCGAGGGCCCGAGTACCCCCGCATCGACGAGGTGGTGTGGTCCTTCATCCCAGACCTCAACACCCGCCTCAACGCCATGAAGGCCGGGCAGCACCACTACGGCCAGATCGCGCCCACGCAGGTGAGCGAGGTGAGGGGGCTCCCGGGCTACGACGTCCACCTGGTGAGCTCCAACACCTTCATGCACTTCGACGTGAGCGTGAACACGGAGCGGAGCCGGGCCCTGTTCTCCGATCGTCAGGTCCGCCAGGCCCTCTTCCACGCCGTCGACCGGGACGCCATCGCGGAGCAGCTCATGCAGGGCACGGTCAGGGTGGCCCACTCGCCCATCAATCCCACCAGCCCCTACCACAATCCCGACGTGCCCCGGATCGCCTTCGATCCGGATCTGTCCCGCCGGTTGCTGGAGGGGGCCGGCTGGACACAGGGACCCGACGGCATCCGGGTGAAGCACGGACTGCGGTTCAGCTTCGAGATGCTGAACCGGGCGGGCAGCACGGATCGGATCGCCATCGCGCAGGTCATCCAGGCCCAGCTCAAGGACGTGGGCGTGGAGGTCACGTTCCGGACCCTGGAGAGCGCCGCGTGGACCCAACAGTGGCGGAACGGGGACTGGGAAGGGATCGTGAGCGCCTGGTTCCTCCCGGCCGACCCGTCCATCACGGGCCTGTACGCCTGCGGGGGGCCGAACAACATGACGGGCCTCTGCGACCCGGAGCTCGACGCCCTCATGGAGGAGTCGGACCGCCACCTGGACTTCGAGGCTCGCAAGCGGGCCCTCGACGCCGCCCAGGTGCGCCTGGCGGAGATCTATCGGGCGCTGCCCATCTACTACAACGTGGTGCCCCAGGTCGTGAGCACCGCCGTAGGGAGCTTCCGCGGCAGCGGGACCAACTTCGGCAGCTTCTGGAACCTCTGGGAGTGGACCCTGGACTGACGCGTCTGCGGATCAGGACCCCGCCACGTCGCGGGCGAACCGGGCGTTGGCCTCGGCGGCGGCGCCCTGGAGAAGGAGGGCCAGCTCCGGGTCGATGTCGGCGGTTCCTCCGCCGTTCGCGATGCGCGGGGGCAGGTCCGTGGGGTCGCGACCCGACAGCTGCTGATACATGACCAGCGCCGCCAGGTAGGTACCGAGGACGCTGGGGTGGAAGCCGTCAGCCCCGTAGAGCTCCAGGAAGGGATCCGCCTCCCACGCGATGCGCCATGCCTCGCCGGCGGGGAACAGGAGCCCGTTGGCCTCCACCGCCGCCGTCTGGTAGGAGTCGGACACGCCGTCGAAGTCGAAGAACCGGGTCAGGGACGGCCATACCATGTACAGCGCGGGGGTGCCGCCCACGGCACGAACGTCCTCGGCGAAGAGGCGACTGTACTCCAGGAGGTACGGACGTCCCTCGGTGGCCGACGGGCCCTGCTGAAGGACGACCACGTCCCAGGGGCTCCCGGAGATCAGGTCCCGCGCGCCGGAGAGCCAGTGGTCCGGTAGCCCCCAGTTGGGCCGGGTGTCCGAGGCGATGAAGATCTCCCCGGCCCCGCCCATCTCGAACAGGGCCGCCAGCATGCCCGGCAGGTCGTTGACGTAGGTGAGGCTGTTGCCGATGAAGAGGACGGCCAGATCCTCGGGATCGGGGCCCTCGGGCCCGGGCCCCGTGGGGCTGCCGCAGCCGCAGGCGAGCCACACCAGAGGAGCCAGGATCCAGGACCGCATGGCGTTGACGGCCTCGAAGCGGCGCATCTCGCTCCTCTCGTGTCGACGGATGACGGGGTCGGCGTTCCATACGCCGTCCTGGGCCGGCGGTTACCCCGGCGTGACGGGCACGGCCCGCCTCGACCTCCCTTGCTCCCCGGCGCGCAGGCGCTCAGTCTCGGGCCGACACCGGTTGCGCTCCACCGGCCACCCCGGAAGACCCATGGCGGCATTCATCACCCGACGCGTCCTCCAGATGGTCCCGCTCCTGTTCGGGATCACGGTGGTGCTGTTCGCGGTGATCCAGGCGGCGCCCGGCGGGCCGGAGGGAGCGCTGCTGGAGAGCGGGCGCTTCATCGACCCGGAGGTCATCGAGGCCTACCGCGAGCGCCTGGGCGTCGATCGGCCCGTCCCGGTCCAATACGCGCGCTGGCTGTCGGGCGCGCTGCGCGGCGATCTCGGGATCAGCTTCTCCACCACCCGCCCCGTGGGCGAGATGATCCTGGAGCGGCTTCCCGCCACCCTGGAGCTCATGGGCGCGTCGTTCCTCCTGGCAGCCCTGGTGGCCCTGGTGCTGGGAGTCTTCAGCGCGCTCCGCCAGTACAGCCTGTTCGACCATCTGGGGACCGGCATGTCCTTCCTGGGCATCGCCATGCCCGTCTTCTGGTTCGCCCTGATCCTCCAGCTCGTGTTCGGGGTCTGGCTGGGGTGGCTCCCTGTGGCGGGGACTGAGACGGTGGGTGCGTCGTCGCTGGGGGACCATCTCGCCCATCTGATCCTGCCCACCGTCGTGCTGTCGTTCCGCAGCATAGCCGGATGGTCCAGGTACCTGCGCTCCAGCCTCCTGGGAGTCCTCCGGGCCGACTACGTGCGCACCGCCCGGGCCAAGGGCCTCGCCGAGTCCACCGTGGTGGGGGTGCACGCCGTGAGGAACGCCCTCATCCCGGTGCTGTCCGTCATGGCGCTGGATCTCGCCGGGCTCTTCTCCGGGGCCGTGATCACCGAGACCGTGTTCGCCTGGCCGGGCATCGGCCGCATGTTCGTCCAGGCCATGTTCGCCCGGGACTACCCGCTGCTCATGGGGATCCTGCTCCTGGGGTCCGTGATGGTCATCGTCTTCAACCTCGTGGCGGACATCCTGTACGGCGCGCTGGATCCGCGGATCCGCTATGACTGAGGGCCGGGGCGGCACCCCGCGGGCGGCCTCCCTCACCTGGAGGCGATTGAGGCGGCACAGGCTCGCCATGCTCTCGCTGGTTGTGGTCGCGGTCGTCGCCGTGGTGTGCGCCCTCGCACCCCTCATCGCCCCGTACGAGTTCGACGCCATCGACCTGGCGAGCATCCGGGAGGCGCCGTCGACCGACCACTGGATGGGCACCGACGATCTAGGACGCGATCTCCTCACCCGCGTGCTGTTCGGCGGGCGCATCTCCATCCTCATCGGCGTGCTGTCGGCCCTCATCGGCACCGGCTTCGGGTCGGCGGTGGGCGCCCTTGCCGGCTACTACGGCGGGCGCGTGGACAACCTCCTCATGAGGCTCACCGACGTGGCCTACTCCATCCCCTCGCTGCCCCTCCTCATCGTGCTGGCCTCCTACACCGAGGCGGCTGCGGGCTCCATGGCCCTCATCATCGGGCTTCTCAGCTGGATGGCCACGGCGAGGGTGGTGCGGGGGGAGGTGCTCTCCATCAAGGAGACGGCGTACGTGGAGGCAGCGCGGAGCCTGGGGGCGGGCAGCGGGAGGATCATCCTGGGCCACGTGCTCCCCAACGCCGTCGGACCCATCCTCGTGGGCGCCACGCTGGCGGTGGGCAACGCCATCATCCTGGAGTCCTCCCTGAGCTTCCTTGGCCTCGGGGTTCAGCCACCCACCCCCACGTGGGGCAACCTGCTCATGGACGCCCAGGCCACCATGGCGTCCAAGCCGTGGCTCACGATCTTCCCGGGGCTCGCCATCCTGCTGGTGGTCCTCTCCGTCAACTTCATCGGCGACGGGCTCCAGGACGCCCTCGATCCCACGGCGAGGAGCGAATGAGGCGGACCCCTGTCCGACCCCCCGTCTCGTGCGGTACTCTGCCGGGCGGCCCTCCTCCTCCACCGAACGCACGGATCCGTTGATGGCTCCCCTCCTGGAAGTCCGGGACCTCCGAACGCGCTTCCGAACCGAGCGCGGGGAGCTTCACGCCGTGGCAGGCGTCTCCTTCACGCTGGAGGAGGGCGAGGCCCTGGCCGTGGTGGGCGAGAGCGGATCGGGCAAGACGGTGACCGCCCTGTCGATCATGGGCCTGATCCCCGATCCGCCCGGACGCATCGACGACGGCGAAGTGCGGCTGAAGGGACGCGACCTGCTGACCCTGCCCGCCGAGGAGATGAGGAAGGTGCGCGGCCGGGAGGTGGCCATGATCTTCCAGGATCCCATGAGCTCCCTGAACCCGGTGCTCACCGTGGGCCGTCAGCTCACCGAGGGGATCGAGCATCACCTGGGCGTGGGGCGAAAGGAGGCGGGGATCCGGGCCGTGGAGATGCTGCGTCTCGTCGGCATCCCCGAGGCGTCGGGACGGCTGGCCGATCACCCGCATCAGTTCTCCGGCGGTCAGCGCCAGAGACTGATGATCGCCATGGCCCTGGCCTGCGGCCCCTCGCTCCTCATCGCCGACGAGCCCACCACGGCCCTGGACGTCACGATCCAGGCCCAGATCGTCGCCCTGGTGAAGAGCCTCCAGGCAAGGCTGGGGATGGCCATCCTCTGGATCACCCATGATCTGGCGGTGGTGGCCGGCCTGGTGGATCGGGTCGTGGTGATGTACGCGGGGCACATCGTGGAGGAGGCAACCGTCGATCGGCTCTTCGCGGCGCCCCGGCACCCCTACACCATCGGCCTGCTACGCTCCATGCCGGATCCCGGGCGGAAGGCCAGGGGTCGCCTGACCTCCATCGAAGGATCACCTCCGGATCTCCATCAGGTCTTCGGCTCCTGCCCCTTCGTGGACCGTTGCGCCCTCGCCGTGCCGCGGTGCCGCGAGGAGAAGCCGGCCCTGATTGAGGTCGCCGCCGGGCACGCGTCGGCCTGCTGGCGGTGGCGGGACCTGGAGGAGGGCGAGGGCCCGTGAGCGCCGAGAACGGAGGCGCGGTGCTCTGCTCCGTCCAGGGCCTGACGAAGCACTTCGCGGTGCGCCGCGGCGTCCTGCGGCGCACGGTCGGAGCCGTTCGGGCCGTGGACGGGGTGTCCTTCGACATCCGCCCGGGGGAGACCCTCGGGCTTGTGGGGGAGAGCGGGTCGGGGAAGTCCACGACGGGACGCGCCCTCCTCCAGCTCGAGCGGCCCACCGCGGGGCGGGTGGTGTTCGACGGCGTGGAGCTCACCACGCTGGAGGAGCCCGCGCTCCGCCGGATGCGAAGGCACATGCAGATGGTGTTCCAGGACCCGTACTCCTCCCTCAATCCCCGCATGTCCGTGGGTCGGGCGATCAGGGAGCCCCTGGACATCCACGGGGTGGGCGAGCCGCTGGAGCGGGGCGACCGCGTGGCCCAGCTCATGGAGCGCGTGGGCCTGAGCCCGGAGATGGCGAGCCGGTTCCCTCACGAGTTCTCCGGCGGGCAGCGGCAGCGTATCGGTATCGCCCGGGCGCTGGCCACGGCTCCGAAGCTGGTGGTGGCGGACGAGCCCATCTCGGCCCTGGACGTCTCCATCCAGGCCCAGATCGTGAACCTCCTGGCGGACCTCAAGGACGAGCTCGGGCTGACGTACCTGTTCATCGCCCACGACCTGGCCATGGTGAGGCACATCTCCGACCGGGTGGCCGTCATGTACCTGGGTCGCATCGTGGAGCTGGCCGAGGGCAGCGCGGTTTTCGAGCGGCCTCTGCACCCGTACACGAAGGCGCTGATCTCGGCCATCCCCCTCCCCGACCCGATGAGGGAGCGGGCCCGAGAGCAGATCACCCTGGAGGGAGACGTGCCGAGCCCCTCCTCGCCGCCGTCGGGATGCCGGTTCCACACGCGGTGCTCCTTCGCGGTGGAGCGCTGCCGCTCCGAGGACCCCGAGCTCCGCGACCTGGGCAACGCCGCCGGTCCCCACGAGGTCGCCTGCCATCGCGCCGAGGAGCTGGCGTAGTGCCCGGTCACGAAGGCGCCCCGACACGGAAGGCGAACGGATCTCCGCCCAGGACGGAGGCGCCCGACCTCGACGCCGACGTCATCGTCGTCGGCTCGGGGTTCGGCGGCTCCGTCGCGGCGCTGCGCATGGCCGAGAAGGGCTACTCCGTGGTGGTGCTCGAGCAGGGACGACGCTACCGGACCGAGGACTTCCCGCGGACGAACTGGTCGCTGAGGAAGTACCTGTGGCTTCCCCGGCTGGGGCTCCACGGCATCCAGGTCCTGACGTTCCTGCGCCACGCCCTGGTGCTGCACGGCAGGGGGGTGGGGGGAGGATCGCTGGTGTACGCCAACACGCTCCTCCAGCCCGAGCGGGAGGTGCTCGACCGGCTGGAGTGGGGGGACGGGGGCTGGGGCGAGAGGCTCGCGCCCCACTACGAGACGGCCCGGCGGATGCTCGGCGCCGTGCCCTGCGACGGGGTGGGGCGCACCGACGAGCTGCTTCGCCGGGCGGCCGGGGAGCTGGGCCTGGACGACGCGCTTCGCGTCCACGACGTGGGCGTCTACTTCGGCGAGCCCGGTGTGACCGTGCCCGATCCCTTCTTCTCCGGTCGGGGCCCGGAGCGGACCGGGTGCACCCGGTGCGGGGCCTGCATGATCGGCTGTGGGGTGGGGGCCAAGAACACCCTGGACAAGAACTACCTCTGGCTCGCGGAGCGGCTCGGGGCGCGGATCGTTTCCGAGACCGAGGCCCTCCGCGTCCGCGCCGTGGGCGGGGGGTACGAGGTGGACAGCCGTCGGTCCCGGGGAGGGGCGAAGCGACATACCTGGCGGGCGTCCCGGGTGGTGGTGAGCGGCGGTGTGATCGGGAGCGTCAAGCTGCTGCAGCGCTCCCGGGACCACGGAGGGCTGACGAGGCTGTCCGCCCAGCTCGGGAAGCACGTTCGCACCAACTCCGAGTCCATCCTGGCGGCGGACTCCTCCGACCGCTCGGCGGACTGGTCGGGCCACGTGGCCATCACGTCGGGGATCCAGGCGGACGAGGGCACGTACGTGGAGATGGTGCGCTTCAACGAGGGCTCCGACGCCCTGTTCTGGCTCACGGCACCGCTGCCCGAGCCCGGGGGGGAGCGCCCCGGGCTCCTCGGCCTCGTGCTGGGCGTGGTCCGTCACCCCGTCCGTGCCCTCAGAGGGCTCTGGCCCCTCGGCCGGGCCCGGCGCACCGCCATCGTGCTGGCCATGCAGGCTACCGAGGGCCGACTGGAGCTCGAGTACCGGCGCCGGTGGTGGCACCTGGGGACGAAGGGGCTGGCCTCGAGGGTCACGGCCGACTCGGACGCGCCCGTGGCCCACATCCCGGTGGCACGGGAGCTGACCCGGACGATCGCCCGCCTGGCCGGAGGCGACGCCTGGGGCACGTGGCCCGAGGTCGTGCTGGGAGCCCCCACCACGGCCCACATCCTGGGTGGGTGCCGGATGGGGGCCACGCCGGAGCAGGGCGTGGTGGACTTCCAGGGGAGGGTCTTCGGCCACCCCGGCCTCTACGTGGTGGACGGGTCCGTGATCCCCGTGAACCTGGGCGTCAATCCCAGCCTCACCATCACCGCCGTGGCCGAGCACATCATGTCCCTGGTGCCCGGCAGGGCCGCCGCGATGTCGTGACGGAGAACGGAGGATGACCGTGGGCAGGGATATGGACACAGCGGGGGAGCTGGCGGGACGGGTCGCCCTCGTCACAGGAGGCACCCGCGGGATCGGGCTGGCGACGTGCGCCCTCTTCGGTGCGCAGGGTGCACGGGTCGTGCTCACGGGCCGGGACGCCGAGCTTGGGGCTGACGCGGAGCGGTCGCTCCCGGGGGTGTCGTTCGTGGCGGGAGACGTCCGGCGGCCCGACGACGTCCGGAACGTCGTCGCCGAGGCCGTAGCCCTCCACGGGCGCTTGGACATCCTCGTCAACTCCGCCGGGATCATCCACCGGAACCGCTGGGTGGAAGAGCACACCGAGGAGGAGTGGGACGACACCTTCGCCACCAACGTGAAGGGCTCCTTCCTGATGTGTCGGGCCGCGATGCCCCATCTGCGGGCGACCCGGGGCAGCATCGTGAACGTGGCCTCCTACACGGGGCTGGTGGGCTTCGCCGGAGCGGCCGCGTACGCCGCCTCCAAGGCGGCGGTGGTGAACCTCACGCGGACCATGGCGCTGGACCACGCCCACGAAGGAGTGCGGGTCAACTGCGTGTGCCCGGGCAGCGTGGACACGGACATGATCCACCAGGCCTGGGAGGCCACGGGTGACGTCGCCGGGGCCGCCCGCGCATGGGCCGGGAAGCACCCGCTGGGGAGGATCGCCACGGCGGACGAGGTAGCCCGGGCGATCCTCTTCCTGGCCTCCGACGCGGCGAGCTTCATCACCGGCGCGGCGCTCCCGGTGGACGGGGGCATCACCGCGGCCTGAGGCAGCACCTCAGATCAGGAGTCACTCGTGAAGAACACGCTCCGCGTCGCCGTAATCGGAGCCGGTCGGTGGTCGCGCTCCGCCCATCTGCCGGGTTTCCTCAGGTCTCCGCTGGCGGAGCTCGTGGCCATCTGCGATCTGGACCGGGAGCTGGCCGAGGCCAGGGCAGGGGAGTTCGACGTCCCCGACGTCGAGACCGACGCCGAGAAGGTCATCCTCCGGGACGACATCGACGTCGTGGACATCGTCACCCGCGATGACCACCAGGACCTTGTGTTCGCCACCCTGGAGGCGGGCAAGCACTGCCTGGTGGAGAAGCCCGTGTGCCACGACTTCCGCGACGTGTGGCGCGCCCACGAGCTCGCCGCGTCCAAGGGCCTGAAGACGAAGGTGGGGCTGACCTTCCGCTACGCACCTGCGGTGACGTACATGTTCGACCTCATCCGGGACGGCTTCATCGGGCAGCCGTTCATCTTCAACGGCTACGAGCAGAACTCCCAGTGGCTGGATCCGGACAACCCCATGGACAAGCGCATCCACAGGACGAAGCCCGTCGGCGAGCCCGAGTGGGGCACGGATCCCACACGGGAAGGGATCACGGTGTCGTCCCTGGAGGGATACGGCGCGCCCACCATCGACATCGGGTTGGAGTGCGTCGGGAGTGAGCTGAGGAGCGTGGTGGGCGTCCTCGCGAACATGGTGCCCGTGAGGAGACGCACGAACCTGGACACGCGGCGGGAGCCCATCAACATCGACGACGCCGACATGTTCATCGGCGAGGCGGCCAACGGGGCCCTCTTCTCGCTTCAGTCCAGCTACGTCACGGTGGGGAACTACCCCGGCATCGAGGCCCGCATCTTCGGGTCCGAGGGCGCTATCCAGGTCCGGCTCGTCGAGGAGTTCGGCGTGATCCAGACCATCCACACCGCGACGCCCGATGCGGTGGAATTCGTGCAGCGGGAGATCCCCGAGCGGTACTTCGCACCGGGGGCCCGGCCCGACGACCACTGGAGCACGGCCTTCTTCGGCAACCTCGTCCACGACTTCTGCCGGGAGATCCTGAGCGGCGACGACACCAACAAGGGCAACTTCGCCCAGAGCGCCCGGGTGCAGGAGATCATCAACGCCGTCACCCTCTCCCACCGGCGGAGGGCGTGGATCGACCTGCCCCTGGGGGAGGCCGATCACGCCGACCAGGGCCAGACCATGCCGTGGTAGCCGAAAAAGGGCGTCGCCGAGCCCGGGACTCGGGCGGCCGAGGCCTCTGTCGACCTCTCAGCCGCCCTTGCCGATGCCTGCCTCGAGCACGTGGAACGCGAGCGGGAACGACGTTCCCTCTGACTCGCCCTGGATGAGGAGACCCCACAAGGGCTCCCGTCCCTCCTCGTGGGCCGCCGGGGCGGTCCACGGCCGAAGCTTGGCCAGCCAGCGGTCGCCCTGCTCCCTCTCCTGAGGAACGTCCGTGGTGGCCACCATCCCGTACGCGGGATTCAGCACCACGTCCAGGTACTCGACCGTCGTCGTCCCCGAGGGCACCGCGGAGGCGTCGACCACGATCTTCCAGGTGCCCGCCGCCGGCGCGTCCACGAACACCGCTTCGTCACCCACGGGCGCTCCGTCCACCCTGGCAGCCCGGCACTCCTCGCCGGTGCAGTCGAAGGTGTAGAGGTCCAGGTCCGCGCCGGGATCCGAAGCCCGCCCCAGGCGGACCACCAGGGCAGAGGAACCCGGAAGGACCTCCACCTCGAAGACGCGCTGCTCCTTTTCTCCGAGCTCGAGCAGCTCTCGGCGGGCGCTGCCCAAGGGCGTGCTCACCGCCCCTCCCGTGAACCCGGCCATGCGGCTGACGAGGGAGACGTCACGCGAAGGCGACGGAGCCTCCGCCGTCTCGTCTCCGCCCTCCAGCCCGGCTACCTCCACCGAGACCGCGGAGACGGTGAGCTTCGCGGGCGTGGGCGGCACGGGCTCCTCCTTCTTGGCCTGCCTCCAGTCATAGGTCCGGGTGTCGGCGATGTCCGTGAGACGCACCTCCCACACCCCCGGCATGGGATCGTGGATGATCTGCCTCACCCCGTCGCTCCGTGAGACGCGCCGGCCGTTGGCCTGCCTCGTGTCCGGCGCGGAGACGGACAGGCTCACTTCGCGGTCCTCCCAACCCAGGTCGACCACCAACGTGGTGGCGCCCTCGGGAACGCGGAAGAACCGGCTCGTGATGCCCGGACGAGGCACCTTGACGTCCACCTCCTGGGTGAAGTCGCCGCCCCGGTCCAAGGGACGCGGAACGATGACCGTGGCGAGCGATCGGTGGGCGTACCCCGTGACCTGGTCATGGCGCAACGTCATGTGGGCGGTGTGTACGCCGAAGTCCTCGGGAGCGACGGTCACCGGGAAATCCACCGGCGTGTTCAGGGGAAGCGTGATCGTAGACGGCGAGGCGAAGGTCCCGTGCCCGTTTCCCTCCCAGGTTACCTCGAAGGTCATGGACTGGCCGGGACCCGAGGTCCGGGTGAAGGTGATGGTGCGCTCCTCCCGGTCGCCGGGGCTCCAGGCGTCCCGCTCGTAGATGCCGACGCCCTGGTGCGGCACGGGAAGGAGATGGCTGTAGGGGTGTCGGACGGTGGCCCGGCTGTGGATGTCCACCATCTGGCCGCCGGCGTCCAACGCCTCGAGGATCTCCCACGCGCCCGCGACGCTCACCACGCCGTTGCCCTGCTTGTATGCCGCGATGTGGGGGACCCAGCGGGCGCCGCGGGTCACCGCCCACTTGAGCCGATAAGGATCGTAGGCCACACCCTCCTGCTTGGCCGCGCTGATGAGGAGTGCCACCGCACCGGCTGCGGTGGGGGTGGCCGTCGACGTTCCACCGGCGATGGTGTAGCCGGGAGGGAGCTCGAACAGGCCCGGGATGGCTCGCCCGTCCACGAAGCCCTGCGCGGTGCTCACGTAGTTGGAGGGGGAGATGATGTCGGGCTTGAGCGAGCCGTCGCCCATTGGGCCGTAGCCTCCCGTGATGAGGAGGTTGTCGTCGTGCTCTACCCGCACGCCGTGGTTCCGGAGAAAGTTCTCCTTGCTCTCGTGCCCTCCGACCCCGATGACGCCTCGGCCCATGACGATGTCGTCGATGGCGCCCACGATGGGGTAGTTGTGGGTGGGCGAGAGGATCGACACGCCGTACCGCTCGACCAGCCGATCGCCGATGACCGAAGGCACCAGCCGTCCGTCCCGGGGCAGGTAGGTCCGCGTGATGTAGGAGCTCTGCTCGAAGTACATGACGTCGGCACCCTGCTGCGCCGACAGGATGGTGGACTCGGTCTGCCCGTAGGCCGCTCCTCCCTCCGAGATGCTGATGAGCTGCGCGCCCGGTGCCATTCCGTCGAACCGGCCCTCCCTGCCGCGGCTTCCCACGGCGGCGCCTACCACGAGGGAGGCGTGGCTGGCCACGCCCAGGTTCAAGGCCACCATCTTCTGTTCCGGGCGGATCTGCACCCCGAAGCCCACGGACTCGCGCACGGGCGTATCGGGATCGTCGGTGCCGAAGGTCCCGAACCGGGGCCGGTCGGCGAAGTCGCCGAGAGCGGTCTCGTCGGTGAAGTCGCGGTCCTGGTCCGTGTCCACCCACACGTCGCCCGAGCCCTCGTCCCACAGCACCGCGAACAGCCGGCTGGAGCCCTCGGGATTGCCGTCGCGGTTCACGTCCTTCTCCAGCGCGGCGCCCTGTCCCTGGTCCTCGTCTCCTTCGTCGAAGAACGCGAGGCGGAACGTGCCCTCCCGGGGCGCCGTGAACGCCGTGTCCTGGTGGAGGAAGCGGCCGTCCGCCGCTTGCACCACGTCGTCCATGTGAAGCCAACGACCGTCGTCCTCCTCGTCCGCGTCGAGGGCGGTCCCGAACACGGCGATCTTCGGGATCTCGGACCCGTCCAGGGCCCTGGCCACCTGCAGCTCGGGCAGGAGCATGTCCGGGTTCATGTCGATCATCGCGATGCGCACGCCCCGACCGTCGTACGTGGGGTTCTCCTCGAGGAGCTCCGACGCCCGGGTGTCCTGCCACGGGTGGTAACGGTCCGTCAGTGGCCGTTCGCTGAAGCGTGGGGGCCAGATCGTGTCCGGCGCCGGCCCGTCGTGCGGGGCCTGGGGGAGCTCCGGGCCCCTGGCCACCTCTCCGTCCGCCAGGGCGAACGCCCTGGGACGCCCCGGCGTCAGGGAGACGTCCGCGCTGTGAAGCGCCGGGCTCGCCGTGATGTCGGCGATGCGGTCCACCGGTACGCGGGCCCGAAGGTAGTCCACCTCGTCCTCCCGGAACTCGATCGACCCCCCGACGCCCTCCACGACCCGGGCCATCTGGGCGTTCCGGCCGGGCATGGAAGCGATGACCAGAAGGACCTCGGCTTCTCCCCTGGCCCGTGCCTGGGCCAGCTCGGCCCGCGAGTCCTTGAAGAGCATGGGGCGCCGTGGGGCCTGGGCGGAAAGGTCGGGCGCGACGACGGAGAGCACTACGGCCAGAAGCGGCACGGTGCGGAGCATGGCATCCCTCTGCGGCAGGGGCGGCGGTCAACGGGTCGTTGGCCAGCTTGCGCCGGAAGAGGAGAGGACGCAACCGGGAGTGGCTCGCCGTCGTGGCACATCCGGTGCGCCGCCGTTACACCGACGTCACGTGCCCCCACCGGCCTGAGGGCCAGCGGTGATCTCACCTGCGGAGCGTCAGGCCGGCGGGCAGCTCGCCCGTTGAGCATTGGCCAGCGGGATCCCCCCTTGAGCGCCCGCCGGCACAGACGTCTCCCTGTGGCCTCCCCCTAGGGGGCGACCAGCCAGAAGTTCCCGGGGCAGCGGCCGAGCACCTCGCCCGCCTCGGCCTCGGTGAGCCCCGCGATGGCGGCCAGGTTCGACGTGTGGCCACCACCGAACCTGAAGGTGCCTCCGATGACCCCGATCACCGCGCCGTGCCGGTCCCGAACCGTGGGCGCGTGAGTTGCGCCCTCGATGGTGGATCCGGCGGGCCACACCACCGTGGAGTTGTCTGGCTCCGGCCCGGTGAGCCGGATGCAGCCCGCCGCGTCGACGGTGACCACCCCCTCGAACAACGCGTCCGGGTAGGCATTCAAGTCGTGGGGCTGCGTGAGGAAGACGTATTGCTCCACCCGCGCGGGCAGCCCCGTCGGGTCGCTCTCGCATGCCCCCAGCGCCAGGCAGCACACCAGCGGCGCAGCTGCCTTCCACCACACTCGCACACGCTCCATTCCCGTCCTCCGTGGCTTCGGTCCCAGCGTTGATACGAGTGGCGGGACCGGAATCTGACAGAGGATGGCCAGGCACCAGATCCGTCGCCGGCGGCGCCCCGCGACGGCACCGGCTATCTCCGGCCCTCCCCGCGGCCCTCGGAGCGCAACGCGCTGGCGGGATCCACGGACATGGCGCGGCGCGCCGGAACCGCGCAGGCTGCCAGGGCCACCACCGTTACAGCCGCCACCGACAGGGCCAGGGTCGCCGGGTCGGTGGGGGTCACGCCGAAGAGGAAACCGGCAAGGTATCGGGTGACACACAGGACCCCCAGCAGGCCCAGCGCCACACCCACCACCGTAAGGCGAAGGCCCCAGCGAAGGACCTGCCCGAGGATCTCCACGCCGGTGGCGCCCATGGCCGCCCGGATGCCGAGCTCCCGGGTCCGCTCGGTGACCAGATACGCCACCACGCCGTAGATGCCCGCCACCACCAGGAGCAGCGCGACCGCCGCGAAGGTGGCCAGGAGCACCGCACGGAGGCGCTCGGGCGCCACCTCCCGCTGGAGCGCTCGGTCGAGGATCTCGATCTCGGGCACCGGCTGCCCGGAGTCCACGTCCCACACCGCTTGGCGGAGGGGCGCGGCCAGGTCCGCCGGGTCCGTCCGCGAGTGGACCAGAAGGACGGCGCTCCTTCCCGTGGCCAGGGCGACGGCGGTCCGGGGCCGCTGGAGGTACGAGATGTAGAACCCGGGCTCGGGCGCCCGGTCCAGGCCGCTCCCACGGGTGTTCCCCACCACCCCCACCACCGTCATCCACGTGTCGTCGTCGGGGTGGCGGAGCCGCTTCCCCACGGGTTCCGCTCCGGGCCAGACGGCCCGGGCCATGGCCTCGTCGACGATGGCCACCCGGGGGCTGTCGTCATCGTCGGACTCCTCCAGGTCCCGGCCTCGGAGAAGCGGGATGCCCAGGGCGCTGAAGTACCCCGGGCTGACGACGGCGTACTGTGCCAGCCCGGGCCCGGCCTCTGAGCGGTCCTCCGTCACGAACTCCCGGATGGAGCCACCCCGGTCGATGGGGAGGCGGTTGCCCAAGCCCACGGCTTCCACCCCGGGGATGGCGGCTACCTGCTCGCGCACCCGGCGGTAGAAGTCCTCCAGGAGGGGCACGCCGGCGTATCGATCCCCGGACACCCGGAGGGGCACGACCACCACGTCCTCGGTGCGAAACCCCGGCTCCTGGCTCGTCAGTGAGAGGAAGGTGCGGGCGAGGAGCCCGGCGCCGACGAAGAGGATCAGCGTCAGCGTCACCTCCGCCACCACCAGCCCCTGGCTCAGCCTGTGCTTGGCCACGGATCCCGTCGTGGTGCGGCCCCCTCCCTCGAGGGCACCGACCGGATCCCGGCGGAAAGAGGTCAGGGCGGGCACCAGTGCGAAGATCACGCCGGTGCCCAGGCACACGCCGAAGGTGAGGAGGAGCACGGACGGGTCCAGGGACACGTCCCCGATCCGGGGCACGTCCCGGGGAACCAGGGCGACGAGGCCCTCGAGCCCCAGGGTCGCAAGCGCGAGCGCCACGCCGCCCCCGAGGGCGGACAGGATCAGGCCTTCACCGAGCAGGTAGCGAAGCAGGTGACCGCGGGACGCCCCCAGGGCCGCCCGGACCGCCATCTCACGCGGCCGGGAGCCGGCCCGGACCAGCACGAGGTTCGCGACGTTCACGCACGCCAGCACCAGGACCACCAGCACCGAGAGCTGGAGGACCAGAAGCGCCGACGTGAAGTCCCGGACCAGGGTGTCCTTCAGGGGAAGGAGCCGGAGGTCCCAGCGCGGCTGGTCACGGAGCTCGGGGTTCACCTCCCGGAAGCGGGCCATTACCCGATCCAGGGCCGCCTGAGCCGCCTCGAGGTCCGCCGCAGGCCCCAGGCGCACCAGGGGAATGGTCCAGCGGGACGTGCTGGAGCTGGTCGTGAAGCTACCCCAGGGCTCGTTGGCCTCCAGGGGGACGGGGGTCCAGAGCTGGGGATCGACGGTCCCGGGCGTGAGCTGGCGGAAGTCGCGCTCCGCCACGCCCACGATCTCGCGTCCGACGCCGTCGACCACCACGGTGCGGCCCAGGACGTCGGCGGCGCCTCCATACCGGCGCTGCCAGAGGCCGTGGGCGATGACGGCGACCCGGGGAGCGCGGGGCCGGGCGTCGCCCTCGCCGAAGGACCGGCCCGCGGCCATGCGGGCGCCCAGCAGCTCGAAGAAACCGGGTGTCACCTGCACGCCCTCCACCTGTACCGGCTCCGCGCCGTCGGTGAGGGTGACCTCACGGGGGTAGAAGCCCGCCACCTGGACGTCGACGCCTGCGTCCCGGAGCCCGGCCGGGATGTCCGTCGGGGCCCAGGGGAAGTCCTCCACGACCAGGAGCCGGTCCGGGTCGGGGTAGGGCAGAGGCTCCAGGAGCACCGTCTCCACGATGCTGTAGACGGCGGTGTTGGCGCCGATGCCGAGGCCCAGGGTCAGGACCACCACGACGGTGAAGCCCGGAGCCCGCGCCAGCGCGCGTGCGGCCAGGCGCAGGTCCCACCACAGATCACCCAGGGGCCACCTGCGCCCGCCACCCTGCCCGGCGGCGGCAAGGCTCCGGCGCGACCTCGCCCGTCGCCGGAGTCCGCCCACGACGTCCTCCACCCACGCGGCGACGGCCTGGGTCACGGCCTCCGTCCACGTGCGGAGGACGAAGAGGCCCAGGGCCGACCGGCTCCCCGAGCGGGCCGCCGCCAGTCGGCGACGGACCACCTCGACCATCTCGTCACCGTAGGCTCGGCGGAGGCGAGGCGGGTAGAGGCGGAGCAGGGCCCTGTACCCCCGGACGGCCAGCGGATCGGGGGGCATGCGCTTCGCCGGCGTCACCCCGCCCACTTCCGGGCCAGGACCAGGAGCCCTTCCTGCCGCCGCACCTCGGCCCGCAGCGTTTCCAGCCCGAGGTCGGTGAGCCCGTAGACCTTCCGCTCTCCTCCGCCGGCATCCCCCTCGTCATCGGACGCCACGCGCTCGACCAGCCCGTCCTCCGCCAGGCGGTGGATGAGTCGATAGAAGGAGCCGGCATTGAGCCGCAGGGCGCCTCCGGAGTGCTCCTCCAGGGCGCCGAGGAGGTCGTAGCCGTGCCGGGGGCGCTCGGCCAGGAGGAGGAGGGTCATGTAGACCCTGGGTTTGAGGGGGAGGAGGTCGTTCGGGGCGGAGGGCTGTCGAGTCATGGCGTGGCGTTCGTGATCCAGTATGCGGAATGCAGTGTATGCAATACGCATATATTATCGACCGGACGGCGCGCCCTCAAGGCCCCCGTTCGGCCCTCGGGGATCTACCCGGCCCTCCAAGGCTACGGGACCGGAGCGGACTCCGAGCTCTTCACGTTGCTGCCGGGATCGTAGGCGTACCCGCCCAGGACCAGACCGGTGGCGGTGAAGGTGAAGACGTCGCCGCTGACCGCCTTCTCCTTGGAGGAAGCCAGGGTCGCAGCGCCGCCGCCGTCCGTCGTCCCGCCGGAGCTACCGATGCTGACGCCGTTCCACGTCCAGTCGCCCGTGACCTCCACTCCCGCGACGGGCTGGCCGTCCTGATCCGCCACCGAGACCGTGGCCCGGGCGAAGTAGTTCTTGCCCTGGCGGACGATCTCCACCGTGATGCCGGCGACGTGGACCGAGAGCTCGGGCGGCGCGTCGGGGGCCGCGGAGGCTTCCGGCGAATGCCCGGACTCGTTGCCGCTCGTGTCCTCGGCGGTGACGACGTAGTAGTAGGTCGTTCCAGGCGTCACCTCGGTGTCCGTGTACTGGCTGGCCGTCACTCCCCCTGCGACCAGGTCGTAGGGACCTCCCGCCGCTTCCGAGCGATACACCGAGAAGCTCGCCCAGTCTGGATCGTCGGTGTTGTCGGGCCAGTCGAGGGAGATCGAGCCGGGTCCCGGCGTCGCCTCCAGGGAAGTCGGAGCGGCCGGCGGGTCGGTGTCGGGCGGCGGCGGCGGACCTACGGGACAGAGCTCGCCCGTGCTGTCGACGCACGCCTGCGTGACCGCGTTCGACGAGGGGTCGTAGACGAAGCCGCTCGCGCTGACTTCGACGACGGTGACGACGAACTCGCCGGACAGCCGGCGGTCCGCCTTGTCGGAGTCGAGCTGGACCTCGCCGGAGCTCGTCGTTCCGGAATCCTGGTTCGAGGCGAGCCCGCTCCACTGCGCCACCACCGTCGCACCGCTCACCGGGGCGCCGCTCTCGTCCACGATGGCGACGATGGCCCTCGCCGTGCTCCACTTACCCGTCGTCCGCAGCTCCGGGACGATGCTGGCGACGTGGATCGTGGGTCCGGCGTCGGTGGTGACGTCGAGGACTCCGCTGGCCGGCCCCTCGTTTCCCGCCGCGTCGAGGGCCGTCACGTGGTACGAGTACGCCGTCGCCGGAGCCAGCCCGGTGTCGGTGAAGGACGTGGTCGGAGCGGCGACCGCCCCGGCCACGGCCCCGTCCCTGAAGATCCGGTATTGCGTCACGCCGACATTGTCGGACGAGGCGTCCCAGGCGAGGGCGACGGTGGTGCTCGTGATCCCCGTCTGCGTGAGGCTCTGCGGCCG
>JBDHGI010000065.1:0-19665 GCA_039589955.1 Gemmatimonadota bacterium | reverse complement strand
GATCCCGTTCCGGGATCACCGCGTTCGGGAGGGGAATCGGGGGCCGCAGGGCGGGCTACCGTGGACTCCATCGGATTGGGTGGCACCGACACCTCAAAGGTGCGCCGCCGGGCGAAGTGAAGGCAAGCGCTTCGTCGCACACCGAGGGGGGTGGCACCGAGCACAGCCCTCCCCTACCGTGCGGACATCCGATTCCTCAACCGACCTTCGCCATGAGCCCACGTTCCCAACCCCGTGCGCGCCGCCATCGCCGCCTTCCTGCTCGTCGCAGCGGCAACTCCCCTCTCGGCCCAGGAGGCCGACCCCGCCGACGTGTCGTCCATCGACGCCATCGTTGCCGCCGTCTACGACGTCATCTCCGGCCCGGCCGGAGAGGCCAGGGACTGGGACCGCTGGCGGTCCCTCTTCGTCGAGGGTGCTCGCCTCATCCCCGTGGGACGGACACGCGATGGCGCCGTCCGTCACCGCGTCATGACGCCCGAGGACTACGTCCAGATGAGTGGGGCCGCCCTCGAGCAGAGCGGCTTCTTCGAGACCGAGGTGGGCCGGGTGACGGAGGCCTTCGGCCAGATCGCCCACCTCTTCAGCGCGTACGAGTCCCGCCGGAGCGCAGACGATGCCGAGCCCTTCGCCCGGGGCATCAACTCCTTCCAGCTCCTCAACGACGGCACACGCTGGTGGGTGGTCTCTATCATGTGGGACAGCGAGCGTCCCGATAACCCCATCCCCGACCGCTACATCGGACGATAGGCCGGGATCCGGCAATCTCAGTCGATGAAGATGGTCTCCTCGGCCGACACGAAGAGCACGTCGCGGCAGGCCGAGAAGCGTCGGAAGAGGTCCGGACCCTTGCGCTCAACCCGCTCCGACGTGAAGCCCATCATGACCAGGTCGGCGGTGTTGGAGCGGGCCTCCACCAGCCTCTGGAAGTCGATGGTGTCATCCGTGGGGATGACGCGGACGTTCTTGTCGCTGATCAGGAGCCGGCCCTCGGTGATCATCGCGTGGAGTCTGTCGGCTCGCTCCTTCACCTCCCGGCGGGGATAGGCCGCGAACAGGTTGATCTCTGCCCCGTGCCAGTCCCTGTGTCCGAGCAGTATATACGCTAGAAGGATCATCAGGTTGGCGTTGCGGTCGTCGTGCCAGGTGAGCCAGACGTGGATGCTCTTCCGGGCGCCGAAGAAGTTGTCGCCGTGCCGCAGCACCAGGCGGTTCATCCGGGGCACGCCCGCCAGCGCCAAACCGTCGTGCACTTCCTCCAGCACCTCGGGCAGATCGTGGACGCCGAACTCGAAGAGGATCGTGTTGTTGTCCATCCCGGACACACCCGGCATCTGGAGGCTCTGGGCCAGCGCCGACGCCATGGACGGGCTGATCATGGTGTCCACGTAGATCGCTCCCTTCCTCTCGGCCATGGAGCGGACCAGCCGCTCCTGGACCGCCCGACTCTCCTCGAAGGAGGCCGGCTCCAACCGCCCCTTGATGTAGTGGAGGTAGGTCCCGAACCCGTACCGGTGGCACAGCCACTCCAGGAGCTGCACCGGCGAAGACCGATCGAACGTCCTCGGAGTGACTGTGATCACGCTGGGTCGCCAGTCGTCGGGGGGCGTTTTCTGGAGACGGATCTGCAGATAACGGGTCGCCTGGGTCATGACGCCGTGATAGATGGCCGCCAGGTCACCAACCCCCCCCCGGCTCCGGCGGATCACCGTGTAGAGACCCGCCATCACGATGATGGCCAGGATCGCATAGCCCAGGTCCATCTGGAGCATGAGCACCAGACACATCAGCGCGCCGAACAGGCTCAGGTACCACTTGGACCGGAAGCTCGGGCGATACGACGGGCGGGCGGCGAAGTGCTCGAGGAAGGAGATCGCGCACAGCGCCCCGTACGTGACCATGAAGAACATGGACACGATCCGGGCCACCATGTTCACGTCCCCCAGCAGAACGAACACCACCGCCACGAGCGAGGTGACCAGCGTGGCGTTGCGCGGCTCGTTCTCCAGGCCCATTCCCCGTGAGATGAACTCGTTCGCTCTCGGCCAGGGCGCGATGCTGTCCGAGCCCAGAGCCTGCAGGGTCCGCGGCGCCACGAGGATCGAACCGATCGCCGACGAGGTGGTCGCCGCCGCCAGCCCGATGGGGACGATGGGCCCCCACACGGCGATGCGCTGCATGATGAGGTAGTCCTCGGACAGCGCCTGGGCGTCGGCCGAGACGGCCAGCTTCCAGACGATGAACACGTAGATCACTATGCCCGTCGCCGTGGCGGACATGATGCCGAGGGGGATGGATCTCCGGGGATTCGCCAGATCTCCGGAAAGACCCACGCCTGCGGTCATGCCGGTGAACGCCGGAAAGACGATGGCGAAGACGAGGATGAACGGATCCGGATTCCCCAGGTCGGAGACCAGCATGAGGTTGTCCGGCCGGATCTCCTCCGGGGCGGAGCCGGCGAAGAACATCAACAGCGACAGCGCGAGGATGCTCACCACGGCCCAAAGGGCCTTCACCCCCAGACTGGCGCCCCGGCTGAGGACCAACGCCACCAGCGCGAAGGTGGCCGGCAGGGAAACGATGCGGGGATCGAAGGGGATTCCCACGGCGCCTTCCCACCACCCAGCCAGAGGGCGGAACGCCTCGGCGAAGGCGATCATGTAGAAGGCCACGGATATCGCCTGGGAGAAGTACAGGCTGATGCCGATGGCGCCGCCGATGGTGGTGCCGAAGGACCGGGAGATGATGAAGTACTCGCCTCCTCCTTCCACCCTCCGGTTGGTGGCGATCTCCGCGATGGCCAGCGCCGTGGGCACCGTCACCGCGTGACCCACCAGGATGATGAAGAGGGCGCCCACCATCCCCACGTTTCCCACGGCGTAGCCGAACCGCAGGAACATGATGGCCCCGAGGATCGTGCTGATGCTCGCCAGGAACACGGGCGCCGTCCCGAAGCCGTGGCCCCGGGACTCGCTCTGGAGGGCGTGGCTGGAGGTCATGAGCAGGCGCGAGGAGGAGGGGGAGAACAAGGCATGTGTGCGGTCCAACATCGCGCGGGAGGCCCCCCGCCCACAAGAACGCCGCAGCTACCGGCTCGCACCCCCCTTTGGGTACCTTTCAGACCCGCACGAGCCACACGACTGCAGCGAGAACGGACCATGAGCCAGCAGGTCGGCTACGCCATGAAGAAGACCCTCCGGACCACGGTCGACGAGGCCGAGGGCCGGGTCCGGGAGGCCCTGAAGGTTGAGGGCTTCGGCATCCTCACCGAGATCGACGTCAAGGGAACGCTCAAGGAAAAGCTCGACGTCGACTTCCGCCCTTACCGCATCCTCGGAGCCTGCAACCCGCCCCTCGCCCACCGGGCCCTCACCGAGGAGACGGACATCGGCCTCCTCCTTCCCTGCAACGTGATCATCTACGAGGGGGAGCAGCCCGACAGCTCGGTGGTGGCCATCCTCGACCCGGCCCAGCAGCTGGCCGTGGCGGGTCGGGACGACATGGCTCCCCTGGCCGACGAGGTGCGAGCACGGATGGCGCGGGTGGTCGCGGCCCTTTGACGTGCACACTCCCGGTGGATGACCCCGCTCTCACGGGGCGCCTCACCGGCCGATGGGCTCCTCCAGGTGCGCGTCTCGCGCCAGGGCCGCCGAGAACCCCAGCTCCCGGAGCCTGAGGAGGATCTCGGCGGCGTCGTCCGATGAGCGGAACATCCCCACGCGCACCCGAAAGAGTCCGTCACTTCCGATCCGCACGATCCGGGCGGAGAAGCCGGCTCCCATCGCCTCCCGATGCACGGACTCGGCTCCTTCCCGCACGGAAAAGGCCCCCAGCTGGACGGCGAAGCGAGGCTCGCCGGCGAGGTCCGACCCGCCCTCGGGCTCCCGGTCGGCGTCGGGGGGAGGAGCCGGGGCTGCGGCCTGCCGGCCCGGGGCTGCCCGAGGAGGTAGAGGGCCCGGCTCGGCCCACCATGCCTCGGCCTCCCGTGTCGCCGAGCCCGCGGGGTAATCCCGCTGGAGCCGGGTGACGTGCTCCCGCGCCGCCGCGGAGTCCCCCAGAGCGAAGGCCGACTGGGCGAGACGGAGCAGCGCGAGATCCGCGTACGGACCTCCCGGGTACTCGACGACCAGCCGCCGATAGTCGAGGCTCGCCTGCCTCGGATCCACGGTGAGCTGGGCCCTCAGCCACAGGCCCCGCTGGACGTCCCGACGGGACGCGTCCCCATACTCCCGGTTCCACCATCGCAAGAGCTCCTGTCTCGCCTCCTCTGAGCGCCCTGCGCGCACGAGCTCCTCGACGCCGTCGAGGGTCTCGGCCGCCTGGGGCCACGCCTCAGCCGGCGACCCCATGACGAGGAGCGCCATCAGAAGCAGGCACCGTCGCGTCACGCCGCTCTCCGTCGCGTGAGGAGGCCGAGCAGCCACTCTTCCACCAGGTGCTCATCGGACACGGGGCTGGCCTTGAGCAGCCGATCCAGGCGGAGGAGTCCCTCCAGCGCCACATCGATCTCATCGCCCTTCCACTCCCTGGCCTGGGTCACGAGCCGACGCGCCAGCCATCGCTGGTGCGGAGGCAGGACCGGCTCCAGGGCCCCCGGTCCCTGCTCGACGACGATCCCGAGTCGCAGGAAGTGGGTGGCGAGCCCGATCGTGAGCCCCACCCCGCTCTCCCCCTGAGCCATGAGCACGCCCAGGGTCTCCAGCGCCTCATCGAGGCGACCTTCTCCCACCAGGTCGAACCAGCGCCAGCGATCCTGTGATGGCAGCCGCGTCCCGGCCGCCTCCACGTCCGCCCGACGGATCCTCTTCCGGTCTCCCACGAAGCCCACGAGCTTCTCCAGCTCCTGGCAGAGAATGCCCAGGTCGGTGCCCACCGCGGCCCCGAGGGCCTGGGCCGCGTCCACGTCGACCGCGACGCCACCCAACGTCCGAGCCCGCTCCATGATCCAGCCCGGCACGTCTTCGGGAGCCAGAGGTCGGAACTCCACGGATCGGCTGTTCTTGGCCAGCTCGCGGTAGAACTTCGCCTTCGAGCCCGACGGGACGGTACAGGACAGGATGAGAGCCAGCCCCGGCGGCGGGGACGTGACCGTCTCCAGAAGCGTGTCCCTGGACCTGGCGCTGGAAGCGAGACCCTGGACCTCCCGGATGACCACCACACGCCATTCCGCCATCATGGGAGGTGTCGCCAGAACCGACGCCAGAGTCTCCGTGTCCACCTCGGAGCCCCGGAGGAGATCGAGGTTGAAATCCCTGGTGGCGGGATCGATGTGGGCGTCGACGAGGGCCCGCGCCACTTCTTCCTTCCGGAAGCCGTCGTCCCCGTGCAGGTAGAACACGCCCCCTGTGGCCTTGGCCAGGCTCGGAATGCCTTCGAGGGGATTCATCCTTGGGGCTCGCCCCGGGAAAGGACCAGGCTAACGATCGGAGTCGAGCCCCACCCGCTGGACCCCCGCCGGTCCCCGGTAGCGCCGCGACAGCGGAGAATACTCGAACAAGAGCCAGTTCGCGTCGCCCCAGAGATCAGCCCACCGCCGGAAATCCACGGCTCGCCCCGCGGAGAGGCCGCCTCCGAACGGGAACGCACCGGCGGGCATCGCCCGCAGGATCGCGGGAGGCCTCGTGACGACGATGGGCGGCAGCTCGACCATGGGCGCCCGGGGACGCAGAACCGGGGACCACGCCACGGCCGCGAGGAGGACCGCCATTCCGACCACCGCCAGGATCGTCGACACGGAGGACGTCGGCCCTCCGGGAACGATGGGATCGTCGACGTGGAAGATCCGGTGCTGGAGGCGGGGGCGGAAGTCCTCGGGGAGATCCGGAGCGGGTAGGCGCCGGAGGAGCTTGGCGCCCCGTTCGACCACCTCCTGATACCGGCAACAGGTCGGGCACGTCCCGAGGTGTTGCTCCGCCCGACGGGCGAACTCTTCCGGCGCGGTGCCGTCGTAGTACTCCGAGAAGCGAGCGACGAATTCCGAGCAGGTCATGAAGGGCGAGTCACCGAGTCCGCATCCGTGGTCCCCCGGCTCGACTCGACCGGGGTCGCAACTTCATACTTGCGCCGATGGGAAGGGGTTCCCCACACGGAAGCCCCACCGGGTCATCCCGGTGGGGCTCGGTCGTGTCTTCGCTCCCTGGTCGGCGGTGCCGCGTGCTCAGGACCTGTTCAGTCGATCATGGGCGCGATGATGGTGGCGAAGTTGTTTCGAGCACGATTCAGGCGGCTCTTCACGGTGCCGAGGTTGCAGCCGGTGATGTCGGCGATCTCCTCGTAGGTCTTCCCCTCGAGCTCCCGCAGCACGAAGACGATGCGGTGGTGCTCGGGAAGGAGCTTCACGGCCTCCTCGACCTTCCGCTTGAGGTGACGCTTCCGGAAGAGATCATCCGGCTTGTACTGCGTATCCTCCCACTCCAGGGGTCGGTGGTCCGCGTCCCAGTTCTTCTTGATGGTCTGGAAGAGAACCAGCGGATTGCGGGACCGGTTGCGCAGCTCGTTCTTCGCCAGGTTGCTGGCGATGGTGTAGATCCAGGTGGAGAACTTCTTCGCCTGATCGAATCGGTGCAGGTGCCGGTACACGCGGACAAAGGTCTCCTGGACCAGATCCTGCGCCCGTTCCCGGTCCCCTATGGTCCGGTACACGAAGTTCAGCAGCCGTTGATCGTAGCGGGTGACGAGCTCGCCGAAGGCTCTGGGGTCTCCATCCAGGGACGCCTGGACAACCTCACTGTCCGTCAGCTCGCGCAGCGCGCGGCGGTGCTCGGCGGCCCCTCCGGGCTCCACCCGGACCCGCCTCGTCTGTTTCGCACTCACATTGGCCACGTCGTCACCTCCCTGTTCGAGCGACACCCCGCCGGAATGGCAGGAGCACTCCTCCGACTTCTTTCGATGCACACCCTGTGCCAGCCCACGATTTCGGCTTCATGCCAACCTTCCCGGCCCTTCCGTCCCCTCCATGAGACGTTCGATGACGCGGAGAGGACACATGTTGACTCCCTCGCGCACCACTCCTCAGAATACGAACGAGGCCGCGTAGAGGATCGTGGCGACGCTCTTGCAGTCGACGATCTCGCCCCGGCGGACCTTGTCCACCGCCTCGGAGAACGGCAGGTGGACCACCTCCACGAACTCGTCGTCGTCCAGGCGGGACCTCCCGTCCGAGAGTCCCGTGGCGGCGAACAGGTGGATTACCTCGTCGGTGAACCCCGGCGTCGTGTAGATGCGCGTCAGGGGCACCAGCGTTTCCGCCCTGTAGCCCGTCTCCTCTTCCAGCTCCCTCCGTGCACACTCCTCCCATGACTCCTCGGGCCCTCTCGGAAGCCCTGCGGGCACCTCGTAGAGGTAGCCTCCGCTGGCGTACCGGAACTGACGGAGGATGACCACCTCCGGGTCCTCCTCGTCCAGCGAGCCCCGCACGGGCAGGACGGCGGAGGCCCCCGGGTGGCGGATCATCTCCAAGTCCCCCTCCGACCCGTCCGGAAAGCGGACCGTATCGACACTGAGCTTCACGATGCGCCCGTCGTGGACCAGACGGCTGGCCAGACGGTGAGGTGCGGTCGAGTCCTTCAAGAGCGTCTCCTTGGATTGGCTTCGGCGATGACCCGACGCCCCTCTCCCGACCTAGAAGGGTGATCGGAAAGGGGAGCGGGCCTCGTTACGCGCGCCACGGCCCCAGATCCTAGGCGCTTCGCCGAGCCGAGCGAAGCGAGACCGCCGAGCTTACGAGGCGCACGCATAGCCGTAGCTACGTCGAGGCGAAGCAACGACGGAGATGGGGCCGTGCCGCCGTAACCCGCCACCGCTCAAGTTGTTCGTCTCCATACCGTTGCGGGCGCAGGGGGGTCGCGGGCTCATACGTCGTCTCTTCTCCTCGCCGTAGCCCTGCTACGACTCGTCGGCGTTCCTTGTCTGAGCCTCGCGAGACCCCTGCGCGAGGCCCACTCCCCTTTCCGATCACCCTTCTAGGATACGGGTCGGACGCGTTCGGGTTGCACGGCCCGGAGGGCGGTGACGTCAATGGCGGTCGACGATCTCCACGGGACCGAGGTCCAGAGCCTCCAGCTGCGGCGCCACGGATTCGGCATCGCCCACCGCCACCATCTGCACCTCGCCGGGCCGGACGTGACGGCGGGCTGCTTCGGCGGCGGCGGTGACGGTCACGCTACGTACCCGCTCCCGATAGCGATCGTGGTAGTCGTCGTCCAGACCGTAGACGACCAGCTCCGTGATGCGCGCCGCCACCTGTCCCGAGGATTCGAGTCGAAGGGGGAACACGCCGGCGATGTAGTCGCGGGCGGCCTCGACCTCCGCGACCGTCGGGCCGTCGGACACGATGCCCTCCAGCTCCGAGAGGATCTCCCGCACCGCGGCACCGGTCACGTCCGTCGCCACCGACGTTCTGACGCTGAATGGGCCGGCCTCACCCCTGAAGGCGAACCGGGATCGCACACCGTAGGTGTAGCCGTTGCGCTCCCTCAGGTTGAGATTCAGCCGGCTCGTGAAGGCCCCTCCCAACAGGGTGTTGAGCACCAGGGTCGGGAAGTGGTCGGGGTGGCTCTTCTCGATGCCCACGTGGCCGACGCGCAGCTCCGACTGCACCGACCCGGGGCGGTCGACCACGAACAGCCGGCGTTCCCGGCCTCGCGGCTCGACGTCGATCTCCCGTCCCGCCGGGGGCCCGCCCTCCCACGCCCCGAAGTGATCACGGACCATGTCCTCCATCTCGTCGGCGCTCACGTCCCCCACCACCACCACGCCACCGGTACGCGGCCCGTAGAAGGCCTCGGTGAGGCCCTCGAGGTGGCCCCTCCGAAGCGGTTCCACCGACGCGAGGGTTCCTTCCAGGGGACGGGCGTACGGCACCCCGCGGGCGAAGATCCTGCGGGACGCCTCGTGCGACGCGACGGATGCCGGATCCATGGCGGCCTGGCGTATTCCCGCCAACGCCTGCTCTCGGGCCCTCCGGACCTCGTCTTCGGGGAAGGCGGGGCTCAAGACGGTCTCGGCGAGAATGGCCAGCCCCTCGGTCAGCCGATCGGCGAGGCACGAGAGAGTGACGCTCGTCCCCTCCCACCCCGTCGACACCCCGAGTCGGGCCCCCAGGCGCTCCAGGCTTTCGGCCAGCTCCGTTCCGCTCCGGCGGCGGGTGCCTCCTTCCAGGGCGTCGCCGGTGAGCACCGCCAGCCCGGCCACGTCCTCCGCCAGGGCCCACTCGCCCGCACGCACGAAAACGCTCACGCTGACCACGGGGAGCTGTGCCATCCTGGCCACGCGCAGGTCCAGGCCGTCGACCTCGCGCCGCTCGACCTTCGGGAACTCGAAGGCCCGAATTGGACCGGGAGTCGGCTCGCGAGCGCGGTCGATGGAGATCATGACATCCCCTCCGGCACGTAGGACACCACCGCCCGGTTGTCCTTCCCGAGGTGCGACGCCGCGAAGCGGCTGACGTCTTCGGCCGTCACCGACCGGAGCCGTTCCAGCTCCCGGTTCAGCCGATGGGGGTCATCGAAATACAGGTCGAACATGGAGAGCAGGTCCGCCCGGTCCCCCACGCGCTCCAAGGACCGCACGAGGTCCGTCCCCGTGAGCGCGACGGCCCGCTCGACCTCGCCGCCTTCCGCATCGGTGAGACCCTCCAGCTCCGCCCCCAGCGCCGATTCCAGGTCGCCCACGCGACTGTCCGGGTAGCCGGTGACCCACACCAGGAGCATCGACGCCCCGGACATGAGCGGGAAGGCGTAGGACACGACGTCCTTGGCCACCCTCTTCTCCCGCACCAGCCGGCGGTACAGGCGCGAGGCGCGACCCGAGCCCAGAACCGCTCGCGCCACCTCCGCGACGGTGAAATCGGCCTCCGAGTACGGTGGGATCCGCAGCCCCACGATCACCCGGGGAAGCGGCACGTCGGACACCACGTGGTCCCGCACGGTCTCTCCGATGACGGGCTCGACAGCGGTCCTTCCCGGCACAGGAGGGATGGGCCCGCCCGGGGGGATCTCCCCGAAGTAGGCCTCCACGAGATCCAGGGCGCGAGCGCTGTCGAAATCCCCTGCCAGGGTCAGCACCGCGTTGTCGGGCACGTAGTAGGTGCGGAAGAACGAGGCCACGTCATCCAGGGTGGCGTCGTCGAGATCCTCCATGGAGCCGATGACGGTGTGGTGATATGGGTGGGCCTCCGGGAAGACCAGGGCCTGCAACCGCTCGTCCCAGTCGCCGTAGGGCTGGTTGTCGTACCGCTGCCGCTTCTCGTTCTTCACCACGTCCCGCTGGTTGTCCAGCTTCTCCTGATCCATGGCCGGCAGCATCCATCCCATGCGATCCGACTCCAGCCAGAGGGCGAGCTCCAGGTGGTGGGACGGCAGCGTCTGGAAGTAGTTGGTCCGGTCGAACCAGGTCGTGGCGTTCAGGGTGCCACCCGCCCGCTCCACCAGCTCGAAGTGCCGGTTCTTGGGGACGTGCGCCGAGCCCTGGAACATCATGTGCTCGAACAGGTGGGCGAATCCCGTCTTCCCCGGGGGCTCGTTCCTCGAACCCACGCCGTACCAGAGGTTGGTGCACACCACCGGCACGGAACGATCCTCCGACAGGACGACCCGGAGGCCGTTGTCCAGGCGGTGGCGGGCCACGGGAATGGAGAGACGGGTCACTCCGCTACTCCGGTCTGAAGGCGGGGGGAGCGTCCAGGACCACGACGGGCCCGAGACCCAGCGCCTCCAGCGGGTCTTGCACGAGGGAGCGGTCCCCCGCGATGACGATGGCCATGCGACCGCTGCCCAGCTCCTTTCCGGCCGCGGCGAGGACCGCCGCGGCGTCCACGGCCGCGACGCCGTCCACATACCCTTCGTAGAACTCCAGGGGGATGTCGTGCAGGACCAGCTCCGACAGACGTCGAACCACGTCGTCCAGCGTCTCGAAGCGCTGTGGCAGCCGCAGGGCCAGGTAGTTCCGGGCCCGGGCCAGCTCCGTCTCGGGAACCGCATCGTCCGCGAGGCGGTCGATCTCGTCGATGAAGTCCACCACGGCGCTGTCGGTGACGGGCGTCGCCACCGCCGCCGCGGCGCCGAAGGGACCCGGGCTCCGCCGCATGTCGAAGAACGAGCCGGCTCCGTAGGTGTATCCCTTCTCCTCGCGCAGCTTCATGTTCAGTCGACTGGTGAACGATCCCCCGAGCACCGTGTTCAGGACCTGCAGGGGATAGTACATATCGGTCCCGCGGTCCACGGCGATCCGCCCGATCCGGATCTCGCTCTGGGCCGCGCCGGGCTTGTCCACCACGTAGATCGTCCGCTCCGCCCGCTCCGGGGCGGCGGGAGGCGTGCCCGGGTCCCGTCCGGGCCCGGACCATCCTGCGAAGGCCCCTTGAAGGTGCTCCTCCAGCTCCTCTCGTGTCACGTCTCCCGCCACGACCAGGGCCGCCTGGCCAGGAGCGTACCGCTCCGCATGGAACGCCACGATGTCGTCCCGGGAGATGGCCTCGAGGCTCGCCCGGTCGCCCAACAGGGGAACACCGTAGGGATGGTCGGTCCCGTAGAGGACGTTCTGGAACGCGTCGTCGGCGAGGGCCGCCGGAACGTCGGAGCGCTGGATGACCCGCGCCAGGCGCTCCCGTCTGACACGGTCCAGCTCCGTCTCCGGGAATGTCGGGCGAACCACGATGTCGGCCAGGATCTCCAGCGCCTGGGACAGCCGTGAGCGGAGCACCGACATGCGGATCCGGCTCGCGTCGTATCCAGCGGAGCTCGACAGGGTCGCCCCGAGAAGGTCTACCGCGTCTGCGATCTCCAGGGCGGACCGGGTGGTGGTCCCCTCGTCGATCATGTCCGCCGTGATGGCGGCCAGGCCCGCCAGCCCCGGTGGGTGCGCTGCCGCACCGCCCCTAAGCTGGAGCTCCAGGCTGACCAGGGGAAGCGCGGACCGCTCCACCAGCACGATGCGCATCCCGTTGGCGGACGTGAAGTCCTGCACATCGGGGAGCTCGACGGGCGCAGGCTCTCCCACCTCGGGGATCCGACGACGGTCCACCCTAGCCTGGGAGGAGACGCCCCCGCCGCCGACCGTCGCCCCGACCGTCACGGATCGGGATCCCGTTTCGGGATCTGAGGACGAGGACATGGACGCAGCGCACCCCATCACCGACAACGTGGTCCAACTCACCGTCATGAGCTTCGCTCCTTTGTTCACGACTGCCCTCCCGAGGCCCTACCGGATCCCTCGGCCAGGTCCAGCCGGCCTCTGGGCACCACGCTCAGCCAGACCGCTGGCCTCTCCGCGAGGTAGCCGCGGGCGGCCTCCACGAGGTCCTCGACCCGGACGGAGCGGTATCGCCGGAGATCGTGCCTCACCCAGCCGGGATTGCCGGCGAGGAAGTGGTACTCGTTCAGCTGGTCCGCCTTCCCGCCGAAGCCCCCGACGCGCTCGAGGGAACGGACGAAGTCCGTCTCCACCCCGGCCACCGCACGCTCGAGCTCCTCGGGGTCGACCCCGTCGGCTACGATGCGCCCCAGCTCTTCCCGGACGGCCGACGCGACGCGCTCCAGGGAGATGTCCGGCTTGGCCGTCGAGATGACCCAGAACGAGCCCGCCGACTCCTGCCCGTTCTGGAAGGCACCCACGTCCTGGCTGATCTGTTCCTCGTAGACCAGACGCCGGAACAGCCGGGAGCTCTTCCCCTCGGTCAGCACCGCCGCGAGGACATCCAGGACCGCGTCGTCCTGGCTGAAGCCCTCCGCCGCCGGCCACGCCACGTAGAGCCGTGGTAGCTGGACATCGTCCTCGAGGACGACCCCCACGTCCCCGGCGAGGGCTCCGTCTGGGACCGTGACCTCCGGGATGGGCGGGCCCGGGGGGATGTCCCCGAAGTACCGCTCCACCAGCTGGCGGACCTCCGACTCCCGAACGTCCCCGGCGATGGCGAGGCTGGCGTTGTTGGGCGCGTAATACGTGCGGAAGAAGTCCATCACGTCGTCCAGGGTGGCCGCCGACAGGTCGTCCATGGACCCGATCACCGGCCAGTGGTACGGATGGTCCTCGGGATACAGGTGAGCGTAGACCGTCTCGAATGCGCGACCGTACGGCTGATTGTCGACACCCTGCCGGCGCTCGTTCTTCACCACGTCTCGCTGGATGTCGAGCTTCTCCTGGGTCATGGTCTCGAGGAGGAAGCCCATGCGATCCGATTCCAGCCACAGGGCGAGCTCGAGGGCATTGGCCGGGATGTTCGCCCAGTAGTTCGTGCGATCGTTGTTGGTCGAGCCGTTGTTCACCCCCCCGGCGGCCTCCAGCAGGTTGTCGAAGTCCCCCTCGGGCACGTGGGCCGAGCCCTCGAACATGATGTGCTCGAAGAGATGGGCGAACCCGGTCCGCCCCGGCCTCTCGTTCTTCGAACCCACGTGGTACCAGAGGTTGACGCTGGCCACCGGCAGGGAGGCGTCCCGGTGGAAGATGACGTTGAGCCCGTTGCCCAGCGTGAACTGGGTGTAGGGGATGTGAACATCCACCCGCTCTCCCTCCTCCTGCGCCGGCGCTCCGGCGGCGGTCAGCGCCAATAGTACCAGGGCCGACAGCCCCGGAGAGATCGTTCTGCTCATCGTCGGTCTGCCCATGGCTACGGTCTGACCTGCAGGCGCCGTCTGAGCTGATCCGGCGCCATCTCCTCCAGGAGCAGCCGCCGGGCCTCGTCGGGTCCCGCGTCCAGTCGCTCCTCCACCGCCGCCACCAGGACCACGTCCTCGTCGGACGCTCGCATCCGCGCCCGCTCCAACATCTCGTAGGCAAGTGACTCCGTGCCGATGGCGCCCGCCGCCAGCGCCGCCAGAAGCTGGGCCTCGACATCGTGAGGCTCCCTGTGCGCTCCCTCCGACAGCTCCACGAGGGCCTCCTCCCAGCGGTCGGTCTCCAACAGCACCAGACCCAGGGTGATCCGGCCGAAGCCGTCGTCGGGGCTCAGCCGCGCCGCCTCCGCCAGCGAGTCGACGCTGCCCTCCATGTCCCCGCCGAGGCACCGGGCGACGCCCAGCTCGTACGCGATCTGCGGATCGTCCGGGTCGAGGTCCCGGGCGGCCTCGAGCTCTGCCAGGGCTTCCTTCACCAGGCCCTCCCGGGCCAGATAGGCCCCGTACAGCAGGCGGGCGACGGCAACCTCCGGAGCCAGCACGGCTGCCGTTCGTAGCGCCTGCTCGGCGTCGGGGTCGTCGAACGCGGCGACGCCGTTCCCCGCAGTGGCAAGGACGTAGGGATCCTCCGGACCCAGGATCAGCGCCCGCTTGAACCGCTCGTACGCCAGACCCTCCAGTCCGAGCTCACGCTCGGCAACGCCCAGCCAGCAGTGGATGGCGGCCTCTTGTCCGTGGTAGGCGAGGCTCTCCCGGAGAAGGTCCGCCATGGCCTCCCACTCGCCCTCGTCGGCGAGAGAGAGGGCCTTCTCCAGGACCTGCTCCGCTTCCATCATGCTTCCGGCACGAGGCTTCGCCCGGTCATGGCTTCCGGCCGCGGCAGGCCCAGGAGGTGGAGCACCGTGGGCGCGACGTCGGCGAGACGTCCGCCGTCCCCGACCAGCCCGTGGGCGCCCGACGGGTCGAAGACGATGAAGTCCACCGGCTCGGAGGTATGGGCGGTGTGGGGCTTCCCGTCCTCGTCGATCATCTTCTCGCAGTTCCCGTGATCCGCGGTCACCAGGGCCACCCACTCCCCGGCGCGTGCCGCCACCAGATCCAACAGGTCGCCCAGACACCGGTCCACGGCCTCGACGGCCCGCACCGCGGCGGGAATGACCCCCGTGTGCCCCACCATGTCGGGGTTGGCGAAGTTCACCAGGACGAACGCGTGTCGGCCCTCCTCGATACCCCGCGCCACGGCGTCCGCGACGCCGGGAGCGCTCATCTCCGGCTGCAGATCGTAGGTGGCGACCTTGGGCGACGGAATGAGGACACGCTCCTCGTGGGGGAAGGGCTTCTCGACGCCCCCGTTGAAGAAGTACGTCACGTGGGCGTACTTCTCCGTCTCCGCTACCCTGAGCTGCGCGAGGGACGCCGAGGACAGGACCTCGGCCAGGCAGTCGTCGACCTCCCGGGGCGGGAACGCCACCGAGATGGGGAAGCCCGGCTCGTACTCCGTGAGGCTTGTGGCGTCGGTGACCGGGACGCCGTTCCGCGGGAACCCCCCGAAATCCGGCACCGTGAGCGCCGCGCAGATCTGGCGCATGCGGTCGGCCCGGAAGTTCAACAGGAGCACCGCATCCTCCGGGCGGATCCCCCGCTCCCCGACCCCCCGCACGACGGTGGGATGGATGAACTCGTCGGTGACGCCCGACGCGTACGACCGCTCGACCAGTCCCTCCAGAGCTTCCACCGATTCGCTCTCGCCCCGCACGATACACCGGTACGCACGCTCCGTCCGCTCCCAGCGCCGGTCCCGGTCCATGGCGTAGTAGCGTCCGCACACGGTGGCAACCTGCCAGTCGGGATGCTCCCGGCATCGGTCGGCCATGCGGGCTACACAGGCCGCACCGCTGGTGGGCGACGTGTCGCGACCATCGGTGATGCAGTGGATCCGCACGGGCAGGTCGCCCGGAAGCCCATCGAGGGCCGCCTCGAAATGGCGGATGTGGCTGTGGACACCTCCCTCGGAAACGAGCCCCACGAGGTGCAGGACCCCATCCCGGGCCCGCATCCGCCGCGCCATGTCGTCGAGCCCCACGGCCCGAGCGAAGGAACCCCCTTCGATGGCCGCATCCACCCGGGCGATGTCCTGATAGACGATGCGGCCCGCGCCGAGATTCAGGTGGCCCACCTCGGAGTTCCCCATCTGGCCGTCGGGAAGTCCCACGTCCCTCCCCGAGCACGCCAGCCTCGTGCGGGGATGGTGATCAAGGAGGGCTCTGAACCTGGGCACCGACGCCTGCTCGACGGCGTTGCCCTCGTCCACCTCGTCACCGAAGTCCGAGTGGCCCCACCCGTCCAGGATGACCAGGAGGACCTTCTTCATGGGCTGAATGGTCGCCTGCCTGCGAAGGGGAGTGCCCGGTCCGTCGCGGATCGGGCGCGAGGTCGGGCGACCGCAATCTAACGGGGCCCCGGAGGCCCTCAAACCGAGACTTTGCGGCGGACGGTCCGAGAGCCTACCATCCCGCCGCGACCGAAGATGGTCGCGGTCAATCCAGCGAGGAGCCTGTCGTGCGTTACGTGCCTTTCCGCATGGAGCGGTACCAGTCCACCTACGAGCACCGGGTGGAAATCAACCTCTCCGAGTCCGGCGTGCACCCCCTCACGGTAGGGGAGCTGCTCGAGCTCTCCGGCAGCCGCCGAGGCGTGGACGACGTCCGCCTCGGATACGGTCAGTCGAACGGCTCCGACGAGCTCAGGGATCTCATCGCCGGGCTCTATCCGGGCGCCACCGAGGCGAACGTCCTGGTTACGGTCGGTGGAGCCGAGGCGAACTTCACCTCCTTCTGGCACCTCCTGGAGAGCGAGGGGGCGGCCGTCGTCGTGCTGCCCAACTACGGGCAGGTCCCTGGCCTCCTCGAGTCCTTCGGATCGAGCGTGCGACCCGTCCACCTCCAAGAGGAGCTCGGGTGGCAGCCGGATCTGGACGCTCTGGCCGCTGCTCTCCGGGACGGTGCCCGGTTCATCCTGGTCACCAACCCCAACAACCCGACCGGCGCGAGGCTGAGCTCCGACGCGATGGACGCCATCGTTGGGCTCGCCGAGGAGCACGGGGCGTGGATCCTCGCCGACGAGGTCTATGCGGGAGCTGAGGTCCAGGGCGAGGTGACCCCCTCGTTCTGGGGCCGCTGCTCCCGGGTTCTGGTCACGAACTCCCTGTCCAAGGCCTACGGGCTTCCTGGGCTCCGGCTCGGCTGGGTGGTGGGCCCCGCGAACGTCGTGGCCGAACTGTGGGGGCGCACTGACTACACGACCATCAGCCCGGCCAGCCTGTCGGACACGCTGGCCACCGTGGCGCTTCAGCCGGCGACGCGAGCACGCATCCTGGAGCGTACCCGGGGTATCGTCCGGGCCAACCTGGGGCTCCTGAGGGACTGGATGGACTCCCAGGAAGGACGCTTCCGATACCGTCCGCCGGACGCCGGCGCCATCTGCTACGTTCACTACGATGCCCCGGTGGGCTCTACCGAGTTCGCCGAGACGCTGCGGACGCGAAAGAGCCTGCTGGTGGTGCCGGGGGATCACTTCGGCATGGACTCGTACCTGCGCATCGGATTCGGAAACCCCGAGGACGAGCTTCTCGAGGGCCTTGGGAGGATCCGGGAGGCCTTCGACGAGATGGGAGGCTGACCCATGCATCGTGCCCTGAGCATCTTGGCCGCATCGTGCCTGTTGGCCGCACCCGCGACGGCGCAGGACAGCGACCCCTTCGACCTTCTCATCTCCGGTGGGCATGTCCTGGACGGGACGGGGAACCCCTGGTACCGGGCCGATATCGGGATCCGTGACGGCAGGAGCGTCGCTGTCGGACGCCTGGAAAGATCGATGGCCCGTCGGGTCATCGACGCCGAGGGCCGTTACGTGACGCCGGGCTTCATCGACATCCACTCCCACGCCGACGACGGGAGCGCACGAATCGGCGGCGCCACCATCCGGACCGACGACGTCCGGCGCAAGGCCGCGCCGAACGTGGTGTCCCAGGGAGTGACCACGGTCGTGGTGAACCACGACGGCCGCTCGCCTTGGCCCATCCGCGATCAGCGTTCCCTCCTGGAACGGCAAGGCGTCGGGCCCAACGTCATGATGATGGTGGGACACGGGACGGTCCGCAGGGCCATCATGGGTGACGACTTCCAGCGTCCGGCGACGCCCGCCGAGGTCCGGGAGATGAGGGCGCTCGTGCGGCAGGGCCTGGAGGAGGGGGCCGTGGGGATGTCCGCCGGCCTCGAGTACGTTCCCGGGCGCTGGAGCACGACCGACGAGGTGGCGGAGCTGGCCGAGGAGCTCGTGCCCTTCGACGGCGTGTACATCTCCCACGAGCGCTCCGAGGGCACGGACCCCATGTGGTATTGGCCGAGCCAGGACGAGCGGGGCCCGCCCACGCTCCAGGACGCCGTCATGGAGACCATCGAGATCGGCCGCCGTTCGGGAGCACGGGTAGTGGCGTCCCACATCAAGGCCAAGGGCGCGCACTTCTGGGGGTCTAGCGCCTCCGCCATCCAGCTGATCCAACGGGCCCGGGACGAGGGCGTGAGGGTCTGGGCCGACCAGTACCCCTATGCCACCAGCGGCTCGGACGGGAGCACGGTGCTCATCCCCCGCTGGGCGCTGCAGGACGAGGAAGCCCGATCACGGGACGAGCGGCGTCCTCCCGCGCAGATGTTGAGGGAGAATCTGGACGACCCGGAAACGGAAGCCATGATCAGCACCGACGTCGCCCACGAGATCCGAAGGCGGGGCGGGGCTGATCGGGTCGTCGTCTTCGAATACCCGGACCAGGAGCTGGTGGGACGGAACCTCCAGGATATCGCCGACGACCGGGGGGTCGATCCCGTCCAGATGGCGATCGACCTCCAGCTGGAGGGAGACCCCGAGCGTCCGGGAGGAGGTCGGCTCCGGGGCTTCTCCATGTCGGAGCTCGACGTAGAGAGCTACGCCGCCCAACCGTGGGTAGCCACCGCCTCGGACGGCGGTATCGCCCTCCCCGAGGACGGGTCGGTCCACCCGCGCTTCTACGGGACCTTCCCGCGGAAGATCCGTCACTACGCCATGACGGTGGGAGCCCTTTCCGTGGAGGACGCCGTCCGTTCCCAGACCTCCCTTCCCGCACGCATCATGGGCTTGCGGGACCGGGGCGAGATCCGGGAGGGATACTGGGCGGACCTCGTGGTGCTCGATCTGGACGAGCTCGCCGACAAGGCCACCTTCTTCGAGCCCCACCAGCACGCGGAAGGTATCGAGCACGTCCTGGTCAACGGCGAGCCCGTCGTGGAGGACGGAGAGGTCCTCTTCACCCTCCCGGGTCGGGTCATTCCCTCGAGGAGAGGTGGTCCTCCGTCCGTCAGTGACTAGTGGACCGGGAGGGGAGTCAGAGGAGCTCGCGGACTCGTTCGACGGGCCTGGCCAGCACCGCCCGTCCGCCGTGCTCCACGATAGGGCGCTGAAGCAGCCCGGGGTGCTCGACGATGGCGTCGAGGACGCGGTCGTCGGAGACCGTGGCTTCGCCGAGCCCCAGCTCCCTGTAAGCCTTGTCCCGCTTCCTCAAGACCTCGCGGGGCGTCAGCCCGGCCTTGTTCAGAAGCGCTGACAGCTGCTTCCGGGACAGAGCGTCCACGAAGTAGTCGACACGACGGAAGTCGATTCCCTCTTCATCGAGAAGCTTCACGAGCTTCTTGCAGGTGCTTCAGGTGGGCTTCTCGTAGACGACGATGCGGTCCCTCGGCATGCGGATTCCTCGGTGCGGTACCCCAACCGAGGAAAGGTAACCCTCCCGGCGCTGGACATGCCGAGGAAGCGCGCTCAGCTTTCGCCGTCGATACGAATCCCATGCCGCCCCGACGCATGCCCAAGGACGCGCTCAAAGATCTGGAGCTCCTGATACGGTCCCGCTACGGGCTCATCCATCTGGACACTCCGGAGGAGGACCGCGCGAGCGGACTCCTCCTGCATCTGGCGGACGCCCTGGGGATCCCCCTCTTCACCTGGACACGATCCAGGGGGCTCGTCC
>JBDHGI010000064.1:0-19751 GCA_039589955.1 Gemmatimonadota bacterium | reverse complement strand
CTCAACGCCGAGCAGGCCGATCCTCTTCCGTCCCGGGCGCGGGTCGCCGTGGCCTACGACGTCATGAGCGTCATCTCGGGTGCGGACCAGCTCGAGGCGTGGCTGGCCGTGGAGCTTCAGGACCGCCTGCTCGACCCGGGCTCGGTCTCCGTGTACGTGGGGTCCGAGGTCACCGCGGGAACGAACGATGCCCTCTTCCTGCGGGCCGGATACGTGTTCGGGGACCTGGATCAGGAAGCGGGCGCCCGGGTGGGATTGGGTCTGCGCTACGAGCGCTTCGACCTGGCCATCGCCAAGTCTCTCGCCGTATCCACGCTCACGGGGGAGACGGAGCCGGTCCACGTCACCTTCTCCGTTGTCTTCTGATGCCCGGACGGCCCGCGTGGGGTAGGCTGCTTCCCCTCGTGATGGCCCTGGGATGCACCCTCCTCATTCCCGGGACGGCGGTGTCCCAGGACTCCGCGAACGACGTCTCGGCCCAGGGGGCGGCCGGCCGCTCGCTGATCCTTCCGGGATGGGGTCAGCTCGAGCTGGGGCAGCGCCGAGGCTGGGCCTACGCGCTTGCCGAGGCGGCCCTCTGGGTGGTTTGGGCGGACCGGAGGTCCGCGGGGGGTACTCTGCGGGATCAGTACCGGGACTTCGCGTGGGAGACGGGCAGGATCCGAAGCGGAACCCGCGTGGACGGCTCCTTCACCTACTACGAGACCCTGTCGACCTGGGTCCGCTCGGGGGCCTTCGACGCCGACCCGGATGCCGAGGGGATCCAGCCCGAGGAGAATGCCTCCACGTTCAACGGATCCATCTGGAGGCGGGCGACCGGTCTCTTCGTTCCGCCGGGCAGCCCGCTTGACCCCACGGACGCCTCTTACCGGCGGGCTCTGGAGTACTATCGGGATCGGGCCTACAGGACGGCCTTCCTCTGGGACTGGTCCGGTCGGGAGCAGGATCGGCTGACCCTAGGCGACCTGATCCGCCAGAGTGACGACCGCTTTCGACAGGCGACGGCGGCCCTGGGCGCCGTTCTGGCCAACCACCTCCTGAGCGGGGTCGACGCCTACGTGTCCGCCCGGCTTCGTCACTCCTCGGAGATCCGACTGACGCCTCCGAACCGGTTACCCGGAACCGGATGGGCCCTCACGCTCCGACTCGACGGAGTGCGCTGATGGACGTCAGGACGCTCGGCCCCCAGGTGCTCCAGGAGCTGGCCGGGTCCCGTCGGGGTCCCCTGAAGCCCAAGGAGCTGGCCCGGGCTCTGGGTGTCCCCACCAAGGACTACCGGGCCCTCAAGCGACTCCTGTCCGCCCTGGAGAGGGGAGGAAAGGTGTACCGGGTCAAGGGCGGTCGCTACGCGATTCCGCGGAACCTGGATCTCGTCGTCGGGACGTTGTCGGTGACCCGGAGCGGCGACGGGTTCGTGCGACCCGAGGGGGGAGGCTCCGACGCGTTCGTGCGGTCCTCGGACCTCTTCTCGGCCATGAGCGGGGACCGCGTCGTGGTCCGTATCGAGCGACGCGACCCCGATCGTAGCCCGGCGGGAACCGTCATCCGGGTCCTCGAGCGGGCGCGGTCCTCCGTGGTGGGGACTTTCCACAGGGCCCGCCGCTTCAACTACGTGGTTCCCCTCGACCGTCGCATGACGAGGGACGTGCTCATCGCGGCGGGGGACGAGAACGGGGCCCAAGAGGGAGAGGTGGTGGTGGTGGACCTCGTCTCCTACGGCGAGGAAGGCGTGGGCCCGGCGGGAGAGGTCCGACGGGTCCTCGGCAGCCTCTCCGACCCGGGGGTGGATGTACTTGCGGTGGCATATAGTTACGGCCTCAGCCTCGAGTTCCCACGGTCGGTCCTCGAGGCCGCTCACAAGGCCGCGACATCCGTCGACGACGGGGATCCACACCGGGTAGACCGCACGGACCTGCTCGTGCTCACCATCGACCCGGCGGACGCCAAGGACCATGACGACGCGCTGTCGGTGACGCCGCTGGACTCGGGGATGTGGGAGGTTGGGGTCCACATCGCCGACGTGGCCCACTTCGTGCCCGAAGGTGGATCCATCGACGCCGAGGCCCGGGAACGGGGGACGAGCGTCTACCTGGTGGACCGTGCGATTCCCATGCTCCCCGAGCAGCTGTCCGGGGACGCCTGCTCCCTCCGAGCGGGGGTGGACCGCCTCGCGGTGTCCGTCTTCCTGCGGCTTGACGGCGAGGGCCAGGTCCTGGATCAGCGATTCGAGCGCACCAGGATCCGGAGCCGGCGCCGCCTGAGCTACGAGGAAGTCCAGGAGGTCCTCGACGGACGGCGCTCCATCGAGCCTTCCGTCGACGATGCCCTGCGCAAGCTCGATGACCTGGCCCGCCGGGTGCGTCCGCACCGGACGGAGCGGGGAGCGCTGGACATGGACCTCCCCGAGGCCAAGGTCCTCCTGGACGAGGGTGGAATGCCCGTGGACATCCAGAAGGTCGAGCGCCTCGAGGCCCACCGCCTCATCGAGGACTTCATGATCCTGGCCAACGAGGCCGTCGCCCGCGCCTGCGAGAGCGGGGGCCTGCCGGTGCCGTACCGGGTCCATGAACCACCCTCCCGGGACCGGGCACGGGAGCTGGCCGAGTTCTTCCGCCGCCGAGGGCTGCCCGTCCGCCGACGGGCGGAGCTGCGTCCCAGGGACGTCCAGGCGCTACTCGAAGCGGTGCGGGGACGTCCCGACGAGCACCTGGTGACCACGGTTGTGCTCCGCTCGCTTCAGCGTGCACGGTACGACGCGTCCAACCTGGGCCACTTCGGGTTGGCGTCCAGCGCTTACCTGCATTTCACGTCTCCCATTCGGAGATACCCCGATCTCGTTGTCCACCGGGAGGTTATCCGATCTCTCGTTCACGGTCTCCCACCTCGCGAGACCGATCCGGAGGAGCTCGGGAGGATGGCTGAGCAGGCCAGCGCCAGGGAGCAAGCGGCGGACGAGGCCGAAAGGGACTCCGTGGCTCTCAAGAAGGTGGAGTTCATGGGGCGGCATCTCGGTGACGAGTTCGACGGCCGGATCTCCGGGGTCACCGCGTTCGGGTTCTTCGTGACCCTCGAGGCCTTCTTCGTGGACGGGCTGGTGCACGTGAACACGCTGGCGGATGACTTCTACCGACTCCGGGACGCCGAGCACGCTCTGGTGGGGGATCACGGGGGCCTCGCGTACCGCCTCGGAGACCGGGTGCGCGTCCAGGTCGCCCGGGTCGACAAAGAGCAGCGTCACGTGGACTTCTTCCTGGTGCGTATATTGCCTCAGGAACGTTTGACACCGGCGGAGCCGTCTAGGTAACGTCCTGGCCCGGAGGCTCCCCCCCTTTACACAGTGCGAATGGCTGCCGAACGAACGGTGTTGTACTACGGGCCTGATCGCCGGGACCCGTCACCCCTGGTCTCTCGGTTCGCCGAGGATAACGGCCTGGCCATCGAGCGGCTGGAGCGGCCGGACGACGTGCGCGCCCGACTGAACCGTGCGTTTCCAGCCTGCGTCGTGCTGGAGATCGGAGAGGTGTCCGACGAGATCCTCGAGCTGTCGGGATCCCTGAAGCAGGATACGTTCACGGCCATCGTACCCCTGGTGATTCTCGTGCCGAGGGGCATGGTCGACCTGGCCGGGAGGTGCCTCGAGGCCGGGGCCGACGAGGTGGTCCACGAGGACTTCCCCGGCACGGAGAAGCTCCTGCGACTTCAACAGGTCTTGCGGCGCGCCGATCGGGATGTCTCCGTGCACCCGACGACGAGGCTGCCGGGCACGAGTCACATCGCCCGCGACATGACGGCCCGCCTCGAGTCAGGGGACTTGTTCGCCGTCTGCTACGCCGATCTGGACCATTTCAAGGAGTTCAACGACCGTTACGGGTACACGTTCGGGGACGGAGTCATCAAGATCCTCTCCCGAATCCTCAGGGACATGGTGCGGGGGCTCGCCCCCGGCGGGTTCGTGGGGCACATCGGTGGTGACGACTTCATCTTCAACGTACCCCTGGAGCACATGGAGTCGACGTGCGACGCGATCATCGAGCTCTTCGATGAGCTCATCCCGTACCAGTACTCCGAAGAAGATCGGCGGGCAGGGTATTTTCTCGGGAAGGACCGACGTGGTCACGTTCATCGGATTCCCCTCATGACGCTGTCCATCGGCATCGTCACAAACCAGCTTCAGGGATTCCAGCACACCGGGCAGATCGCGGAGCTCGCCGCGGAGATGAAGAGCTACGCCAAGACCCTTCCCGGCTCCCTCTACGTCGTCGACCGCCGGCGCAAGCTGCCGGAGGCCGAGACCATCACCGCGGTAGACGCGGACCGACGGGCCCGACCGGAGAGGGTGGTCCCGGCCAAGAGCAACGCCTAGCCTACGAGAATCCATGGTCATCAGCGTCAAGTGTCCGTCCTGCGCCACGTCATTTCCGGTCGACACCAACAAGGTGCCCGTGGGTGGCGTGAACGCCCGGTGCTCCGTGTGCAGCGGGATCTTCAGGGTCGAGCGGCCGGAACACACGCTTCCCCCGCCGCTGGCGCCGGATCCCGGGCCGGCGGTCGAGGCCGCGGCCCCCGAGCCCGAGGCGGTGCCGGAGTTTGAGCCTCTGGTGGAGGCTGCGGCTCCCGAGCCCTACGCGGAGTCGGAGCCCGAGCCGGTGGTCGAGGCCGCGGCTCCCGAGCCCTACGTGGAGTTGGAGCCCGGGCCGGCGGTCGAGGCCGCGGCCCCCGAGCCCTACGCCGAGTCGGAGCCCGAGCCGGTGGTCGAGGCCGCGGCTCCCGAGCCCTACGTGGAGTCGGAGCCCGAGCCGGTGGTCGAGGCCGCAGCCCCGGAGTCCGAGCCGGCGCCGGAGCCCGAGCCGGTGGTGGAGGCTGCGGCTCCCGAACCCGAGGCGGCGTCGGAGCCCGAGCCGGTTGAGGCCGCGCCGGCACCGGATGCCGGTGCAGCGGCGGAAGCGGAGGAGCCCGCGGCCATTCGCCCCCCGGAGGATGAGGATTGGGTCTTCGAAGCCGAGCCGGAGGTGCGCCTCGACGAGCTTGACATCCCGCCGCTGAGCACGGTGGAACGATCCGTGTCCGAGGCCCGCCATGCGCCCGATCCGACACCCGTGACCGAGGGCCTGGAGACCGAGGATTCCTCGATTGAGCATGTGGGCATCGGAGGGGATCTCGACCTGGACCTGGTCCCCGAGGACGCCTTCTTCGAGAGTCCGGAATCCGCACCCGTCGAGGAAGCCGAGACTCCTGTCGAGGAGCCACCCGCCCCAAGGGGGTTTACCCTCGAAAGGAGAGATCCCAGCGAAAAGGCGCAGCGGCTGGCACGTGTCCTGGTCTCCGACATGATCATGTACAACCCGGAGCGACATCAGCAGGCCCTGGACAACGAGACCCTGGAGGAGGACTTCGCCGACGAGATCACGAAGTCGTGGAACGAATATGTGGATCAAGTGGGCGAGGAGTTGGCCAGTGGCACCCCCTACTGGACCGACGCGCTCAACGACATCCTCGCGAAGGGAAGGAAGGTCTTCTAGCGCCGCCCGGCGTTGATACGGCTTCGTCGTCCAGGTATATTCTTGCCCCGCATGGCCTTGGGAGGGGCCGTCCCGGCGGACGGCCCCTTTCGCACACCCCAGGACGTAATCCGACGGACAGCAGCGCATGAACAAGGAGCAACAGGATCGTCTCACGGAGCTCGCCAGCAAGGTTCGCGAGCTCAGGGGGTATCTTTGACCTCGAGGCTCGGGAGCAGCGGCTGACGGCTCTGGACCAGTCCATGGCCGAGCCCGGGTTCTGGGACCATCAGGAGCGCGCCCGGGAGACCATCGCTGAATCGAACCGCATCAAGGGCTGGCTCGAGCCCTGGAGAGAGCTCCAGGGGAAGGTCGAGGAGCTGACGGCCCTCTCGGAGCTGCTGGAGGCGGAGGAGGACGCCGAGCTCCTGACCGAGTGGGAGGGAGGCCTCGAGAGCCTATCCTCCGGCGTGGAGGCCCTCGAGCTTCGGACCATGCTCCAGGGTGATGACGACCACCGGGAGGCCCTCGTGACGATCCACCCTGGCGCCGGGGGTACGGAGTCGCAGGATTGGGCCGAGATGCTGACCCGGATGTACACCCGGTGGGCCGAGCGCCACGACTTCGACGTGACGGTGCTGGACCTGCAGCCCGGGGAAGAGGCGGGTATCAAGAGCGCCACCCTGGAAATCAAGGGCCCGAGCGCCTACGGCTACCTGAAGGCCGAGGCGGGCGTGCATCGTCTGGTGCGGATCTCTCCCTTCGACGCGCAATCCCGGCGGCACACGTCCTTTGCCAGCGTGTTCGTCTATCCGGTGGTCGAGGACGACATCGAGGTCGAGATCGACGAAGGCGATCTGCGCGTCGACACGTATCGGGCGTCGGGAGCTGGCGGACAGCACGTGAACAAGACCGACTCCGCGGTACGCATCACCCACGAGCCCACCGGCATCGTTGTTGCATGCCAGCAGGAGCGGTCCCAGCACAAGAACCGCGCAACGGCCATGAAGATGCTGCGCGCCGCCCTGTATCAGCATGCGCTCCACGAGCGCGAGAAGGAGCGTGCAGCTCTCGAGGCCACGAAGATGGACATCGCCTGGGGCAGCCAGATCCGCTCCTACGTCTTCCAGCCCTATACCATGGTGAACGATCATCGCACGGAACTGAAGATCGGAGACGTTCACGGAGTCATGGACGGGGATCTGGATCCCTTCATCGAGGCGTTCCTCAAGCGGTTCGGCTCGGTCTCGGCGGCATAGCGGTGACCACGGACGACCTGAGCCAGGTCCTCAAGGCCCGCCGGGAGAAGCTGGAGGCCCTCCGGTCCCGGGGGGTTGAGCCGTTCGCGTACAGTTACGACGCCGACCACCGCTCCCTGGACGCGGTTGCCTCCTTCGAGGACGCGGAGGCCGAGGGCCGCCTCGACGAGTCCGGGCACGGCCCCAGGGTCCGCATCGGCGGCAGGATCCTCTCGTGGCGCTCGCACGGCAAGAGCGCCTTCGCTCACGTCGAGGACGTCCAAGGCAGCATCCAGCTGTACTTCCGGAAGAACGTGCTGGGCGAGGAGCCCTTCGGGAACCTGGACCTCGTGGACCTCGGAGACTGGATCGGAGTCGAGGGCCCGCTCTTCCGGACGCGCATGGGCGAGGTGACGGTTCACGTGGAGGAGTGGACGCTCCTGGCCAAGTCCCTGCGGCCGCTGCCCTTCGGCAAGGTCGAGGTCGATGCGGACACGGGGGAGCGAACGGTGCACTCGGGCTTCGCGGACACCGAGTCGAGGTACCGACAGCGGTACGCGGACCTGGCGGTCAATCCGGAGGTGCGGGAGGTCTTCCGGACCCGGGGCCGCGTCATCACCGAGCTCCGCAGATTCCTGGACGACGAGGGCTTCCTCGAGGTGGAGACGCCCGCTCTGCAACCTCTGTACGGAGGGGCCTCCGCCAGACCGTTCGTCACGACCCACAACGCCCTCGACCGGACGATGTACCTCCGCATCGCCGACGAGCTGTACCTCAAGCGACTCATCGTCGGCGGGCTGGACCGTGTCTACGAGATCGCCAAGGACTTCCGGAACGAGGGGATCGACCGGTTCCACAACCCCGAGTTCACCATGCTCGAGTGGTACCAGGCCTTCACGGACTACGAGGACCAGATGGACCTCGTGGAGCGCATGATGGTGCAGGTGGCGGAACGGGTCCTGGGCCGGCGCACCTTCACCTTCGGCGACCACGAGATCGACGTGGACCCTCCCTTCCGGCGCGTGCGTCTGGTGGACGCCCTGTCCGAGGCCCTTTCGGCGGACGTGCGCGAGTTCCCCGAAGACGAGCTGCGTCGTCGAGCGGAGGATCTCTCCATCCCGGAGCTGGAGGGCGCCGGCAGGGGGAAGCTCATCGACAAGCTCTTCGGCGAGCTCGTGGAGCCGGATCTCATCCAGCCCACGTTCGTCCTGGACCATCCCAAGGAGCTGTCCCCACTGGCCAAGCCCAAGCGCGGCGAGCCCGCACTCACCGAGCGCTTCGAGCTGTACATGGCCAGCATGGAGATCGTGAACGCCTTCTCCGAGCTCAACGACCCCCTCGATCAACGAAGCCGCCTCGAGGCGCAGGCTCGCCTCCGCGAGGAGGGCGACGACGAGGCGCAACAGGTGGACGAGGACTTCCTCCGTGCCCTGGAGTACGGGATGCCGCCGACCGGGGGCGCGGGCCTCGGCGTTGACCGCCTGGTCATGCTCCTCACCGACCAGGCGTCCATCCGGGACGTCATCCTCTTCCCGATCCTCCGGAACGACCCGTGACGAGGCCCGGGAGGGAGCGCGCGAGGAGGAAGAACGGGCGGAACGGCCTCGGCTGGTACATCGCACGTCACTACCTGGGCGCCGGACGGGGCAGAGGGCTGCTGTCCCTCATCACGTGGATCGCTCTGGGTGGCGTCACCGTGGGCGTCACGGCCCTGGTGGTCGTCATCGCCGTCATGACGGGCATGCAGGAGGATCTGCGAGCCAAGATCCTGGAGTCCACGCCCCACGTCCACGTCCTTCAGCAGGGCACCAGCCTCCGCATGGACGATTGGGAGAGGGTGCTCGACACGGTCATGGCGGTGGACGGCGTCGTGGGGGCCGCGCCGTTCGTGCTCAGCCAGGTGTCGGTCGTCCGAGGCCAGGCCGGTGACCTCTACCCCCAGGCGGCCCAGCTCTACGGTGTCAGCATCGATCCCACCCGGGGGACGGGCACCGACATGGAGCGCCAGATCATCCAGGGGGCCCTGAACCTGGAGCCCCCGCCGTCGGGGTTGAACCCGATCCTTCTCGGCTCGGCCCTCGCCGACCGCATGCAGCTCTTCGAGGGGGACACGGTGGTGGTCATCGCCTTCGAGAACCTGCGGCGGGACATGTTCGGCGGCCTCACGCCCGCCCTGCGCAACTTCGAGGTGACGGGCACGTTCACCACGGGCATGTACGACTACGACATGCAGAACGTCTACACGACGCTCGAGGCCGCCCAGGAGCTGCTGGGCCTCGACGCCGCCGACCAGGTGTCGGGGATCGGCGTCCGCACCACCGACCCGGACCTCGCCACCCCCGTGGGCGACGAGCTCCAGATCAGGCTGGGCTTCCCCTACCACGTGCAGACCTGGATCACCACGAACAGGGCGCTGTTCAGCGCCCTGAAGCTCGAGAAGCTCGCCATGGGTCTGATCCTCTTCCTCATCGTCCTGGTGGCTGCCTTCAACATCGTGAGCACGCTGGTAATGGTGGTCTCGGATCGGACCAGGGAGATCGGGATTCTCAAGGCCATGGGGATGACCCGGGCGGGGATCCTCCGGGTCTTCGTTCTCCAGGGCGTCTGGATCGGCGCGGTGGGAACGGTGGCCGGCACGGGTCTGGGCCTGATCCTGTGCTGGGTGCTGGACCGGTACCAGATCATCCGAATCCCCCCGGACGTGTATTTCGTGGACCACCTGCCCGTGGACCTCCAGATCACCGACCTCCTGACCATCGTGGTGGCGAGCACGCTCGTCGCCCTCGTGGCCACCATCTACCCGGCCCGCCAGGCCTCCCGCCTGGAGCCCGTGGACGCGATTCGCCATGATTGAAGACAGGTCCGCGCCCGGAACGCCGTGCCCGATGGAGGCGCTCAGCCTCGAGAAGTCCTTCGTCGGCGGCGACGGAAGCGAGCTTCGCATCCTCCGGGGCGTGGACCTGCGCGTGGAGGAAGGCGAGGCCGTGGCCATCACCGGAGCCAGCGGCGCAGGGAAGTCCACGCTCCTGCACCTCCTCGGAGCCCTGGACCGACCCACCGGTGGCCAGGTGATCCTGGGCGGCGATCCCGTGGAGGGTCTCGACGACGAGGCCCTCGCCGCCGTCCGGAACCGCCACGTGGGCTTCGTCTTCCAGTTCCACCATCTCCTCCGGGAGTTCACTGCCCTGGAGAACGTCATGATGCCCGCCTTGATCTCCGGCGCCCCCTTCCCGGACGCCGAGGTGAGGGCTCGGGAACTGCTGGCCGCCGTCGGGGTTGCCGAAAGGGCGGGGCACAAGCCTCGACAGCTATCCGGGGGTGAGCAGCAGAGGGTTGCGGTCGCGAGGGCTCTGGTGAACGAGCCGTTGGTGCTGTTGGCCGACGAGCCGTCGGGGAATCTCGACACCAAGACCAGCGATCGGCTCCACGACCTTCTCTTCGAGCTCCGCCGGGCGCGGGCACTGTCGATGGTCCTCGTGACCCACAACCGGGACCTGGCCGGCCGGGCCGACCGGGTCCTGCGGCTCAGGGACGGCCGGCTCGAAGCGAACAGTTCGGGGTAGCCAGCCCGGGAAGGCAGAGGAAGGACCCTCGGGAGATGCCACATGCAGTGTGACAACTGCGGATCCAGCAAGGCTGTTGTCCACCTCACGCAGATCGTCAACAACGAGATGTCGACCTTTCATCTCTGCGAGCGGTGCGCGGCCGAGAAAGGCCTGGACACCACGCCCGAGACGCCCAACGTCCCCTTGACGGACTTCCTGGCGCAGATGGGGGAGACGGAGACCCCCGATACCGAGCCTGACACGCAGTGCTCGTTCTGCGGCCTGACCTTCTCCCAGTTCCGTGATGCGGGAAGGCTGGGGTGCCCCCACTGCTACTCGACCCTCGAGGATCACCTCAGAGGATTGCTCAGGCGAATCCACGGCGGGACCCAGCACATCGGCAAGGTCTACCTGCCCCCGGATCCCTCGGCCACGGAGATGGAGAAGCGCCTCGAGGGCCTGCGACGGAAGCTCCAGCGAGCCGTGGACGCCGAGGACTTCGAGCGAGCCGCCGAAATCCGGGACAAAATCCGGTCCCTCGAGCCCATCCCATAGGAACCGTGGACGACCTCACCGCCGTACCGGACCACGGCCTCTCCTGGCTCGAGGCCAGCGGGGACCACGCCGATATCGTCCTGTCCACTCGGGTCCGCCTCGCCCGCAACCTCCAGGGCTACGCCTTCGGCCCGCGGGCCCGGATCAACGACCGGGAGGCCGTCCTGGGCCAGCTCGAGGCGGTCCTGCCCCAATCCCCGTCCCTGGCCCACAGCGTGCTCCTCCCCATGGCGGACGCCGAGCCCCGCTTCGGGAAGATCCTCCTCGAAAGGCGGCTGGTATCGCGGGAGCTGCTGGGGGAGAGCGGGTCCGGCCCCACCCGGGGCACCGCGGTGGTGCTGGCGGCTGGCGATCCGATCAGCGTGATGGTGAACGAGGAAGACCACCTCCGGATCCAGAGCCTCCTGTCGGGGCTCCGACTCCAGGAGGGATGGCGCATGGTGGACCGCCTCGACGAGGAGCTGGGCCAGGACCTCCCCTTCGCCTTCCACCACGAGTTCGGCTTCCTGACGAGCTGTCCGACCAACGCGGGAACGGGCCTGAGGGCGTCGGTGTTCATGCACCTCCCCGGCCTGGTCCTCACCAAGGAGATCGGGAAGGTGCTCCAGGGCCTCGGACAGGTGGGCCTGACCTTCCGGGGTCTGTACGGGGAGGGATCCGAGGTCGTCGGGAACTTCTTCCAGGTGTCGAACCAGACTACGCTGGGGAAGACCGAGGAGGACCTGGTCGACCACCTGGACAAGGTGGTCCGGCAGGTGATCCAGTACGAGAGCCAGGCCCGCCAGGTGCTGCTTCGGGACGCCCGCGCGGTGACCGAGGACAAGATCTGGAGGGCGTACGGGCTCCTGCGGTACGCGCGGTCGCTGTCGTTCGAGGAGCTGATGAATCTGCTGTCCGGAGTCCGGCTCGGGGTGAGCCTGAAACTCCTCCCAGGGCTCCGTGTATACACGCTCAACAAGATCATGATCTTCACGCAGCCGGCTCACCTGGAGCAGGCTGCAGGCCGTGACCTCCCTCAAGCAGAGAGCGACGCACACCGTGCGGCCTTCGTGCGGCGCATCCTGGCAGCCGAAGGAGAAGTCGCTCCGGGCGAGTCCGAAGCTGAAGGAACGCCCGGCGATGCCTGAGGCGAGGTCTTTCCGTCGAGACGGGACATGAACTACAACTTCACGGACCGGGTTCGGAAGGTCCTGGCGATGGCCCGGGAAGAGGCCATTCGCCTGCAGCACGACTACGTGGGCACGGAGCACATCCTCCTGGGCCTCATACGCGAGGGCGAGGGTGTCGCCGCGGCTGTCCTCACCAACCTGAACGTGGATCTGGATCAGATCCACGAGCGGGTCGAGGAATCGGTCCGCAAGGGAAAGGCGACCATTGCCCTCGGCGAGCTGCCCTATACCTCCCGGGCCAAGAAGGTCCTCGAGTTCGCCATGGCCGAGGCGAGGGACTTCAACCACTCCTACGTAGGCACCGAGCACCTGCTCCTGGGCCTGCTCAGAGAGGAGAAGGGCATCGCCGCGCAGGTCCTCAACTCCCTGGGCGTGAGCCTCGAGGACGGGCGAGCCGAGACCCTCAAGGTGCTGGGCTCGGACGTGTCGCCGTCGGAGCCGGCGGGCATCGGGGCGACCCCGGCGGCACAGCCGGGGGCGGGCAAGCCCGGGGACAAGAAGTCCAAGACGCCGGCGCTGGATCACTTCTGCCGAGACCTGACCGAGCTGGCGCGCCAGAGCAAGCTCGACCCGACCATCGGGCGCACGGGAGAGATCGAGCGGGTGGTGGAGATCCTCTGCCGACGGAAGAAGAACAACCCCGTGCTCATCGGCGAGCCCGGAGTGGGCAAGACCGCCATCGTGGAGGGGCTGGCCCAGCTCATCGCCCGGAACGAGGTGACCGAGGCGCTGAAGGACTACCGCGTGCTCGCCCTGGACATGGCCGCCGTCATCGCCGGCACCAAGTACCGCGGCCAGTTCGAGGAGCGCCTCAAGGCGGTCATGAACGAGATCGAGCAGAGCGCGAACGTGATGCTCTTCATCGATGAGCTCCACACCCTGGTGGGCGCCGGAGCCGCCGAGGGGGCCATCGACGCCTCCAACATGCTGAAGCCGGCGCTGGCCCGCGGGGAGCTCCAGTGCATCGGGGCGTCCACCCTGAACGAATACCGCAAGTACATCGAGAAGGACGGCGCCCTGGAACGTCGCTTCCAGCCGGTCATCGTGGACCCGCCGGCGGTGGACGAGACCCTGGACATCCTCAAGGGCCTTCGGGGCCACTACGAGGAGCATCACCGAGTCGTCATCCCCGACGAGTCCCTGGAGCAGGCCGCGAAGCTGTCGGACCGGTACATCACCGACCGATTCCTTCCCGACAAGGCCATCGACGTGATCGACGAAGCCGGCGCCCGTGCCAGGATCGCCAGCCAGGTGCCGCCGCCCGAGGTGGAGGAGCTCAAGGAGCAGCTCACGGAGATCGCCCGGCGGAAGGAGGAGGCCATCGGGAATCAGGACTTCGAGCGTGCGGCGGAGCTCAGGGACGAGGAGCGGGAGCTCAGCCAGCGGATCCGGGAGCAGCAGCAAGAGTGGGAGGAGGAGCGCAAGCGCCACCGCCCCGAGATCTCGGAAGACGATGTGGCCTTCATCGTGAGCCGGTGGACGGGGATTCCCGTCATGCGCATCCGCCAGACGGAGTCGGAGCGCCTCGTGCACATGGAGGACGAGCTCCACAAGCGCATCGTCGGCCAGCATGACGCGATCCAGGCCATCTCCCGGGCCATCCGCAGGAGCCGTGCCGGCCTGAAGGACCCCAGGCGTCCCATCGGGTCGTTCATCTTCTCCGGACCCACAGGGGTGGGGAAGACCGAGCTGGCCCGCGCCCTGGCGGAGTTCCTCTTCGCCGACCGTGAGGCCCTGATCCGCGTGGACATGAGCGAGTACATGGAGAAGTTCTCCGTGTCCCGCCTCATCGGCGCCCCTCCCGGCTACGTCGGGTACGAGGACTCGGGCGCCCTGACCAAGGCCGTGCGGAGGAGACCCTACTCGGTGGTGCTCCTGGACGAGATCGAGAAGGCCCATCCGGACGTCTTCAACATCCTGCTCCAGGTGCTGGACGAAGGTCACCTGACGGACAACTACGGGCGGGTCATCGACTTCAAGAACACCGTCCTGATCATGACATCCAATCTCGGGACCCGGGACATCTCCAAGGGTGGAGGCCTCGGATTCCATGCCGGGGACGCGAAGACCAGCTACGAGATCATGAAGGACAAGGTGCGCCAGGAGGTGGAGCGGGCCTTCAACCCGGAGTTCCTGAACCGGGTGGACGACACCATCGTGTTCCACTCCCTTTCCCGGGACGAGATCGCCGAGATCGTGCACATTCTCCTCGCGGACGTACGGAGCCGCCTGGAGGAGGAGGAGATCACGCTGCGACTGACCGACGAGGCCGTCCGCTTCCTGGTGGAAAAGGGCTACGACGAGAAGTTCGGGGCCCGGCCGCTCAGGAGAGCCATACAACGGTATCTGGAGGATCCGCTATCAGAGAAGATACTGGTGGCGGACTTCTCCGCCGGAGACGAGATCGAGGTGGCTGTCGACCCCGAGGGGGACGGACTCACACTCCAGGCGGGTTCGAAGACGAAGACGTGAGGACGAAGGTGACCAGTTGGCTTCTCGGATCCAGGGAGAAGGCCTCCGCGACGGCGGTGGCCTTCTCCCTCGTTATGGCCCTGTTCGCTCCGGCGGCCGGGCAGACGCGGACCTCCCAGCTGCAGCGCATCGACACCGTTCTGGTGGAGGGCAACAGCCGCGTCGAGGAAGGCTCGGTGATCGCGATCCTGGGCGTGACGCCGGGTAGCGAGGTCACCTATCGCGACATCCAGCGGGGAATCAAGGAGCTGCTGGGCACAGGGCAGTTCAAGGACGTCGTGGTGCGCGCCAGGGGAGCCACGGGCGTCACCCTCATCGTCGAGGTCGAAGAGCAACCCCTGGTCCGCCGGGTCACCATCAACGGGCTCGAGCACGTCTCCGATCGGCAGGTCCGGGACACCTCCGGCCTGCGCTCGGGGTTCCCGTACAATCCACAGAGGGTGATCGACGCGGAAGCGTTCATCAGAAGCGAGCTGGCAGCGGATGGGATTCCCTTCGCCTCCATCGAGGATCGCCTCGAGCCGGTTCCCGATCGTGAGAACGAGATCGACGTCATCGTCGACGTCGCCGAGGGTCAGAGGGTGACGGTGGCGCAGGTGAGCTTCCTCGGGAACCAGAACCTGCCCGCGGACGCCCTGAGGGGCGCCATGGCCACCAAGGCCGAGGGCTTCTGGTGGTTCCGTTCGGGCTCCTACGACGAGATCCGGTACGAGTCGGACCTGGTGGACCGACTGCCCGCCCTCGCCCGGGCAGAGGGCTATCTCGACTTCGCGATCCGCTCCGACACCATCCTCATCGACCCGCAGACCGGCAAGTCACGTATCGAGATCACGGTGGACGAGGGGCCGCAGTACCGCCTCCCATCCTTCAGCATCCAGGGCAACAGCCGCTTCACCACCGAAGAGCTCGAGCGGTTCTACCAGCGCAGCGAAGGGGGTCTCCTTCGGAGCCTCGGCTTCGGAGGAGGGGACGAAGGGGGGCGGGAGGGCGAGGTGTTCGACGCCGAGGCCTTCACCGAAGCCATGCTGTCGGTGCGTGAGCTCTACGCCAACGAGGGCTACCTGTACGCCCAGGTCAACCCGGTCGTGCAGCGCAACGAGCCTGCGGACGACGGCTCCACCCCCACGGTGGACGTGAGCTGGCAGATCACCGAGGGGACGCCGGCGCTGGTGAACAGAGTCTCCATCGCGGGCAACGAGTATACCTACGACTGGGTCATCCGCGACCGGATCTTCATCCTCCCGGGAGACACCTACAGTCAGAGTCGGGTCCTGCAGAGCTACCAGAGCATCTCGTCCCTGGGCTTCTTCGAGACGCCCATGGATCCACCCGACATCCAACCCCTCGACAACGGGGACGTGGACATCACGTTCAACGTCACCGAGCGGCAGACGGGCTCCATCAACTTCGGCACGTCGGTCGGGGGCGGATACGGGCTGTCCGGCTTCCTGGGTTACGAGCAGCCGAACCTCTTCGGCCAGGCCAAAGCCGGAACCCTCCGGTGGGACTTCGGTCGGTTCCTGAACAGCTTCGAGTTGAGCTATTCCGATCCCGCGCTCTTCCAGACGCGCACGTCGGGAACCATCTCTCTGTTCAACTCCCGGGACCGGTTCTTCCAGTTCGCCACCGGACGACGGCGGCGGATAGGCACGAACCTGCGCCTGGGCTTCCCCTGGCCGGGCTCCCGGGTGACGCGGCTGTTCGTGGGCTATGGCATCTCCCGGACCACGTACCAGCAGTTCAGCGACGTGGACGACAGGTCGCTCTTCGGCCTGCCCCCGGGAGTGCAGAGTCAGCTCTCCCTCGGCATCACCCGACAGACCCTCGATCACCCGCTCTTCCCGACGGTGGGATCCAGGCAGAGCATCAACGTCGAGACCAACGGCGGCCTGCTGGGAGGTGACGGCAACTTCACGCGAGTGCTCCTGGAGGGCACCTGGTACGTGCCGGTAGGGCAGATCGGCGGGGAGGCCGGTCAGGGCCCCCGGTTCACGCTGGGTCTCACCATGAAGGCGGGCGGCGTGTTCGGCGATGCCGTGCGCTTCCCCTTCGACCGGTTCTGGATGGGAGGCGTGCAGTTCGGGCAGAACCTCCGCGGGTACGACGAGACGTCCATCACGCCCCTCGGCTTCTTCCCGGAGCGCTCCGGCGACATCCCGGACATCGACCGGCTGGGCGACGGGTTCTTCTCCCTCACGGCCGAGTACGCGCTGCGCCTAAACGACCAGATCTCGGCGTCGCTTTTCTACGATGCCGGGAACGTCTGGAGAGACCCCCTCGACATCGATCCCACGCGGCTCTTCCGAGGCGCCGGCCTGGGTGTGCAGCTGGTCACGCCCTTCGGTCCCATCGGTCTGGACTACGCCTACGGGTTCGACAAGTCCAACCCCGGGTGGCAGCTGCACTTCCGTATGGGGCCGGGTTTCTAGAAATTGCTAGGCTGTCCATCGGGCCACGGTAGGGAACAAGGGAACATGCCCGGTCCGATCGGACTACGATACTCGCGACACCGATGCAGTCCCCGACGGCGGTGGTACGGGCCGGCCGGCGGGTGACGGACGAACCGGGCCCGACCAATGGAGCACAAGCCCATGCGACGCACCCCGTTCGCCGCTCTGGCGCTCGTCTTCGCGCTGGCCGCAGGCACAGCGGAGGCGCAGACGCTCAAGATCGGCTACATCAACTCCCAGGAGATCCTGGCCAGCGCACCGGGAGCCGCGGAGGCGCAGCAGGCCTTCGATTCCGAGATGGAGGGCTACACGGCCGAGGCGCAGAGCCTGCAGGACGAGCTCGTCCGCATGCAGGAGGCCCTGCAGCAGCAGCAGCTCACGCTGTCCCCGGAGGCCAAGCGGAACCGGGAGCAGCAGATCCAGCAGAAGGCCCAGGAGGCCCAACGGCGCATGGCCCAGCTGGACCAGCTCGCCCAGCAGCGGCGTGCCGAGCTCGTCCAGCCGGTCATGGATCGTATCACCGAGGTCATCGAGGCCATCCGTGAGGAGGGCAACTACGCCCTGATCCTCGACGTGGCCGCCGGCTCCATCATCTCGGCCGATCCGGCCCTCGACCTGACCCAGGAGGTGATCACCCGCCTCCAGGCGGCCTCGACGAGCCCGGGAACCGGCCTCTGACGCGGGCGGAACGCTCCTTGCACCAAGGGGCCCGCGGGCGCACTCTGGGGAAGCGCCCGGGGCCCCTTTTCATTCACTCTCGGCGGCGTCCATGAATCAAGCTGAAGCGGAGGGCCCGCACGCCCTCACCCTGGCGGAGATCGCCGAGCTCGCCGACGGTCGACTCTCCGGCGACCCCGGTCTCGTCTTCCGTGGGATCGCCTCGGTGGAAGAGGCCAGGCCCGACGAGGTCGCCCTCCTCACGTCGAGGCGGTACGCCCGGTTCGTGACCGAATCCGAGGCCGGTGCCTTCCTGGTGTCGGAGGACATGGAGGAGCACCTGCCGGAGGGGGCCCCGCGGGTCGTGGCGCCGGAGCCCCACCGCGCCCTCGTCGTGATCCTGCGCCGGCTCCATCCCCCGGACCCCGGGCCCGCAGGCGTCCATCCCACCGCCGTCCTGGGCCGAGGCGTGCAGCTGGGTGAAGACGTGGGGATCGGAGCCTACACGGTCATCGAGGAGGGAGCCTTCATCGGATCGGGAACCCGGATCGGACCCCACGTGGTGGTCGGACGGAACGCCCGCATCGGAGCCTCGTGCACCATCTACCCCCAGGTGGTCCTGTACCCTGGCACGGTCCTGGGGGATCGAGTGATGATCCACTCGGGCACGCGCCTGGGATCGGACGGCTTCGGATACGTCTTCTTCGAGGGAGCCCACCAGAAGATCCCTCACGTGGGCGGATGCCTGATCGGAGACGACGTGGAGATCGGGGCCAACACCTGCGTGGACCGGGGGTCGGTGGGCAATACGGTCGTCGAGCCCGGATGCAAGGTGGACAACCTCGTCCAGATCGCCCACAACGTGCACGTGGGGGCCCAGTCCATGATGGCAGCCCTGGTGGGCGTCGCGGGCTCGACCCGGATCGGGAAGGGGGTCTGGATCGGGGGCCAGGCGGGCTTGATCAACCAGCTCGAGATCTCCGACGGGGCCCGCCTCGCAGTGGCCGCCAAAGTCATGCGTGACGTTGGGACGGGGGAGACCATGTCGGGCCATCCAGCCCGTCCGCATCGGGAGGATCTCAGGAGACAGGCCAATCTCTCCCGCCTGCCCAAGCTCATGGAGCGGGTGAAGGCGCTGGAGGCGGAGCTGGACGTCTTGCGGGCCGGGTTAGATCCTTGAGGCCATTGTGATTAGCTTGTTTTGCTCTGGCCCGCGGGCCTCCGCGGCAACGGCCCCAGAACCTCAGGACGCATGAACTCCGTCAACCAGCGGACCATCGGTGAGAACATCTCCTTGGACGGCGTCGGCGTGCACTCCGGGGAGCAGGCCTCGCTGACCTTCCGGCCGGCCGATCCCGGATTCGGAATCCGGTTCCGCCGCATGGACCTGGACAGCGCCGTGGAGATCCCGGCCACGCTGGACCACGTGGTCGGCACCGAGCTCGGGACCAGCCTCGGGGTCGGGGAGGCCCGGGTTCTCACCGTGGAGCACGTGATGGCGGCCCTCTACAGCCAGGGAGTGGACAACGTGGTGGTGGAGGTGACCGGTCCGGAGATCCCCATCCGGGACGGCAGCTTCCAGGACTACATGGTGGCCCTTTCCGAGGCAGGCATCGTCGAGCAGCCGGCCGAGGCCCCGACGCTCAGCCTGCGCAGTCCCGTGGTGTCCAACGGGAATGGTCGCGAAACGTACGTGGCCACACCGTCGAAGGGCCTCCGGGTGAGCGTGACCATCGACTTCGACCACCCCACCATCGGGCGGCAATACGGGTCCTTCCACGTGAACGACACCAGCTTCGCGACCGAGGTGGCCCGAGCCCGGACGTTCGGCTTCAAGGCCGACGCCGAGGCGCTTCACGCCCGGGGCCTCGCCCTGGGCGCCTCCCTGGACAACACCATCGTTCTGGACGAGGCCGGTCTGGTCAACGACGGGCTGCGCTTCCCGGACGAGTTCCTCCGTCACAAGGCAGGGGACATCGTGGGCGATCTGGCCCTCCTCGGAGCCCGCCTCGACGCCCACGTCGTGGCGGAGCGGCCCAGTCACGAGGGGAACGTCTCACTGGCTCGAGCCATCCGGCAGCACGCTCAGCGCGCCGGCCGCACGGCGTTCATCGACGTGCAGAAGATCATGCAATACCTGCCGCAACGTTATCACATGCTCCTGGTG
>JBDHGI010000063.1:0-19757 GCA_039589955.1 Gemmatimonadota bacterium | reverse complement strand
GCCCCGGTCAGGCGATGGGCCTCCACGAGCCCGTAGTCGATGGGACTGGCGATGACGGCCGCAGACGCCACCAGCACGACGGCGACGAGGGCCACGGTCAGCCGGTTGGCCAGCTTCCGGGAGAACATGAGGTACACCGTGCCCTGGGCCAGGGGCGCTCCGCCCAGGAGCGCGCCGGAGATGTACCAGGATCGGAACACCACCTCGTTCCAGCCCAGCAGAGTCGTCAGGGACTCCGTGAGGGTGCCCACCCCGTAGAGCGCGATGCCGGCGGCCCACCAGAGGAGATGAGGGCCCGAGCGACGTGTCTTCCACCTGCGGAAGACGACCGGAGCGAAGAAGCACGCCACAATGGTCGTGGCGATGGGAATGAAGTGGACCGGGTCGCGCACCGGGAGATCCTCGCTTGTCTTCGGCTGTGGGAGGGTTGGGAGTGGGGGGCCGCCGGGCAGTGGCGGCACCCCCGTGTGGCCTCGGCTAGAAGGTCACCTCCCAGGTCAGCGTCAGGTTCCTCTTGGGCTCAGGCCGGAAGAAGGACGCGTTGGAGAACTCGGCGTACAGCTCGTTCGTGAGGTTGGTGAGGGCGATGTTGAGTCGGTGGGCCATGCTCTCCGTGCGCAGGACGGTCACACCCGTGCGCAGGTGCATCACGGTGAACCCCGGGAGGACGTCCCCGACGGGGTTGTCGCCCAGATCGACGTCCTTCCGGTCTCCGTTGCGGCGCACCTCGTAGGTGGCCCAGAAGCGGTTGGAGGGGTCCGTGTACCGCAGCGTCCCGGTGACCTTGCTGTTGAAGGACTCCCCGACGGGGTTCTCCTCGTTGAGGGCGTCCTTGGCATCCATCCACGTGAAGTTCCCGCCCACCGAGAACCCTCCGGCAACGCCAGCCTCGGTGCTGAGCTCGACCCCCCGGAAGAGCAGCTCCTCGACGTTGGTGTTCTGGTAGGCCGTGAGGCCGTTCACCTCGGTGTCCAGACGCTGGATGCGAATGCCGTCCTTGATCTTGTTTCGGAACGTGAACGCCTCGAAGGAGAACCGGTCCCGGACGTAGCGGAGGCCCACGTCCACGTTGTGGCTGGTCTCGGCCTTCAGATCGGTGTTCCGGATCTGGTAGCCCGAGCCCTCGGGCGTCGCCCCGTCGAAGAAGCGCTCGATGAGGTTGGGCGAACGGAAGGCCCGACCCAGGGAGCCCACCAGCGTGAAGCCGTTCCCCAGCTCGAAGAGGGTGTTCAGGGCCCCCACCACCGTCCCGTCGCTGATGTCGACGGGCTGCTGGTCCTCGAGGCCCGGGGTGGCGAAGGTCTGTGCGCTGCTGTTCTGGTAGCGGCCGCCGGCCACCACCGAGAACCGGTCGGTGAGCTGGACCTCACCCTGCACGAACGCCCCGAAGGTCAGGAACTCCGACTGGGGCAGCTGGGGTCGGTCGCTCACGTCCTCGATGGGGAAGGGGCCGAAGCCCTCCATGATCGTGGTGTTGTTGTCCGTCCCCTCGGCCCGCTCCTTCAGCAGGTCCACCCCGTACGTGAGCAGGACGGAGGGCGTGGCCAGCTTTCTCGCCTCGGCCCGCAGGCCGTACGTGCGGATGTCCGTGAAGTTCTGGTTCAGGGTGACGATGGACGCACCCGGGAACGGCGACAGGTTGAAGCCGAGGTGCAGGTCACGCTCGTTGTCCTGCCCGTAGGCGAGGAGCTGGACCTGGTCGGCCACGGCGGTGCCCAGATCCTGGCCCAGATAGCCCGCGGTGAGCTTGGTCCAGGATTGCGCCGGGTAGGTGATGTCGATCTCGGGAAGTTCGGGAGCATACACCCCCGGATCGACGCTGCCGAATCCCGCGTTGTCCGCCGAGTAAGACTCGAACTTGCCCCAGACGGAGTGGCCCCCGGCGGGCTCGTAGCCCAGACGAACGTCGAAGGAGGTGTCCTCCACGCCCGTGTTGAGCACCTCGGTGTCGCTGTCCAGGGTGATGGCGCCGAACGTGCCGGCGGGAGCCCGGTAGGGCGCGGCCTCGCGCACCGTCCCCCCCGCACGGAGGGTCATGGCTCCGAAGCGACCGTAGATGCGAGCGGAGCCCGTCTTCTGCTCCTCGACGCCACCGTAGCGGCCCGACACGGTCCCATGGAATCCGTCCTGCTGGGGCGTGCGCGTGATGATGTTCACCACGCCGCCGATGGCGTCGGAGCCGTAGAGCACCGATGCGGGTCCCCGCACCACCTCGACCCGGTCGACGCCAGTGACGTCCACCAGGGCGGGCAGCTCGCCGAAGTCCTGCTGTCGGCGGAAGTTGTTGAGACGGAGGCCGTCCTCGAGCAGGAGGATGCGCTGGCCGCGCTGCCCCCGGATCTGAGGCCGACCCTGGTTCACGCCCACGCCGGTCACGTCGAGGCCCGGGAGCGTTCGGAAGAGGTCGGTGATGGTGTTCGGAATCTGCTGGACCAGGTCGCGCCGCTGCACCACGGAAACCGGCTGGGGAATCCTGGAGGCCTCCCGAGGCCCGCGGGTGGCGGTCACCACCAGGGGGTCCACCCGGAACACAAGGGTGTCGGTCTCGGAGGACCGGCGTGAGCCCTCGGAGTCCTGCGCCGCGAGGACCGGGGCTCCGAGCGCCGTCAGAAGCAGTACGAAGGACGCGAGCCGCACACAGGTGGGGGCTGCGCGGCGGATATGGTCAGTATCGGGAATCATCAGGGGTTCGCTCCCTTGTCGCCCGTCCACGAGGCAGGCGGTGAGCGCGGGCCTATGCCCGCGGCGTGGACAACGTCACACCGCAAGCTAGGACGCCCCGATTGTCCGCGTAATTCGGAGACTTCCGAAGGTTTCGGTGGGGGGTTGTACCTACTCGCCCTGCCCCACCCGTGAGGGGGGAATAGCCCTACGGGCTGTCTTCCCCGAGCTCGTTCTCCACGACGAAGCGCGTCAGGCCCGCCACGGTGCGGATACGGAGCTTGGCCATGACCCGCTCCCGGTGCGTCTCCACGGTCCGGGGGCTGATGCCGAACTCCTCGGCGATCTGGCGATTGGTGCGACCGTTGGCCACCCGCACCAGCACCTCTCGCTCCCGCCCCGTGAGCTGCTCGAGACGGCTCCGGTGTCGCTCCCGCTCAATCTCGTCCCTGAGGGCGACGCTCAGCTGGTGGGTGACGCGCTGGGCGAAGTACTCCCGCCCGGAGTGCACCGCCTCGACGGCCTCACGGAGCTCTGAAGGGCTCACGTCCTTGAGGATGTACCCATCCGCGCCCGCCCGCACGGCCTCGAGCACGTATTCGGGGTCGTCGTGCATGGACAGGACCAGGATCGGCGTCTCCGACCCGGCGGCTCGCAGCTCCTTGGTGACTTCCAGGCCCGTCTTCCTGGGCATGGTGATGTCGAGCACCAGAAGGTCGGGCTCGTGGTCCGCCACCAGGGCGAGCGCTTCCTCGCCGTCGTTGCCTTCGGCCAGAACCTCCAGGCCGGGGATGTCCTCGAGCACGTGACGTATGCCCTGCCGCACGACAGCGTGATCGTCGGCGATCACCACTCGGATTCGACTCTCACTCACCCTGCCGCTCCCTCATTCTGAACTGTTCCCGACGGGCACGCGGATATGGACGCGCGCTCCGCCCCCGGACGTGTTCTCCAGGTCGAGCGCGCCTCCGACCCCCGCGATCCTCTCCCGTATCCCCGCCAGCCCGCCCCGGGTTCGGTGGAGGTCTCTGGAGTCGTCCGCGGGAAAACCCACCCCGTCGTCCACGACCTCGAGCGCCACCTGTCCGTCGCGCTGCGCGAGCGTGACCTCGACCCGAGAACACTGTCCATGTCGGACGGAATTCGCCAGCGCCTCCTGGAGTGCCCGGTAGAGCGCGAGCTCGGCTGCCCCTTCCAGCGGAGGCAGGCGGGCCGGCGCCTGGAAGGTCACCTCGAGGGCTTCCTGACCCTGGAAATCCCTTGCCAGCGCGCGCATGGCCGACAGCAGCCCGAGGTCGTCCAGCGCCGTGGGCCGGAGGTTCCGGGTGACGCTGCGGATGCTCCGGATCCCTTCGCCCACCAGGCCGCGGGCGCGATCGAGGGCCGGCGCAAGGGACTCGTCACCCTTCTCCTTGAGCACGCCCAGCTGCATGTTGAGGGCCGCAAGCACCTGCGCCGTCTCGTCGTGCAGCTCCCGGGACAGGCGGTTCCGCTCCTCCTCGTGCTGCCGCACCATCCGGGTCTGAAGCCTCTCGAGCTCGGCCGTGCGGTCCTCGAGGCTCCGGTAGAGCTCCTGGTTCTCCAGGGCCGCGCCCACTTGCTGGCCGAAGGCGAGAAGGAAGTGGGTGTCCAGCGCTGTGAACGGGTCACGGGCTTCTCCCACCACAACCAGCGACCCGGCGACCGTTTCCCCCAGAAGGATGGGGAGCGCCGCCGTGTACGGGTGCGCCCAGGGAGCGCGCTCGTCCCGGCCGGCTGTGCCCTGGATCACCTCCGGCACCCCACTGGCGCGTACCCCCGCCACCGCCCGCCAGGCCGTCTCCGGGGGATCGTCATGGGGCCACAGCGCACACACGCCCGCGCCGTGGACGAAGGCGCCTCCCTCGCCGGACGCCAGATAGAGGGCGGAGCCGTGCACCCCCCTGAGACCCAGGGCCCGACGCAGCACGGCCTCGGCGATGCCCTCCTCGGATCGACTCCGCTGGCGCAGCTCTCCGGAAAGGGCGGTCAGGGTCTTCAGCCCCTGGTCGAGATCCTCCAGGACGAGGAAGAGGATCCCCACGCCCACCGCCAGCTCGAAGCCGACATCCAGGTAGTAGCCCCAGGGGTTCCACATCCCCCTCGCCCGCAGGAAGGGGTAATCGAGGTCGTGGAGAGCCCACAGGGCGAACGTCGCGGCGAGCAGACGCGCCGCCGGAGAGCCCACCTCCCGGTCGTACCGGAAGAAGGCCCAGGCCGTCCAGGCCGTGGCCGCGGCCAGGAAGAGGACCGCCGGGCCCGCCGCCAGGAGGAAGTTCTCGAGGCGGTAGATGGCCACGAAGGACCAAACGGGAGGGAACAGCACCACCACTGCGTACCACCGCTTCCACACGGGGCCTCGGGAGAAGACGAGGGCCGCCCACAGGATGGCGAGGGCCGCCCAGCCGGTGGTGACCTGGTGCCAATAGAGCCAGCCCGGGTGGCCGGTGTGCATGAAGCTGAGAATCGCCCCCAGCCGGGTCGCGTACACGCCCCAGGCCACGGCCCACAGCGCGAAGTAGGGCTTGCGGAACCGCCGATACAGCACGGCGCACAGCATCACCAGGGCCAGGGTGATGGCGACCTGGAGGTATGCCGCGGCAATCTCGGAGAGGGCGATCTGGGGAACCGTGAGGTCCATGGACCGGAAGATCTCCGTGTGCCGCGCCTCTGGCAACGCGGGAACGCTCCGCGGCGGATCCGTGCCTGAAGGGGAAATCCCGACGATCTGCTGCATGGGTTCCCCACTTCTGCGGAGCGGGACGCCGTCCTAGGTTTGGAGAATCCCGGCCGACGGCCAGGGCGGACCGCACCCACGACCCGGAGGTTCATCGCATGAGCGCCGCCCCTTCCGCAGCGCCCCTGCAGACCGAGCTTTTCGCCGACCGCGTCAACCGGATCGGCACGGAGGAGGCCTTCGCGCTGGGCGCGCTCATCGCCCAGGTGGAGGCCCAGGGGGAGCGCGTCATCCGATGCAATCTCGGCCAGCCGGATTTTCCGCTCCCCCGGCATATCGCCGAGGCCGTCAAGCGCGCCCTCGACCGGGGCCTCACCACGTACTGCGACCCCCAGGGGATCCCGGAGCTGAGGGCGGCGGTGGCCCGGTCGGTCGGGGAGCGCCACGGGCTGGACATCGACCCCAATCGGGTGGTGATCTACCCGGGTGGGCGGCCGCCCATCGGCTTCGCCCACATGGCTTACAGCGAGGCGGGAGAGGAGGTCATCTACCCCTCCCCGGGCTACCCGCTCTTCGAGTCGTTCATCCCCTACTTCCGGTGCATCCCCGTTCCGGTGGTGCTCCGGGAGGAGCATGGCTTCGGGCTGACGCGGACCGAGCTGGAGCCGCTCCTCACGGAGCGCACGGGCCTCATCTTCCTGAACTTCCCCTCCAACCCCACCGGAGGCGTCGCCACCCGCGAGCAGCTCGCCGAGCTGTCGGAGCTCCTCGTCGACCAGACGGGGCCCGACGTGCGCGTCTACTCCGACGAGTCCTACGAGGCCATCACCTTCGACGGGGACGAGCACATCTCCATCGCCTCCATGCCCGGCATGGAGGCCAGGACCATCATCGCCTCCGGCGTGTCGAAGACCTACGCCTGGACCGGTGGCCGCGTGGGGTGGGCAGTCTACCCGACGGTGGAGGAGGCCGTGGTTCACCGACGTCTGGCCATCAACTACTTCGCCTCCATCCCACCCTACAATCAGTGGGGAGCCATCGAAGCCCTCGAGTCCCCGGAGAGCGCACCGGCCATCCAGGTGATGGTGGAGGCGTTCCAGCGTCGCCGCGACCTCGTGGTGCCGGCCCTCAACGCCATCGACGGCGTGCGGTGCCAGAACCCCCGGGGAGCCTTCTACGCCTTCCCGAACATCGAAGGAGCCGTGGACCGCCTCGGTGCGCAGGAGGCCTTCGACGCGCTACCCCCGGGCATCCGGGAACGGTCGAGTCCCGCCACGCTGTTCCAGCTCTTCCTGCTCTACCGCTACAAGGTCGCCACCATGGATCGGCGGTCCTTCAGCACCCTCGGAAGCGAGGGACAGCACTACCTGCGCCTCTCCATCGCCAACAGCGACGACGAGCTGGTCGAGGCGGTGCGCAGAATGGCCGTGGCCGCCGGGGACGCCGACGGATTCCAGAAGTTCGTCGCCTCCGGCACCCGACTGACCCTCTGAGCGCGATCAACGCCCGGCACAACCTCGCAGAACACGAAGGAGACAAGCCATGAGTCGAGCCTTCGGCCCCCGGAGGGCTGAGTGGATCAAGGTGGGCGAGCCCTGGGACCTGGGCCTCTCGGAGGAGGACATCCGCCACCTCCAGGCCTACGACCTGGTGTATCGGACCCTCACGGCCATCCTCTTCAACTACGCGCAGTCCGGGCACCCTGGCGGATCGATCTCGTCGGGTCACATCGTGACCGGGGTCCTCTTCGACTCCATGGACTACGACATCGGCGATCCCATCCGCCGCGACGCCGACATCATCTCCTACGCCGCGGGCCACAAGGCGACGGGGCTGTACGCCATGTGGGCCCTCCGGGACGAGGTGACCCGGATCGCGCGGCCCGGGCTCCTTCCGCAGAACGTCCGCCACCGCCTCCGCCTCGAGGACCTCTTGGGATTCAGGCGGAATCCCTCCACGCATACGCCGCTGTTCCAGGAGTTCGGCTCGAAGCCCCTGGACGGGCACCCGACGCCGGCCACACCGCACGTCCGGCTGTCCACGGGGGCCTCGGGCGTCGGCATGGGGAGCTCTATCGGCCTGGCGTTCACGGTGGCCGACTACTACGGGAAGGACGCGCCCCGGGTCCACCTCATCGAGGGGGAGGGCGGACTCACGCCGGGCCGGGTCTACGAGGCGGTAGCCGGGGCCTCGGCCGCCGGCCTGTCCAACACCATCTGCCATCTGGACTGGAATCAGGCGTCCATCGACTCGGACCGGGTCACGCGGGAAGGCGCCGAATGGGGTGAGTACGTCCAGTGGGACCCCATGGAGTTCTTCTACGTGCAGGATTGGAACGTCATCGAGGTCTCGGACGGGTTCGACTTCCCCCTGGTGCTCACGGGTCAGCGCCTCGCCCTGGAGATGGACAACGGCCAGCCCACCGCGGTCGTGTACCGGACGGAAAAGGGATGGAAGTACGGCATCTCCGGCCGGAAGTCCCACGGTGGAGGCCACAAGCTGTGCAGCGATGAGTACTACGAAGCGGTCGCGCCCCTGTTCGGACGTGACGGTCCCGGTCTCCCCCATTGCGGATCCGACGGCCAGCGATGCCTGGGGGCGAAGTTCAAGGACCAGGTGGAGCAGTGCTACTGGATGACGCTCCAGCGGGTGCGGGGGCTCCTGGAGGGCGAGTACCGGTCCATGTGCGACCACATGGCCGATCGTCTGGAGGACGCCAGGCAGCGCCTGGACGCCAGGGCCCGCGAACCTAGAGAGGGCGCTCCGGATCTGGAGAAGATCTACGTGGCCGCAGAGGCGGAGGACACGCCACCGTCCGTGGCCCTGGAGCCGGGCACGTCCATCGCCCTCCGCTCCCAGCTGGGGAAGGTCCTGGGGCACCTCAACGAGCAGAGCGGCGGAGCCATTCTCGTCGCCGCCGCCGATCTTCTGGGGTCCACGGCGATCTCCGGCGCAGCCGAGGGCTTCCCCGGGGGCTACTTCCACCTCCGTGACAACCCGGGCGCCCGATCCCTGTCCATCGGGGGCATCTGCGAGGACGGCATGTCCTGCGTCCTCACGGGGGCCGCGTCCATGGGCTTTCACGCCGGGGCGTGCGCGTCCTATGGGGCCTTCATCGCCCCCCTCGGCCACGTCGCGGCCAGACTCCACGGCATCGGGAACCAGATGCGCAGGGAGGTGGAAGGTGCCGACGAGAGCTACCGGCCGTTCATCCTGGTGTGTGGCCACGCCGGGATGAAGACGGGAGAGGACGGCCCTACCCACGCCGATCCCCAGGCCCTGCAGCTCCACCAGGAGAACCACGTGCCCGGCGTGGCGGTGACGCTGACCCCCTGGGAGCCGCAGGAGATCTGGCCGCTCATGGCCGCTGCGCTCCGTGCACGTCCCGCGATCATCGTTCCGTTCGTCACCCGTCCCGGCGAGGAAGTGCTGGACCGGGAGGGCCTGGGCCTCACACCGGCCGCCGCCGCCGCCCAGGGCGTCTACAAGCTGTGGGCGTCCAATGGTGAGAGGCGGGACGGAACCCTGGTCCTCCAGGGCTCCGAGGTGACGTACGAGTTCGTGCAGTCGGCGCTGCCCATGCTGGAGACCGACGGCGTGAGCCTCGACGTCTACTCCGTGGCGAGCGCCGAGCTCTTCGGCATGTTGACCCAGGAGGAGCGCCACGCCGTCTTCCCGCCGGAGCAGATGCAGGAAGCCATGGGCATCACCGGCTTCACCCTGCCGACCATGCACCGATGGATCCGATCCGAGACGGGCCTCACCCACACCATGTACCCCTTCCGTAAGGGCCACTATCTGGGCAGCGGAACCGGCGACATGGTGGTCTTCGAGGCCGGCATGCACGGCGAGGGACAGTACCGGGAGATCCGCAGATACCTGGATGCCTTGGCGAAGGAGAGGGCGGCGAGCACGGTCCCGGTGGGCTGAGCCCCCAGGTCGAGCCGCCGGAGGGACCGGAGGCCACCTGGGCGAGCGTTTTCGCTCGCTGGGGGTGCGCGAAGTCACGCGCTTCGGGCCGAATCCTGTGGCACTCCAGGCGGGGTCCTGTGACGTAAGGTGTTGCAGAGTTGTTGTTTACGGGTCTTGTGAATGGTGGGGCACGGGTCTTGTCTCTTCCTTGGGGCAGACGGAGGCGCACCGCCTCCGGAACCTGAGGAGGAAGACGATGAGCGCCCGCGTGAAGAATACATCGGACAACCCCGGCAAGTCGGTGCCGAGAGCCATCGGACTGCATGGACGGGTGGCGGTTCTCTCCTCCATGGCCGGCGGAATCGCCCTTGGCGGTGTCCTGGTGGCCGCCATGACCCTGGGTGGTCAGCTCTCCGGCCACGCGCTGTTCCTGAACGCTACGGGCCTGTTCGTCGTGGGCGCCCTGCTCGGGCTCGCCCACGGGATGGTGCTCGGCTATTTCGGACGCCCCGCCGGCACGACGCCCCGCGAGGCGCTCCGTGACCTGGGCCTCGGTGCCCTGTACGCGGTTCCCGGCGTGGCCATCGCGTGGCTCGTGGCCATCTGGGTGGCCATGACGATGATCGCCGCCTACACCGGTCGGCCCGGGCCGCTGGCGGCCGTCGCCCTCGGCTGGGTCGGCGCCGGCATCATCCTGTCCGTGGCCGTGGTGCATGCCTGGAGGGCGGCACAGAACGCGTTTGCCCGGTGGCCCGAGCGGACACCGGGAACCGTGCTCGCCGCCGCTTCCTTCGCCGCTCTGCTCCTGATCTTCCTGGCGGACCGGCCGGAGATCTGGGGGCTGCGACTGAGGCTCACGGAGACGGGCGCCGTGCTCCTGGCGGCGTTCCTCACGATCTGGGTGGCCGGACCCATGGTGACGCTGGCGTTGAGGCTTGCCCGGCAGGTCCCCCTGTCCCGTCCGCTGGCGGGGCTGGAGCCCGGACGGTCCACCGCCGCCGATCTCGGAGTCGGGTTGCTGACCGGCGCGGTGGTCGGACTCCTCGCCGTCCCCTTCGTGGCGCCGAGCGCCGGCACGGCGGCTGCCGGAGCCATGGTCATCGAGGCGGGGCGGGCCCTCGTCGACGAGGTCCTGCTGCGGCTGTTCCTGGTCACCGGAGTCACCTGGCTCCTCCTGCGGTGGCATCGGGTGAGCTCCACCGAGGCCGTGGTGGGAGCGATCGTGGCGGCGACCGTCGCCCAGGTGGCGCTTTACTCGCCGGGCGCCATGGCCATCGGGTTCGCGAGCTGGACCGGCCTGGCCGCCTTCCTGGCCATCGCCGTCGCGCTCCCGGCTGCGGTCTTCGGCCTCCTCTTCTGGAGGCGGGGCTTCGCGTCCGCGCTCGTCGCCGATGTCGCCGCGCTTGCCGCGATCGCGCTCCTCGCGTGACACCGCGCGGTCCTTCCTCCACGGAGCGGGGGCTCGGCGATGCCGGGCCCCCGCTCTTGGCGTCCGTGGCCCAGGGCGCCTGTGCCTCCCCTCCGCCTGCGCTTGGAAACGCGCGATCCGAGCCCCCCATCGCGTGAAGTCGCGCACGACCCTCTGGGAGAATCCACGGGCTTGTGCTATTTTTCACAAGAACCAACCTGCCCATCGATCAACTCTTGAAGCGACACCGCCGCGGAGGCGGTTCGGTATGAGATGGGTCCCTGGTCTCCGGTCATTGCCCGTGCGCGGCAAGGTCCTGGTGACGGTTCTCGGCGCCGCCGTGGCGGCCCTCGGCGCCTCGACCTACCTCTCCTTCCAGTACTGGGAGAACGAAGCCCTCGAGGCCGCCAAGCGCCAGGCGCTTCTGGCGGCGGCTTCGGCTCAGGCGTCTCTGGAGTCCGCCATCCGCCTGGGACGGCTCGGTCCGGCCCACCAGGCGTTCACCACCCTGAGAGAAGAAGCCGACATCGCCGAGGCGCGGGTGTACGCTGCGGACGGGACGGTGCTCATCTCCGCGGACCACTACGAGGAAGGCACGCGCTCTCCGGCGCTCTTCATTCCCGACGCCAGGGAGCTGCCACGTACGGGGATCGTCAAGGTGGACGAGGGCGGTGAAGGCGTAAGGGCCTACCTGCCGGTGGCCATTCCCGAGCCGGCGGTCCTGGAGGTGGCCCTGTCGGTGGCCCCGACCATGGCCGCGATGGAGCGCGGAGCCCGCCTGGGAATGGGCCTCCTGGCCGTGTCGTTGCTCGCCGTGGGGGTGGTGGTCGTGACCATGTTCGAGCGCGAGGTCGTAGCGCCCCTGCACCGCATGGACGTCCTGCTGGCCAACGGCGGCGGGCGGCGGATCCGAGGCGATCTGCAGCACCTCGAGCAGTCGGTGTCGGAGCTCGTCGAGAAGGGGAGGGCCACAGAGGCCCGGGCCGAGGATCAGCACCGCCGCCTGGCGGCGACCGAAGGACTGGCGCAGGTCGGGGAGCTCGCCGCCGAGATGGCCCACGAGTTCAAGCGTCCCCTCGCGTCCATCCGCACGGCCGTCGCGGTGCTCCAGCAGGAGTACGAGCTGGACGAGGGGGGCAAGGACGTCCTCGCCGCGGTGAACGGCCAGCTCGAGCACCTCCACGAGACCATGCGGGATCTCTTCTCGCTGGCCCGCCCGGTGGACGTCTCCGAGGGATCCACCGAGCTCGCCGACATTCTGGACGAGGCCCTGGCCGAGCTGGTCGCCGTCCCCGGAATCGAGAACGTGGACGTGCACCGCACATACTCCCACGACGGTACCAGGGTGCCGGGACAAGGGCGCCGCTTGCGCCAGGCCTTTCTCAACGTGATGGCCAACGCCGTGGAGGCCATGCCCGGCGGAGGCCACCTCCATGTGACCACGCGCAGGGAGGGCGATACCGTCGTCGTCTCCATGACCGACACGGGCCCCGGACTGGAGCCGGACGAGGTGGAGCGCGTGCTCAGCCCGTTCTACTCCACGAAGCCCCTGGGAACGGGGCTCGGCCTCCCCCTGGTCGCACGCATCGTCTCCGCCCACCGGGGCGGGCTCTCCTTCGAGAGTCGCCCGGGCAAGGGGACGACCGTCCGCATCAGCCTGCCCGTGGTATCCAACTCGGCCCCACACGGAGCCTGACCATGGCTGAACGTATCCTCCTCGTGGACGACGACGATCTCATTCGAACCGTCGTGGCCGAGCGGCTCAAGCGCAGAGGCTATGAGGTCAACACCGCCGGGTGCCTCGCCGACGCGCGACGCACGCTCGCGCGCAGCCATCCCGACGCGGCCCTCCTCGACATCCGGCTTCCCGACGGCAATGGCACGGAGCTTCTCGAGGAGCTCAACTCGGACGACGACGTCCCGTGTGTGATGATCACGGCTCATGCCACCATCGAGTCGGCCGTCGAGGCCCTCAAGAAGGGAGCCGAGGACTACCTCGAGAAGCCGTTCTCCCTGGACCGGCTCGAGGCCACGCTGGATGCCACGCTGGAGCGCACCCGCCTTCGCAGGGAGGTGCGCGCCCTCCGCCTGGCCGGCGGGGTCCGGGGCAACGTCATCGGAACCAGCCCGGCCATGCGGAAGGTCCTGGACCTGGTGGAGCGGATCGCCCCGGCCGAGACCGCCACCGTCCTGCTCCTGGGAGAGACGGGCACGGGAAAGGGCGTGGTGGCGCGGCTGATCCACGATCTGAGCCCCCGGGCCGACAGGCCCTTCGTGAGTGTCACCTGCTCCGCCCTCGCCGAGTCCCTCATGGAATCGGAGCTCTTCGGGCACGAGAAGGGCGCGTTCACGGACGCACGGACCCTGAAGCGGGGCCTCGTCGAGGTGGCCAACGGCGGGACCCTGTTCCTCGACGAGATCGGCGAGCTGTCCGTGGGCGTGCAGAGCAAGCTGCTGGGGTTCATCGAGGACAAGGCCTTCCGGCGCGTGGGCGGCACGGAGGACCTGAAGGTGGACGTCCGGGTGATCACCGCCACCAATCGCCGCCTCGACGAGGAAGTCGCCGAGGGACGTTTCCGTGAGGATCTGTTCTACCGGCTCAGGGTCCTGCCCATCGAGCTTCCGCCACTCCGGCACCGGACGTCCGACATCCCGCACCTGGCCGCGGCATTCGTCGACAGGTTCAACCAGGAGTTCAGCAAGCAGGTACGCGGATTCACCCCGGACGCGCGTGAGCTCCTCGGCGATTACGCCTGGCCCGGAAACGTGCGGGAGCTGTGCAACGTCATCGAGCGGGCGGTCCTCCTGACGGAGGGACCCGAGATCGACGTTGATTCCCTGCCGCCGGAGGTGCGCCGCGAAGGAGAGTCGGCCTCCGGGGGAAGCGCCTTCAAGCTCGGCCCCGACGGAATCGACCTGGAGGAGATGGAGCGTGAGCTGCTGTTCGAGGCGCTCCGGCGCAGCGAAGGGAATCGCACCGAGGCCGGACGGCTGCTCGGCCTGAGCCGTCATCAGATCCGCAATCGACTCAAGAAGTACGGAGTGCAGACGTGAACCGACCATTCCTTCCCAGGTGGCTGGTCCCACGACCGGGGCCGGCCATGGCCGCTCTGCTGACCGTCGTGCCCTGCCTTCCGGTGATGGCGAAGGCCCAGTCCACCCCGGGATGCGAGCCGTGCCACGGCGAGATCGAGTTCCTTCGCCAGCACGTGTCCACCCTCGAGGAGGCCCAAGCGCTCCTTGCCCCGGCCGGCGTCCTGGCGGCATCGGCTCACGGCGAGCTCGGCTGCGCGGACTGCCACGTGGGGCTTCGCCGCTACCCCCACGGGGACGCCCCGCCGCCCACCCCGTGCGCCGCGTGCCACGAGGAGTCCCGGGGCCGGTGGGCCGTGGGCCTGCACGCGCTGGACGAGGCGGCCGCCTGTGCCGACTGCCACGGGGTACACGATGTCCTCACCCGGGATGAGCTGGGCACGCCGGAGGGCATGCGCCATGTGCGGCAGGCGTGTCGCTCCTGTCACTTCGAGGCCTCCGCGGCCGCTGCCGAGCCCCACCGTGGCTCCATATCGTGCGTCGGCTGCCACGACGCCCATGCGACCCTCGCCTCCGACGACGAAGAGGCGAGGACCCACGTCCTGAACCAGGCCGAGACGTGTGGAGCCTGTCACCAGGACGCCTCCATCTCTTGGAGAAGCGACGCCCACGGGGGGGCGGTGCCTCGCCTGGTCCACCCGGCGGAAGAACGACCACGGGAGGCAGCCCGCGTGGAGCCGCCGGCGTGCTCGGCCTGCCACGGAGCCCACGGAATCCTGGCTCGGTCGGACACGCTCTTCGTGGAGAGCATGGTTCTGAGGTGCTCGGAGTGTCACGAGCCCTACGCGGAGAGCTTCGCCGACTCCTACCACGGACAGGCACACGGCCTGGGCTCCGTGACGGTAGCGAGCTGCCAGGACTGTCATGGGTCCCACGGGATTTACCCCGAGGCAGATGCCCGATCCATGGTGGGAGAGGCCAGGCTCCTGGAGACGTGCCAGAGCTGCCATCCGGACGCCACCGCTGGCTTCGCCCTCTTCCAACCCCACGCCGACCACAACGACCGCGAGAAATACCCGTACGTGTACTGGTCCTATCACCTCATGACGGCGCTCCTCATCGGTGTCTTCACCGTCTTCGGCGCCCACACGTTCTTCTGGCTCGTGCGCCTCGGCTTCGACGCCCTCCGGGGCAACCCCCAGGGCGCCGGCCACGACGCGGGAGACTGAACCCATGCCTGTCCAATCACCGGAGACTCCCCTCCACCTCGACTCGGCATAGCGCGGTGACGGACCGTTCGTGTGGCGCTTCTCGGCGTTCCACCGTTGGACCCACGCCACCGTCATCGTCTCGTTCTTCCTCCTGGTGATCACGGGGCTGCCGCTGCGCTTCAGCGACTCCTTCTGGGCCGGCCCGCTCATGGGGCTCCTCGGAGGAGTGGAGATGGCGGGCCTGCTCCACCGTATCGGAGCCGTGATGACCTTCGGGTACTTCGGCGCCCATCTGGCTTACCTGGTGCACAGGCTGGTCCGGGCACCGGACCCCATGAAGCTGCTCTGGGGCCCAGACTCACTGGTCCCGCAGCCCCGGGACGTGGTGGACTTCTGGAATCAGACCCGCTGGTACTTCGGGATGGGGCCTCGCCCCCGGTTCGCCCGCTTCAGTTACATGGAGAAGTTCGACTACTTCGCCGTGTTCTGGGGCGTGGCCATCATCGGGGGTTCGGGTCTGCTCCTGTGGTTCCCGGAGTTCTTCGCCCGATTCCTGCCGGGGTGGGTCTTCAACGTCGCCACCATCGTGCACGCCGACGAGGCCCTGCTGGCCTCCGGCTTCATCTTCACCATCCACTTCTTTCACGTGCACTTCCGGCCGGAGAAGTTCCCGCTGGACGCGGTGATGTTCACCGGTCGCGCGACACGCGCCTACATGGAGGAGGAGCACCCGCTCATCCTGGACGACATCGCGCTGCACGCCTCTGAGCCGCCCTCCATGGAGCAGAGGCCCGACCGACCGGCTCCACCGCCCTCGCGGGCGCAATCCGTCATTGCGGCTGCCCTGGGCTTCCTGGCCCTCGGGGTGGGCCTCGCACTCATCGGGATGATCCTATGGGCCGTTATTCTCTCCTGACGCTGGCCAGCTTCTCGGTCTTCGCCTGCGCCGTCGAACGACCGCCGCCCGATCCCGCGGGGAACGGACACGCCGGGCTTGCGTGCGCCGCCTGCCACCAGGGAGGAATCGCCGACCGCGAGCTCGCCTCCGTGCCGCCCGAGACGTGCCAGGGCTCGGACTGCCACGCGCTGGACATTCCCGGCGAAGTGGTCCTGTCCTCGGTCCGCTTCACCCATCAGGGTCACGGGTCGACGGAGACCCTCGCCGTCGGATGCGCCGGCTGCCACCATCACGGCTCCGGGGAGGAGCCCATCACCGCGGGACCCGAGACCTGCGGGCTCTGCCACGTGGAGGAGCTCGCCGGCGCTCGCGGCGAGGACTGCCGCCTCTGCCACGCCGCTCCCGACCACCAGGGCATGACGAGCCAGGGGCTGCCCGTTCCCCATCAGGGCCTTCCCTGGATCGAGGGAGGTTGCCTGCGCTGTCACTACGCCGTGGCCCGACCGGTCCACGAGGTGTCCGTGGCTCGCTGCGCCCAGTGCCACGAGGACGCCACGGCAGCGACCCAGGCCGGGATCGGCGAGGACCTCCACCCGACCCACACGTCCGTGGGCTGCGGGTCGTGCCACGAGGCGGACAACCACCGAATCGAGGCCATGAGCTCGGCGGTGGAGCTCGAATGCATCACGTGCCACCACGTGGAGCACGACGTGGAAGTGGGCGCCGTGGCCATGGACTCGGACGCGTGCAACGAATGCCACCGCGGCGTCCACGTCGACGAGCAGCGGCTGCTCCTGGGCATCCTTCCCGAGACCCCCTCGGCGGCTCCCTCGGATCACTTCATGGACGGTCTGACCTGCCGATCGTGCCACTGGGAGGGGGACGCCACGACGGACCATCGCACCAGGGGCTCTTCCGAGGCCTGCGTGGCGTGCCACAGGCCCGAATACGCCATCGTGTTCCGGTGGTGGACACAGGGCATCGAGGAGCGGACGCGCCTGGTCGAGCGCTACGTGGCCGGGGCCGAGTCGGCCGTGGCCGGCCGCGCCGAAGCCGACCAAGCGGTGAAGAGCTTCGCGCGAGCGAGGCAGCTCCTCACCGTGATCCGGACCGCAGGAGGCCAGCACAACCTGCCCCTCACCCATCGGATCTTCGAGGACGCCCTGGCCGCGTCGGCCGATGCCTATCGCCTCTCCGGACGGGGGGTGCCGACGCCGCCCCAGCTCGGTCGGGCGCCGCGCCAGGGGCTGTGCGCCTATTGCCACTACCGGTTACGGGAGCCAGGTCTCACCGAGGGAATGGACGACGCCTTCCATCGCGAGGTCATGGGACGGCGGTAAGCCCCCCCAACCGCGCATGGCAGAGGGGGGAGGAGCGTGGCTCCTCCCCCCTCCGTCCTTTCTCCCTCGTGGGGCACTACGGCTACGTCGTCGTAGCTGCCTCCTCCACCTGGGCCTTGAGCCAGGCGGTGGACACGGACTTCGGCCGTGTGATGGGCTCGAGGGTCGCCCGGCTCATGACGAGCTGCGAGCAGATGCCCATGGCCCGGCTCACGCTGAAGAGCACCGTGTAGTAGCGCATCTCCTTGATGCCGTAGTGGTACAGCAGCGCGCCGGAGCCCGCGTCGACGTTCGGCCACGGATTGGCTGCCTTGCCGTGCTCCTGCAGAACCTCCGGGATCACCTGGAAGCCCACGTCCACCGTCTTGAAGACGGGGTCCTCCGGGAAGTGCTTCTTCCCGAATGCGTGGAAGGCGGTGAAGCGCGGATCGGTGGCCCGCAGGACCGCGTGACCGTAACCGGGGATCACGCGCCCGCTGTTCAGAACCTCCCAGGCGTACTCACGCATCTGCTCCGGCGTGGGAGCGCCGCCGAAGCGGTCCATGACACCCAGGACGAACTTGAGGCACTCCTGGTTGGCGAGGCCGTGGAGGGGACCGGCCAGTCCGGACAGCCCGGCGCTAACCGCGTAGTAGGGGTCGGACAGAGCCGAGGCCACGACGTGGGCCGTGAAGGCGCTCACGTTGCCGCCCTCGTGGTCCGTGTGCAAGACCATATAGAGCCGCATGAGGTCGAAGAACTCGGGATCGTCGATCCCCAGCATGTGCGCGTAGTTGGCCGACCAGTCGAGGTTCGGATCCGGGAGGATCAGTTCCCCCTTGTCGTACCGGATACGGTAGACACCGGCGGCCAGACCCGGGAGCTTCGCGAGGAGATTGAGGCTGTCCTCCAGGGCGGCGTCCCAGTACTCGTCCTTCTTCATGCCCTCGTCGTACCGGCGGCGGAAGACGGACTGGTCCTCCAGAATGGCGATGGCCGTCACCAGCATGTCCATCGGGTGGGCGGTGTGCGGCATGTCGCGCAGGACGTTCCAGACGTAGTCGGGAATCTCCGACCGCGCGAAGAGGTTCTGCTTGAGTGTCGCCAGCTGCTTCTCGTCGGGAAGCTCGCCTACCACCAGGAGGAAGAAGATCTCCTCCGCGCTGCGGTCGGCCAGATCTCCGATGGGGATGCCCCGGATCATCAGCCCCTTGTAGGGGTCGACCAGGGACGTGTCACAGACGAGCCCCTTCACCCCGCGCATCCCCCCGTATGCCTGCTTGAGCGTCACCTCGGAGATGACGAGATCACCATACTCCTTGACGAGCTGGGAGATCTCCTCTCGCATGTGGGGAATCCGCCTGCTGAGGGCCTCCTTGATGGTGGACATGGCGCCTCCTGCGGTAAGGTCGGAACCGAGGGCGCTGGTCCCCGGCCCCGGAGTGCATGAAATCAGGGTCGCGAGGGTGCGACCCACGTGGGCAGGAACCTCATGACTTGGAAGTTCTAGGTCCGGAATCCCCGCGTCCAGTGGGGGTTTTCTTTCATTGCGAGTGGGGATTTACCCGTCCTGGCGGCCAATCGCTGACGGGGGCCCGACCTGGGTTCCGGAGACGATGCCTTGCCGCGTCGCTTCCATCACCGGACATTGCCCGCTTCGTCCCACCCCGAGAAGGAGCCTACCGTGAAGAACGTGACCGCGGCGCTCGCCTCGTTGCTCCTGGTCGGTGCCACCTCCCTCTGGGGCCAGAGCACCGAGACGAGCTTCTTCATCACCAGCGCCGGACCCGGAGACGGTGCCAACCTCGGCGGCCTGCAGGGCGCCGACCGGCACTGCCAGGCCCTCGCCGAAGCCGCGGGCCTCGGAGATCGCACCTGGCGCGCCTACCTCAGCGCCCAGGCTACGGACGCTTCGGCGCCGGTCCACGCCCGTGACCGGATCGGCTCGGGGCCCTGGTACAACGTCCGCGGCGTGATGATCGCCCGAGACGTCACGGATCTCCACTCGGAGGGCGCCAACCTCACCAAGGAGACCATCCTCACGGAGAGGGGCGACATGGTGAACGGGCGAGGGGACAGCCCCAACATGCACGATATCCTCACGGGTTCCCGCCTCGACGGCACCGCCTTCGATACGGAGGACGACACGACGTGCGGAAACTGGACCCTCAGCGGAGACGGGAGCGCTCGCGTGGGCCACCACGATCGTCAGGGCGGGGGCGAGAATCCCACGTCCTGGAACTCCGCCCACGGGTCGCGCGGCTGCAGCCAGTCGGCTCTCCAGGGGACCGGAGGCAACGGCTTCTACTACTGCTTCGCCGTGGATGCCGACCCGCCGTCCGGCGGACCGGCGGCGGGCCCGGGGAGGAACCCGTGAACGGCGTCGCCGCTGCCACGCGAGCGTGGCCCGTCGCCCTCCTGGCCCTGGTCATGGTGGCACCGGTGGCGGCCCAGGAACGTGGGACGCCCTACGGCGAGTGGCGCTTTTGGGGAGCGGACCAGTGGAGCACGCGCTACTCTCCCCTCGACCAGATCGACGCAGGGAACTTCGGGGAGCTGGAGATGGCCTGGGTCTGGCGAGGGGACAACTTCAGCCACACGGGCCCCGATCCACTCCTCC
>JBDHGI010000062.1:0-19861 GCA_039589955.1 Gemmatimonadota bacterium | reverse complement strand
TGAAGTCGAAGGCCAGGCCGTAGAACCCGTTGGCGTGCCGCCATCCGGGGCCGGAGTGGGACAGCATTCCCATTCCCATGGAGCCCATCCCCATCACCATGGTCTCGGTCACCCACATGCCACCGAGCCCGGGCCCATGGGTCTCCAGGTCGACGCGGCTCCCGTTGGGATCGGTCATCCCACCGCCCACATGGATGGTATACCTGGTTCCCGGCTCCAGAGCGCTCATCGGGGCGAACCGGAGGGTGCGGCCGTCGGCGCTCCGTGACCATGTGCCCTCCACCACCGGGCCGGGACAATCCCCTCTCTGGAGAGCGATCACCATGGTCGCCCCCGGGGCGACGGGGCCATCGAAGAGGACCTCGATGGTGGGAGCGGTGCCGAGGTCCACGGCACCGTCGGCAGGAGTCACGGAGACGAGCACGCTGGTCGCCACCTCAGACGGGGAGTCGGAGCAGGCGAGCAGGATCAGCGGCAGACCTGCCATCAGGAGTCTGGACTTCATGAGCATCCCCCCCGAGCTCGACACGTTCGATCCCCAGGGTGGGGAGTATGCCCCCGACTCGGCCTTCGCGCCAGGCTGACGCTCGGGGTGGGCTCGTTCCCACTCATCCATGCCGGGGTCCCGCGAGCCCCTTGACAGATTTCGGCCGTCGCATGGGAGGGGGTCCGGGAAGGCATGGGGCGCTGCGCCCGATGCGCGCGTGGAGCCTGCCTGACCGCTATCGGGCGCCGGCCCCACCCTCTCGTTCCTGAAACGGCTTCCCCGGGCGTCTCGCGCCCGACACGGGCGTCGGATTCTGCCCTCGTATATTTCGGTATCTGTTCGGTCAGGCCGCCCTGGCCACGCCGCCACGGACGCTGACGGCCGACTTCTTTCCGCCGAACCCCGACGTCCTCTGACCCACAGCCTGATCCCGGAGGACGCGACCCCTGAGGGCCGGTGCGGGTACGGCCGGCTCGACGGCTAGAACACCACCTTACGCCCGAGGATCGGCTGTCCGGGTCGGACGCCTTCCACCAGGCTGCCGTCCCTCACGACGAACACTCCGTTCACCAGCACGAACTCCACGCCCGTCGAGTAGGTGAGCTCGCCCTCGAAGGTGGCCGTGTCCAGGATGCGGGCGGGATCGAAGACCGTGACGTCGGCGTCGCTCCCGATCTGGATGCGCCCCTTCCGCTTCATCTGGGGCGCCACACTCTCCAGCCTCTGGGCGGGCATGAGCGTGATCTTGCGAAGGGCGTCCATGAGGGGAAGGACCTCCTGCTCCCGGACGTACCGGCCCAGGAAGCGGGCGAAGGTCCCGGCGCTCCGGGGGTGGGCACCCGGGGCGTAGGGCATCCCGTCGGACGCCACCATGACGCGCGGATCGGCCAAGATGCCCCGGATCCACTCGGGCTGCATCATGTGGATGATGACGATCCCGCCTTCCTCTCGGTACTGCTCGAACGTCGCCTCGGTGAGGCGCTCTCCCGTGTTCTGCCATTGGAGATCGCCGTAGGAGATCCGGAGCCTCTCCTGCCATCCCTCGTCGAAGATTGCGGACTGGATGGCGGTGGAAGCGGCGGTGTAGGGGTAGGCCTCGGTGGTGACGTCCGCCCCCCGCTCCTGGGCGCCCAGGATCAGGTCCAGGTTGGTCCTCCAATCCCACAGGCTGGAGCTGTTCATGTGGACGATGTGGAGCGACGCTCCGGTGGCGACGGCGTTGGCCACCACCTCCTGCATGGCGGAGACGCCCATGGAGCGGACGTGGGTGTAGATGGGCACGCCCTCCTCCGCCGCGAACTCGAAGAGTCGGAAGATCTCGTCGTAGGTGACGCCGGGGTAATACTGATGGGGCATCCCGACTCCGAGCGCTCCGGCCTCCAGGCCCGCCTCGAGCCGGTTCCAGAGAGCCGCGTACTCCGACGGATCCAGGGCCTCGTACCGGCCTGCGGCCGTGGCGTTGTACAGCCTCATCCAGGTCTCCGGGCTCTCCTGCCCCGAGGTCCGCGCCTCCTCCAGGGCCGCCTCCACCTCGGCGGCGTACCGCGGCATGACCCACGTGCGGGCCGCGCCGTGACCGATGCTGGCCCCGAAATTCAGCACGGCGTCTCCGGACCGCATGGCCAGATAGGCATCCAGGTCCGGGACCCCGCTCTCCAGCTCGAGGGCCGTCGTGACCCCGTCCATTGCCTGGAACTCGTTGGCCCGAGCGCTCTGTCCGTGGGCGTGGAGGTCCACGAAGCCGGGCGCCACCACCAGGTCCGTGGCGTCCACCACGGTTCGACCCTCAAGCGGAGTCTCGGAGATGGCGGCGACCATCTGCCCTCGGATTCCGACGTGACGGATCCCGTCCAACCCGGTCTCCGGGTCCATCACGCGGCCATTGGCGATGACGACGTCGTAGACCTCCGAGGTCTGGGCGGAGAGGACCGAGGGTGCGAGGAGGAGGGCCAACATCCCCGGAATCAAGCGTGAGAGTCGGGGGAGCGGGCCGAAGCCGTGTGCGCGCGCCATGGGATCTCGGGCAGGAGGTGATGGAGGGACCGGAAGGTGCGGGAAGGAGGATTATGCGACCGCCACCGCTCGTCGCGCGAGTCTCTTCCCTCACGAGGGCTTCGATGGCCGGGCCCGTGGGAGCGCCTTAGGCGCGTTCCCGCGATCAGTACAAGGTCACGACGGCGCATTGAGGGTGGAGCCGGGAGTGAGGGTGGAGCCGGGTAGGCCCTGCTGCTAGACTACTGGTCCTGCCAGGGAGAAGATCGGGCCGTCGAGGCCCACCGTGTCACCTGTCGGCTCCCTGCCCACCGGCACCTGACCTGCGGGACCTGATGGCCCTCTTCCGAGACCAAGGAGGGACCCATGGACTCCAAGCCAGGTGCGCTCACCGTCTTGCTCTTCCTGGGCTTCATCGCCTGCGAAAGCCCGCCCGCCGATGTCGTCGGTCCCGAACCGGCCGTCTCCGCTTCCCCCCCGGTCCCTGAGCTCGCCGTGGTCGGTGCGCCCCCCGTCCTCGAGGTGGTCGGCGGGGGCTCGGTCGTCCGCGAGGACATCGAGGGGCTGCCACAGGAGATCTACGGCCTCGTCGCCAGTCTCGGCGTGGACGGCCGCGTTTCGGGGCAGGCGGAGGTCCACTTCCCCAGCACCGAGCTCGACATGCACATCGAGGTGCGGTGCCTCGTGGCCCGGGGGAACGAGGCTTGGCTTTCGGGCCCAGTGACACGATCGAACCGGCCCGACGTGAATGTGGGTACGGTCTTCGTGTGGCGGGTTGTGGACAACGGTGAGGGGTCGGGTGCCCCACCGGACCGCATCAGCAACTTCCTCTGGCGACCCACTCGGAACTTCCATCCGCGAGTCTGCGTGCGACAGCCCGACCTCGACACCTACGCTTGGGACAACGGCGGCGTTCGGATCCTGACGACCGGCAGCGACCTGGCCCCCTCCGACCTGGAGGGCACCTGGGATGCCCGGTCCTGGGTGTACACCAACCTCGACCGTCCAGGTCAAGTCCAGGACATGACCGCCATGGGCGTCAGAACGAGGCTCACCGTGGCGGCGGACGGTCGGTTCTCCATCGTTTGGTGGGAATCGGGGACCGTGTTCGAGAACACGTCCGGGACGATGGAGGTGGTGGACGGGCAGGTGTTCGTGAATCCCTATGAGGAATCGCCGGCGACGCTCATCGCGGGTCGGTTCGGGCCCACGTTCTGGTTCGACACCGACGATACGACGACCGACTTCGACGGCGACGGCGAGGGAGACCCGGCCCGGTTGTTCGCGTCAATGCGACTCAAGAAGGCAGGGACGCTGATCGGTGACCTCGTCGGGGAGTGGGAGGCGACCGAGTATCGCTACTCCAGGGTGGCGGACCCCACCCAGGTGGTAGACATGATCGCCCAGGGGGTGACGTTCACGTTCATCGTCGAGCCGGACAGTCGCTTCACGTCCGTCGTCAACGGGAGCGAGCACACCTCGGAGTTTACCGTCGAGGGCGATGAGTTCTTGACCCGGGATGTGACCCTCGTCTTCCAGCTCGTGGACGATGAGATGACGCTGGAGGGTAGCGTGGATCACGACTTCGGCTCCGGGTCCGAGCCGGCGACGCTGGAGCTGGTACTGGTCCGGCAACCGTAGGCGCTCGTTGGGGCTGGCGGCAGATCCGGTAGCCACCGTCCCTTTCGGGCGTATACAGTCAGGAAGGACGTGCGCGCGCGAACGGCCATGGGGCTTGCGTCAGCCGTTCGCGCCTCTGCCGTGCACGCTGGTGGACCAACGAACCCGAGCGCCCGCCGTGGAGGCAGACATGACCGACCCCCCTGATGGTCGCGTGGAGCGGCACCGGCTCAGCCGACGAGACTTCCTGCGCGCGTCGACCCTGGCCGTCGGCGCCGCCGCCACGGCGGGCGCGTGTGGATCCACACCTACGGACCCTGCGGGACCGGAGCCACCCGACTTCCCGGACCCGCCGGACGTCGTCGACCCCACGGCGTCGGTGTTCGCCGTCACGGGCACGCACCTGGCATCCATGACGCGGCAGGTGCTGGACGATCTGGGCGGCATCGGGACGGTGGTGCATGAAGGCGAGAGCGTCTTCATCAAGCCGAACATGGTCAGCCTGCCGTGGGCGCCTCAGGGCAACGTCTTCGCGGCGGGCGAGTGCGCCAAGCCCGAGATCCTGGTGGCGGTGGCCGAGGCGTGCCTTCAGGCGGGAGCCCGGGAGGTCACCATCGGCGACGGGTCCCACGCACCGGAGCTCCCCTGGGAGAGCGCCGTCACCCTGGACGGATCTGCGAATCTGGCCGGCGAAGTGGCGCGCCTGACCACGGAGTACGGTCGCCCCGTGCGCGTCGCCTCGTTGGAGGTGGATTCGCCCGAATGGATCGAGGTGCCCTCCAGCACCTATCTGGGGCCGATCTCCGTATCGAGCCTCGTGGCCGAGGCGGATCGGGTGATCTCCGTGCCCGTGGCCAAGACCCACTCGTGGGCCCAGCTCACCCTGTCTCTGAAGAACTTCGTCGGCATCGCGCCGCTGTGGCGCTACGGAGATCTGCCCAACAACATCCCGGACCGCGGCGTGAGGTTCGATCACGGCAGCCCCGCGGCCATCGCCGCGATCTACCTCGACATCGCCCGAGGCGTGCAGCCGGACCTCGCCGTCATCGACTTCTCCTTCGGCGTGGAGGGCAACGGCCCCAACCTCTCCCACGGGGGCCGCACCGTGAACATGCGGAGTCGCCTGGGCTCTTATCTGATTCTGGCGAGCACCGATCTGGTGGCCGCCGATACCGTCGCCGCGTGGATCATGAGCCACCACCCCGAGGACGTGGTCCAGCTCGGCATGGCCCACGCCAGGGGGATGGGGGAGACGAGGATGGAGCGCATCCAGGTCGTCGGAGGCGACCTCCGCAACCTGCGGGTCGCCTGGGCGCCGGCCCAGCTCCGGAACCAGCCGGTATCGGCCCGGAGTGAGTGCCCCGGTCGCTCACCCACGTGGCGGCCCATGGTGGGCTAGAGGGATGGCGACGGCGTGACGCCACCGAGCCCGGCGCACCCGCGACCGGCGAGGAGCAAGAAGCCTATTCGTGCTCCTCGGCCCACTCGACGATGAGCTTGTGGGCGCGCAGACGTAGCCCGTTGATGCGGATGAAGCCTCGAGCGTCCTCCTGGTCGTAGCCGCCTGCCACGTCCATGGACGACAGCTCCTGGTCGTAGAGGGAGCTGGTGGAGTGACGGCCCCGGACGATGACGTTGCCCTTGAAGAGCTGGAGGAACACCTCGCCGGTGATGAGCTTCTCGGACTGGCTGAATGCGGCCTCGATGAAGTCCATCTCCGGTGAGAACCAGAAGCCGTTGTAGATGATCTCGGCGAAGCGCGGGGACAGCATGTCCCGGAGGCGCAGCACCTCGCGGTCCATGGCGATGCCCTCCAGGTCGCGCAGCGCCTCGTGGAGCACCGTCCCTCCGGGGGTCTCGTACACTCCTCTGGACTTGATGCCGACGAAGCGGTTCTCCACCATGTCCACCCGCCCTACGCCGTGGAGTCCCCCCACCTCGTTGAGGTAGAGGAAGAGATCCACGGGATCGGTGTGCACGATCCCGGCCCTCTCGTTCACGACCTGGACGGGCACCGAGTCGTGGAAGTGGATGACCAGCTCGGTGGGCTCGTCCGGTGTGTCCTCCAGCGCCCTGGTGAGCTTGAACATGTCCCCACCGGGGGCCACCGTGGGGTCCTCCAACATGCCGGCCTCGTAGGAGCGGTGCATGAGGTTCTCGTCCGAGGAGTACGGCTTCTCCGCGGTGGCCTCCACGGGGATGCCGTGTTCCTTGGCGTAGGCCAGCAGGTCCGTGCGCCCCTGGAACCGCGCGAGGAACTCCGCGTCCTTCCACGGAGAGATGACCTCCAGCTGGGGTCCCAGAGCGGCGAAGGCCAGTTCGAAGCGGACCTGGTCGTTTCCCTTGCCAGTGGCGCCGTGAGCCACCGCCTGCGCCTTCTCCTTGAGGGCGATCTCCACCTGGCGGCGGGCGATCACCGGGCGGGCCAGCGACGTCCCCAGGAGGTATCGATTCTCGTACACCGCGTTTCCGGCGATGGCGGGGTAGATGAACTCGGTCACGAAGGCCCGTTTCAGGTCCTCCACGTACACCTTGCTCGCTCCGGTGGCCCGGGCGCGCTCCGCGATCTCCTGGAAGTCCTCCTGCTGGCCCACGTCGGCCACATAGGCCACGACGTCGTATCCCTTCTCCAGGAGGAACTTGAGGATGCAGGCGGTGTCGAGGCCGCCGCTGTAGGCCAGGACTACCTTCTTCTTCGCCACTGTGGGTGCTCCCGGGAGTGTCGTGCGGTCGAGATTCATGAGCGGGCATTTGAATAGACATACATCCGAACCGCCCGTCACCTCCCGGAGGGGCCACCCCGGCCGACGCCGACCCTTGAAAGATCCCTCCCGGTGTTCCTTACTACAGGGGTGAAGGGCGGGTGGTTGCTGGCCGATCCGCGTCGTGCGCCGACGCTTCGCCGGATGGAGGCCGACCATGAAGCTCGCCGAGACCACCTACGACAACTCCGAGACCGGCTGCTGTGCTCCCCTCGACGTGGCCCTGTGGGACGAGCAGGAGCTGACCTGGCAGGACAGGCCCTTCTTGAAGGACCATATCCGCGCCTTCCTTCACATTCCCCTGAACTTCGGCTCCGTGGTGGCGCGCGACCACGAGGCCATCGAGGCCGCGGAGGCGTATCCCGAGAAGCCGTTCTGGCTCAGCGACGAACACTCGGCTTGGGGATCGGACCTGTACACGGCCATCGAGGGCGACGTGCCGGGCGCGGAGATCGAGCGGCTGTCGGGCACCTTCCTCACGAAGGTGTTCGAAGGTCCGTATCGGGACGCTCGCACCTGGGTTCGCCAAATGGGCGACTACGTACGGGAGCAAGGCCGGGAGATGAAGAAGGTGTACTTCTACTACGCGACCTGCCCCAAGTGCGCCAAGCACTTCGGGAAGAACCAGGTGGCGCTGGTCGCCAAGGTCGACTGAGGCGCGGGAGCGGCGGAGCGCCTCGGCAGGCGCTACGCGCGTGCCTCAGTCGGCGCTACACGTCGCGCCCGCCCCCGCCGGGGCGTCATCACGGCGTGACTCGAACGACCCGTACCTCCTGGGGCGGTGTCAGGGCGACGACCTCCGTCCCGCTCGTGCGGGCCAAGGTCACCGTGTAGCGTCCGGGCTCCACGAGCTCGCCCCGGCGCGGTCGCCGGCGTGACGCTCCCTCTCCCTCCACGGGCAGGGGCGGATCTCGTCGCAGGTCCCAGGCGATCCTCCGGAGCCCCCCACCCGGGGGGAGCTCCACGTGTCGCACCCGCTCTCCCGCCCCGTCGGTGACGACCAGCGCCAGCGTGGTGTCCATGGCCAGAGCCTCCCCCACGTGGTACGTCAGCCGGGCGCCGAACGGTGGATTGGGCGTGGTCTCGTTCCCCCACGCGGCGGCGACGTAGCCTCGCTCGCCGTACAGGTACGCCGGACGGGCCGGGAACAGCCAGGCGTCGGTGGCCATGACCTCGGCCGACACGGTCCGGAGGGGGCCGTAGTCATCGAGGATATAGGCACCTCGTCCGAACGTCCCGACCAGGAGGTCGTCCTCCCGACGCTGGACGTGGAGGTCGCGAGCCTGGATGGACGGGATGCCACCGCGTAGCTGCGTCCAGCGCCGGCCGCCATCGACGGTGAACCAGACGCCGAGCTCCAGCCCGGCGAAGAGGAGGTCCGGATTGACGTGGTCCTGCACCACCGACCAGACCCCCGACCGGGCCGGGAGGTCTCCGGAGATGGAGGTCCATGTGCGTCCCCGGTCCTCGCTCTTCAGGATCCAGGGACGGAAATCACCCCTTTGCCAGTTGTTGAAGGTCGCGAACACCACGTCGGCTTCGCGGCGCGACGCGAACACGTCCGTCACGTAGCTGTGCTCCGGAAGGCCGGGAATCCCGTCGACGGCCCGCCAGGACCCTCCGCCGTCCTCCGAGACCTGGACGAGACCGTCGTCGGTGCCGACGTACAGCAGCCCGTCGAGGAGCGGCGACTCGTCCAGCGCCGTGATGACGCTGAGGTCGGTGGTGTAGAGGTGGAGCGCCACGGCGTCGGCGTCCCACACCCGGCCCATGATGGGGATCGTGTCGCGGTCCCACTGCCGGGTGAGGTCGGGGCTCACCGCCGTCCACGTGTCTCCCCGGTCCTCGCTCCGGAAGAGGCGATCGCCCGCGAAGTAGAGGCGGTCGGGTTCGTGCGGGCTCACGAGGAGCGGGCTGTCCCAGTGCCAGCGACCCCTGTCCGGCTCGTTAGCCGGATCCGCCTCCGGATCCGGACGGAGAGGTCGGATGTCGGTGCTCTCGCCGGTGGTCAGGTCCAGGCGGCCCAGGTTGCCGTTCTGTGACTGACGGTAGACGATGTGGGGGAGCTCCGGGTGGTAGTACGCCTGGAAGCCGTCACCGCCGCCCACCCTGATCCAGTCGCTCGTCCGGATGCCCACGGAGCTCGCGGTGCGCGCCGGGCCACAGTGGGTTCCGTTGTCCTGGGTCCCGCCGCAGACGTTGTAGAAGGGGCGGGCGTCGTCGGCCGACACGCGGTAGAACTGGGAGAGAGGCAGATTCGTGAAGTGACGCCACGTGTCGCCTCCGTCCCAGGTTTCGTAGAGGCCCCCGTCGTTGCCGATCCACATGTGCTCGGGATCGGCTTCGTCGAACACGATCTCGTGGTGATCCACGTGGATGGGCAGGTCGAGGGGCTCGAAGGTGTGTCCGCCGTCGGTGCTCCGGTGGATCCGGACCTCGATGTTCCAGATGGTCTCTGGCCGATGGGGATCGACGAAGATCTCCCCGTAGTACTGGGGGTCGCCCCCGGAATACTCGCTGGTGCGGGTCCAGCTCTCGCCGGCGTCGTCGGATCGGAAGAAGCCGCCGTGGTCACCCCGGGCCACGACCAGGGCGTAGACCCGGTCGGGGATCCGCCTGTCCACGCCGAGGGCGATGCGGCCCATGTCGGCGGTGGGCAGTCCATCGGTGAGCCTCTTCCAGGTCGCGCCCCCGTCGGAGGACTTGAAGATGCCCGCTTCGGGGCCGCCTCCGATGGTCTGGCCGACCGCGCGTCGGCGCTGGTAGGCCGCGGCGTAGACGACGTCCGGGTCGTTCGGATGCAGCACCACGTCGGTGATGCCCGTGTCGTCGCTCACGTGGAGCACTCGCGTCCAGGTACGGCCTCCATCGGTGGTTTTGTAAAGCCCGCGCTCGCCCCCCGGTGCCCACAGCGGACCCTGGGCCGCGACGTAGACCACGTCCGGATCCCGTGGGTCGAGGAGGATCTTCTGGATGTGCTCGGAGCGCTCCAACCCCACCCGCTCCCAGCTCTCGCCCCCGTCCGTGGACTTGTAGACCCCGTCTCCGTACGAGGCGCTCCTTGTGTTGGCGTTCTCACCGGTTCCGAGCCAGACGACGTCCGAGTCCCGAGGGTCGACCACCACGGCTGCGAGGGAGTACGCCGGGTGGTCGTCGAAGATGGGCGTCCAGGTGTTGCCCCGGTTGACCGTCTTCCACAGACCGCCCGAGCCGGCCGCCAGGTACCAGGTGCTGGGGTCGTTCGGATCGACCTCCAGGTCGGCGATTCGGCCCGTGGTGAGGCTCGGCCCGATGCTCCGGAATGCGAGGGCTTCGAACACGTGGCTGGACCAGGCGTCGGACCCGGTCTGCGCGTGCAAGGGAAGCGCGAAGAAGAGGAGCGCGGGGATGGCGACGGCAGGCGTCCGTCTCATGGTCAAGTACCTGTGCGGGGTCGGAGAGCGCGGGTGGGGACAGTGAAGAGCATTGTGGCCCGCGCTCAGGCCCCTCGCCAGGCCGTCCGGGGGGGAGCGGCTCCCCGGTGCTAGCCTCCCACGTCGAAGCCCATGCGGATGGGCTCTGGATAGCGGATCGAGCCCAGTCGCGTCTCGATGGTGGGCACCGCCTCGAGCTCGACCCGCTGCTTGTCACCGGATCCCGAGAGCGCCACGGCCAGGTCCACCAGCGTCGGGAGCTGCTCGTTGAAGAAGTCGAGGAGATCCAGCTCGACGCGGACCGGCACGTCCACCGACTCGCCGGCTGGGATGCGCACCTCGCGGTCCACGACTCCGCGCACGGTCTCATGCCGGTCGAGCAGGAGGGTCCAGTCCATGCGGACCAGACGCGCCTCCACGTTGTCCACCGGGTTGTCCGCGCGGACTCGCAGCACCGTCTCGACCGGGAGTCGACCCTGACTCAGCGCGGCCCCCAGACGCACCACGTCCGCCGCTCCCACGTCGTCGTAGCTCCGGACCTGGGTCACGTCGATGCCGGCGAGCCGGGTTCCGTCGGCTCCCACGAGCCGGAAGTCCACGTGTCGGAGCGCGGTGAGCCCCTGGAGGGTCGCGCAACCGCCGATGGCGAGCGAGAGGACGAGCGGGAGGGTCGCCTTAGGGCGCTGGAGCCGATGTCGCATGGTTCTCTCCGAGGGTTCGTGTTCGATCGTATACCGCGGTGTCAGCAACTCCTGCGCCAACCGAGGAGGCGCCGCTGTCGTGCGGTGCCATCCGCCGATCCGGCAAAGAGTGCCCGGATCCGGCGAGAAGCTCGTGACGCGCGCCGGTTGGCTGTCGCACGCGTTGGACTTGCGGGACGTCTCCTCGCACCGGAGTCTCCAGTGAGTCGCCCTCCTTGGGCTGGGCACCCTCGAGAATTCGGAGTCAATCATGTCCGCGTACATCCGGCCATTCCTCGCCTCGGCGGCGTGCGTCCTCGCCGTCTTCGCTCCGCTTGCGGCACAGTCGCCCGATCAGCTGACGGCAGACCTCCGGTGGAGGAATATCGGGCCGGCCAACATGGCCGGGCGGGTCACCGACATCGAGGCCGTCGAGGGGAACTTCGCCCGCGTTATCGTGGGCTCCGCGTCCGGTGGCGCCTGGAGGTCGGACAACGCGGGCACGACCTGGGAGCCGATCTTCGAGCGCTACGGGTCGGGCAACATCGGCGACATCGCCATCTTCCAGCCGGACCCGGACATCCTGTGGATCGGGACCGGCGAGTCGTGCACGCGCAACTCCGTGGGCTGGGGGGACGGCGTGTACAAGTCCACGGACGGTGGTCGGACGTTCACCAACGTGGGGCTCCGTGACACCCACCACATCAGCGAGGTCATCACCCACCCCACGGACCCCGACATCGTCTACGTGGCGTCCCAGGGCCACCTGTGGGGACACGCCGGCGAGAAGGGGATCTACAAGACGACGGACGGTGGCGAGACCTGGACCCGCCTCACGGGCGGGCTCCCCGACGACGGGAGGACGGGGGCCTCGGATCTGAAGATGGACCCGAACGATCCCGACGTGCTGTACGCGGCCTTCTGGGAGCGTATCCGCATGCCGCACCGATTCCTGAGCGGAGGACCGAACGGCGGGATCTTCAAGTCGACGGACGGCGGCGCGTCCTGGACGAAGCTCACCGACGGTCTTCCCGAGGGAGAGACGGGAAAGATCGGTCTCGCCGTCTACCGCGCGAATCCCGAGATCGTGATGGCCATTGTCGAGCACGGCTTCCAGCCCGACGAGGGCGATCCCGAGTACGACGACATGAGCCGCCTCGGCACGGGGATCTATCGGTCGGAGGACGGCGGAGCGAGCTGGAGCCACGTCAACCGGTACAACAACCGCCCCTTCTACTACTCGCACATCTGGATGGACCCGCAGAACGACCAGCGTGTGTACGTTCTGGCCGGCTCGGCCCAGGTATCCGAGGACGGCGGCCGCACCTTCGACCGGTCCTTCGAGGGGATCAGCGGCGACTTCCACGCCCTCTGGATCAACCCGGACGATCCCGAGCAGCTCTACGTGGGCAACGACAAGGGTTCGTACGTGACCTTCGACCAGGGCCACCATTTCGTGATGTTCGACAACATGGACATCGGCCAGTTCTACGCGGTCACCGCGGACAACCGCGATCCCTATTGGGTCTACGGCGGCTTGCAGGACAACGGAAACTGGGGCGGTCCCTCGAACAGCCGCGACTGGAACGGCGTCCTGAACGACCACTGGTTCAAGTTCCATTCCGGAGACGGATTCCACACGACGGTGGATCCCAACGACTGGCGCACGGTCTACACCGAGGCCCAGGGCGGCAACATCCGGAGGCTGGACGCGGTCTACCGTCAGCAGGGCAAGAGCATACGGCCCACGCCGGCCACCGTCCTCAACCTCGATAACGTCCTGCCGGATTGGAAGCCGCCGGCCCCGGCGGCGGGCGGCCCAGGGTTCGGAGGCTTCGGTGGGGGCGGGGCGCAGCTGCCGCGGGAGCACTTCCGGTTCAACTGGTCCGCTGCGCTGCGTCTGTCCCCTCACGACTCGCGTACCGTGCTGTTCGGCGGGAACTACCTGTTCCGCTCCCACGATCGCGGCGACACCTGGGAGATCATCAGCCCCGACCTCTCCACGGCGGACACCGCGTTCGTCAATCCGGAGAGTGGGGGTCTGACCCGCGATGTCACCCAGGCCGAGACGCACGCGACGCTCATCACCGTCGCCGAGTCACCCGTTCGGCCCGGCGTGATCTGGGCGGGGACCGACGACGGCCGGGTGCACGTCACCCGTGACGATGGCCGGACCTGGACGGACGTGGGCGCCAATCTGCCGCGCGATGTCCGCGGCCTGTGGGTGAGCCGCGTGGAGGCGTCGCACTTCGACGCCGGTACCGCCTACGTGTCCAAGGACGGTCACCGCTCCGACGAGTTCAGGCCCTGGATCTTCAAGACCACGGACTACGGCGCCACGTGGACCCGGATCTCCGAGGGACTCCCGGATGGGCACCCGATCTACGTCGTGCGCGAGGACCCCCGGAACCCCGACCTGCTGTACGCGGGTTCGGAGTTCTCGGCCTTCTTCTCGGCGGACGGTGGTGGCACCTGGGGTGAGCTGGGCACAGGCCTGCCCACAGTGGCCGTGCACGACCTCGTCATCCATCCTCGCGAGGGAGACGTCATCGCCGCGACCCACGGGCGGAGCATCTGGATCCTGGACGACGTCACGCCACTGCAGCAGCTGTCCGCGGCGGTCCAACGGACGGACGTGCACGTCTTCGAGCAGAAGACGGCCACTCTCTGGCAGGGGATCAGCCGGGGCGCCACCCGGGGTCACAAGCTCTTCATGGGTCGGAATCCGCTCACCATCGAGCAGCAGCCTCCGGGCAACTCACCGAACGAGCTGGAGAATCGCGCGTCCATCAGCTTCTGGCTCGGCGCGGACGGCACCGCCGACGTCGAGATCTCGACCATGGACGGTACACGCTCCGTGGAGATCCGGATCGATGGTCATGCGGGCGTGAACCGACTCATGTGGGACCTGCGCTGGGGACCGACGTCCGACCAGGTCGCGCAGTTCGAGCGCCAGATGGCGCGTGCCCGTGAGCAGTTCGGCGGGCAGCTCCCGGGGTTCTTCGCCAACCGGCGACCGCAGGGAGATCCGGTGGGCGTCGGGACGTACAGGATCCGGGTGACCGCCCACGGGCAGACGGACGAGGGCACGGTCCGGGTACGTCCGGATCCCGGAGTGGAGGGTGTGCTCTCGACTGTCCGATAGGCATGAGCATGTCGCGCCTCGTGGACACCTAGGCGATCCCGGCTACCGCAGCTCGTCCGTGGCCAGGTAGTCTCGAGTGATGGCCAGCGAGTACTCGGGATCCAGGTAGCCGAGCTTCCGGAGGTAGTCGTCCACCTTGCCCGTGAGCACGTAGGAGTAGTGCAGGGGGATGGCATCGGGCTCGCTCTCGTTCACGTACTGGATGAGGGAGCTCGTACAGTTGTTGAGGGCCGTGTTGTACCAGCGTGGCTCACTCGCCAGCTCGTGGGTCTCCAGGGCGAGCTTCACGAAGATCCGCTCGCGGTACTCCTCGGGGATCTGCAAGCGGTATCGCGTGAGGGGGTAGTCCAGGTATTGGACCCGTCGGGTGACGAGATCCCGCTCCGTCGCCCAGATGTGGGTCACCTCGAACGCTCGGAGCATCCCCCCCAACAGGGAATACTCCTCGTCGGACTCACGGCGGGTTTCGACGGACACGCCCAGGTATCGAGCATCTCCATAGCTCTCGTCGAACTCGAAGACCACGAAGGTGTGGGCGACGAGTCCGATGTCGTCCAGCTGCTGCTCGTACATCCAGACGTCCACGATGTCGGCCGGATCGAGGAGCGCATCGAAGTAGGCCCGCGAGACGATGGACTCCCGAGTGTACCGCCAGTCCCGGACGTTCGTGAGGCGCACCTCTCCGGTGCCCATCAGGTCGACGCCGGCGAGCACACGGACGTCCTCGTCCCAGTCCCGGCTCAGGGAGGGCGTGCGTGCCCCGTGGAGAATCGCAAGCGCCCCCGCGCCTACGAGGACGAGTCCCAGGGTCCACCTGTGGCCTTTCTTCATCCGATGGCTCCGCTCTACCCCAGGACCTCCTCCAGGACACGGATCCAGTTCCCTCCCATGATCCGCTCCCGGTCCGTGGAGGAGAAGCCCGCCCCGGCGAGGGCGTCGTCGATGAGGTACATCCTCCTGACGTCGTTGAGCTCGGGGATGACCACGTGCTTCGGCAGGTCATCTGCGTCGAATCCGGGGATCCCCTCGCGTGCGATGGACTCCCACCAGGGATGGTACGCCTTGACCCCCTCGGCGTTGTCGTTGTCCAGTGACCTGAGGTGGGCCTCCCCCGACACAGGGTAGTCGTTGGCGATGGCCACGGACTCCATGCCGCCCACGTCGGCGACGTGCCGGAGCTGCGCTATGAGATGGTCGACGGTGGGCACCGGGTCCCGTGTGAGCCAGAAGCTCATCATGAAGACACCCATGACGCCGCCGGTGTCGGCCACGGCGCGGATCACCTCGTCGGGCGCGCACCGCGCGTTGGGCACCAGGGCGCGGGCGGCACCGTGGGAGAGGATCACCGGTGAGGTGCTGAGACGTGTCACGTCCAGCGCGGTGGCGTCGGAGGCGTGAGACACGTCGGGAACGATGCTCAGCTCGTTCATCCGGGCCAGGAGGTCATGGCCCAGAGGGGTGAGCCCGGTTGGCTCCCTGTCCAGCGCGCCGCCGGCGAAGGGATTGGCGTTGTGATGGGTGAGCTGGAGGATGCGCAGGCCCAGCTCATGGAAGAGATCCAGGCGCCAGAGCTCGCCCTCCAGCGGTTGGGCTCCCTGGAGCTGGAAGAACAGCGCGGTGCGTCCTTGCCGGTAGGCCTCCAGCACCTCGGAGCCGCGGGTGGCCTGGAATGCGCCCGGGATCTCGCCGGCACGCAATCGCCGACGGGTCGCGACCAGGGACCCGGCCGACGCCTCGAAGGAGCGGTAGTACCGGATGGTCCCGTCGTCGGTCCTGACCGGCGCCACCGAGGACACGTCCAGGATGAAGGCGGACAGTCCGGAGCGCCCGACGTCCAGAGGGTCCCCAGGCAGCGCGCACAGTCCGTCCACGTACGGGTAGGGAGGTACCACCTGGCCCAGGAGCCGGCCGGGACGAAGCAACGCCGATCCACTCGCCAGGGCCGCGGCCCACAGAAAAGCACGACGGGACGGTCCGCGGGGAATGGTCGTGCCGACCGACCTTGGGATTCCGCCCAATTGACGTGCCTCCGAGGAGTGTGGAAGCGGCGAGTCCGAGGATCGTATGCCCTGTCGGGCGAAACTTCAACGATACCGACGGGACCCGACAATGTTGACACGGCTCGATGCGCTGCCGTATCCGTGTGCGATGATCGTCCGGCGGCTCTCAGGGATCGCAGGGTGCGCCACGGCAGGTCGGGTCGGTCCGTCACTCGTCGCGGCCATCCTCCTCTTGTGCGTTTTGTGCGTTCCGGAGGCGGGGGCTCCGCAGGCGTGCCCGGTGCGTCGCGTGCCGAGAGATGAGCTGGTGCGGGCCATGCGGATGCACGGCGACTTCGAGATCCTGGCGACCACGAACCGGGGGCGGTTCACGAGCGAGCTCCTCCTCCGGTTGGCTCGATGGGCGAAGCAGCGGGATCCGGAGGGCAAGCCGTTGTACGTCGACCCTGGCGACTGGTTCTCTTCTTACATCGAGGTGGCCGAAGTGAGCGCGGCTGACGCACCTCTGCCCGCTCGGTTGGGCTTCGAGCACCGTCAGCGAGTGCTGATCGAGTACCGCGAGGACCGGGTCATCCGTGAGGTCAGGGAGGGCACGGAGCCGTCGCTTGCGGTGAACGTCCGGGCCTGGTGGCCGGACGGTCCGGGCGTGCCGTCGAGCTTCGGGTTCATCGACACGACTGCTGTGCCCAGGATCAAGGCCACCAGCCAGCGGGACATCTCGTACCGCCTGCTCCAGTTCGACGACATGGTCGTCCTCGACCAGATCGACGGATTGTCTGGGCGGCCGGTGTCGGGTGTCCTCGGTGCGCTCTTCAGCGTCATCGGAGAGGGGGGGCTCAAGCAGTCACGGATCGGCGTCTCGGACGACGGCCTGCAGGTAGCGAGGGGGCGCGCGAAGAAGGTCCTTTCGGTCTCCACCACCATCACCATCGAGCCAGACGGGCGGGGCAAGAAGGGGATCCCGGAGGGACGGCCGGACCTGGCCGCGCTGGAGGCCAGGCTGAAGAGCCCGCTGGACATCGAGTACGTGCCCTATTCGTGGGAGCGCCTGGTGGAGGGTTGCCTCGACCTGCTCAACGACCATCCGGCGATCGCGAAAGTCCTAGACGCCGGGGCTACGGAGCAGGGTCGTCCGTACTTCGTCATGGAGCTCGTTCGCGGCAGACATCCGAGGCCGAGCAGGCACTTCTCCGCTCATTCGCTATCAAGGAGGAGGTCTACCAAGGAGACCATCCCGACCTCGCGAACGCCATCAGCAACCTCGCCATCGTCTACGCTCGCCAAACGGACCTCGAGAGGGCTGCGCGACATGGGTCGAGCGGCCGAGGCGGACGCGATACAGAAGAGGGCCGACGACATGCGTGCACGGCTGGGAGCCTGATCGTCCCTTCGCGATCCGGGGCCCCTCCGGACCGCCCTGCCCCGCCGGTACGTCCGTGGTCTGAAGATGCCGTTTCAGATGTTCCTCGGAGAGACGTCAAATGACGTCAATCAAACGTTCCATGGACCGGCGAAGCACAATCTTGCATTTTCCCCGTCCATGCCCCATTCTGGGAACCCGCATCGGCACGTGTTCCCCCCCCGGCCTTGCTGCCGCACGTGCCTGTACCTCTGCGATCACGGAGGGTAACGTGCAGACGGTCAAGCGCCGAAATGGCCCCGAAATCGCTATCGCGGAACGGCTCGAACACGTTCGGGGCCACGTCAACTGCGGCACGCTTCGCGACTTCTGGCGAGAGTTGACGGCTGACGGCGGTTACCAGGTGAGCTACGAAGCCGTTCGGAACTACCACCACGACCGTGAGCCGCCGGTGGAGTATCTGGTCCAGGTCGCTCGGGTCTTCGGCGTGAATCTGCAGTGGCTGGCCACGGGTGAAGGCGGTGCGTGGGGGACGAACGGGGAAGGGAACGGCACGAGGCCCGAAGGCCAGGGGATCGAGGACGAGGCCCGGCGCGAGTTCGAAGCCGGCATCCGGGAACATCTGAGGCGGTTCGGGAGGCTGCCCCCCCTTGCGGCGGACGTCATGCTGCGGACGTGCGACCGGTTCTACCGTGACGCACACCTGAGGTCCCGCCTGAACGGGAAGAGCGGTCCCACGCGGGCCTATGTGGGACGGTTCGTCGGCAAGGCCGTCGCGGGGCCGCTGGTCAACGCCGTGGCGGGCACGGTCAGGACCTCCGACCTGCACCCGTGGCAGCTCGAGAGCTACGTGCTCGGCGTCTGTGGGGCGCTCACAGCGCTGATTCCCAACCCCAACTGGATGAGTCCGCAGGCCAGCCACGACGTGCACTGACCGGGAGTCGGCTCGCCCGGCTGCGTGGCGCTACTCGAGCCCGATCCGTCTCACCAGCGACCGGTAGCGGGGATCTCTCCGCAGGGGGGCCAGGTCCGGGTGGACGGTCATGAAGGGAAGCCAGACCGTCCGCTCCTCGTACGCTTGATCGAGATCGGCCAGGGCGTCGTCGAGGTCCCCGAGCAAGGTGTGCCAGCGGGCCCTCTCAGTCGGGAGCCGGTCGGCATCCGGAGCGCTCACCTGGTGACGCAGGACAGCCTCGGGTCCTCCGACGGCGAAAACCTCCCGTAGCTCCGACACAGGCACTCCCACGCGCTCGAAGGTGTCGTCGAGCTTCTCCCTGGCGGCGAAGAACCGAGCGGTGTCCCCACGGTTCCAGTAGATCTGCGAGACGTACTCGAGGGTGAGCGGGAATCGAGGATCCAACTCGAGTGCTCTCTCGAAGTGGGCCATCGCCACGTCCACGTCCCCTGCGTACCAGTGCTTGAGACCCAGGATGGTCCGGACGTTGGGTGAGAGAGGGTCGAGGGCCAGGGCCCGCTCCACGGCTGCGAGCGCCTCTGCGGGGCGACCCATGATGGACAGGATGTCGCTATGCCACTTGTAGGCCGTCGAGTAGCTGGGGCTGAGCTCCTGGGCGCGGCGGAACTCCCGGTCGGCCGCTTCCCAGTCCCAGTCGTGGAGGGCCAGCGCGTAGGCCAGCGTCGTCCGGGCCTCCGCGAGATCCGGGTTCAGGCCGAGGGCGTGCTCTGCAGCCTGTCGGGCCCGGGGGATCCACTCCCGGGGGGGCGCCGGACTGTAGAACGGAAGCATCATGTAGCTGTCGGCGAGCCCGGCCCACGCGTGCGCGAATGCCGAATCCCGGGCGATGGCAGCCTCGAAGAAGGTGATGGCGCGCTCGAGGTCGGGGACCGAGCGACGGTTCCAGTGGAACCGCCCCTGCAGGTAGAGCTCGTAGGCGACGGTGTCCGCCGTGGGCCTCGAGGTGATCCGCTCCCGGGTGGTCGGGGACAGCGTGGCCCTGAGGGCTTCAGCGATGTGCTGCGCGACCTCGCTCTGGATGGCGAACACGTCTTCCAGCCTCCGGTCGTACGTGTCAGCCCAGAGCGACGCGTCGGTGCGCGCATCCACCAGCTGGGCGACGATGCGCACCTGGCCATCGGCGCGACGGACGCTCCCCTCGAGAAGCGCCGTCGCCCCCAGCTCGTCGGCGATCTGACGGAGCGGCTTGTCGGACCCCTTGTACGACATCACCGAGGTGCGGCTGATGACCCGAAGGCCGCCGACCTTCGCCAGGTGAGTGATGATGTCGTCGGTCATGCCCTCGGAGAAGTACTCGTTGGACGGGTCACCCCCGATGTCCCTCAGAGGAAGGACCGCGACGGACGGCCGCGAGTCGGAGTCGGGCAGAGACGGGGGAGCTGGCACGGCTCCGGGGCCACCCGTCGGTACGCTGCCGGGGTCTCGT
>JBDHGI010000061.1:0-19879 GCA_039589955.1 Gemmatimonadota bacterium | reverse complement strand
GGTCTGCTCGGCGAGGATGTCCAGGCTCTGCACCAGGGGCAGTCCCGAGTTGATCATCGTCGCGAACTGCCGGGTGAATATGACGACGTCGCGGGTGGACACGCCGGTGCCGAAGGAGATGTTGAACTCCCGCGACTTCTCCCGCACGGCGACGGGGATCATCCGCTGCCGGTGCAGATACGCGAGGACGTCGTCTCTGGTCGGTAGCTCGATTTCGCCGGTGTGGATGTCTCCGCCGGTGGCGGGTCTCGCACTGAACGCGTAGGTCGGCATGGCCTCTTACCTGCTCTGATCGGTGAACATCAAGCCTGCATCCCGGCGGGAACCGGCTCTCCCACGGCCTTGAGAAGCTCCGATGGGTCGCCGGAGCGCTTGAGGGCCTCTTCAAGGGTGACCTCGCCCCTCATGTAGAGCATCTGCAGCGCATCGTTCATGGTCTGCATACCGTGCTTCTTGCCGGCCTGCATGAGGGAGTAGATCTGGTGGATCTTCTCATCACGGATGACGGCACGTATGGCCGGCGTGCACATCATGACCTCGCACGCAACGACCCTCCCCTGGCCCTTGGCCCTGGGGAGGAGCGTCTGGGTGATCACGCCCTCGAGAACGAATGCGAGCTGTGCGCGGATCTGCGCCTGCTGATGCGCGGGGAAGGCATCGATGATCCGGTTGATGGACTCCGCCGCCGAGTTGGTGTGAAGTGTGGCCAACACCAGGTGACCGGTCTCGGCGATGGTCAGCGCGGCGGCGATGGTCTCGAGATCTCGCATCTCACCGATGAGGATGACATCGGGATCCTGCCGCAGCGCATACTTCAAGGCGGCCGCGAAGCTCTGGGTGTCCGACCCCACCTCCCGCTGGTTGATCATGCAGTTCTGGTGGCGGTGGATGAACTCGATGGGGTCCTCGATGGTGATGATGTGTCCCCACCGCTCCCGGTTGACCTTGTCCACCATGGCCGCGAGCGTCGTGGACTTCCCCGAGCCCGTCGGACCAGTGACCAGGACGAGCCCCCGGGGCCGGTCGGCGAGCTGGTTGGTCACGGGAGGCAGCCCTAGCTTCTCTATGGAGACGATCTCGTAGGGAATCTGCCTGATGGCCATGGCGACGCAGCCGCGCTGCTTGTACACGTTGCCACGGAAGCGAGACAGGTTCTGGACGCCGAAGGAGAAGTCGAGCTCGTCCTCGGTCTCGAAGCGCTTCTTCTGGTTCTCCGTGAGGATCGAGTACGCCAGCCCCAGGGTGTCCTTGGGAGCGAGAACCTGGGTGAGCCTGGAATCCTGGAGATCCCCGTCGACCCTGATCTTGGCCGGGTTGCCCACGGTGAGATGAAGGTCCGATGCTCCCCGCTGGATCATCTCCTGCAGGAGAACGCGAAGGCTCAGCTCCTGTTGTGGAGGTGCTGACTGTGCTGCCGGCTGGCTCATCGAGTGTTCCTCGTTCTCGGTGCGCTGGCTATTGGGCCACGCTGGTTTCCTTGACCAACTCGTCGAGGGTCGTGACACCCCGTTCGACCTTCTTCATCCCGTCGTCCCGCAGAGTCAACATGCCTTCCGACATGGCCAGCTCCCGAAGCTCATCGGTGCTGGCCTCCTGCATGATGGCCTTGCGAAGCCCCGGACTCATGATCATGACCTCGTAGAACCCGCACCGCCCTTTGTAGCCGGTGCCGTCGCAGTGATCGCAGCCCTCTCCCTTGTACAGCGTGTTCTTCGACATCCAGTCCAGGGGAATGCCGGCAGATTCGAGGAACTCGTCCTCGTACGTCGCCTCAGTCTTGCAGTTGGGACAGATCCGCCGCGCGAGGCGTTGAGCGGAGACCAGGTTGAGGGCCGAGGCCACGTTGAACGACTCCAGGCCCATGTCGATGAGTCGGGTTATGGTCGAGGGTGTGTCGTTCGTGTGAAGCGTCGACAGGACCAGGTGGCCGGTGAGCGCTGCCTTGATGGCGATGCCGCCGGTCTCCAGGTCACGGACCTCACCCACCATCATGATGTTCGGGTCCTGCCGCAGAAACGCCCTCAAGGCCGCGGCAAAGGTCATGCCGATCTCGTTGCGGACCTGGACCTGGTTGATCCCGTGGATGTTGTACTCCACCGGATCCTCCGCCGTCATGATGTTGGTCTCGATGGTGTTGACCTTGGAGAGCGCGGAATAGAGGGTCGTGGTCTTCCCGGAACCCGTCGGCCCCGTCACGAGCACCATCCCGTAGGGCCTTGAAATGGCCCACATGAAATCGCGCTCCGCCTTGGGCTCGAACCCGAACTGGGTCAGGTCGAAGCTGAGGTTGCCCTTGTCCAGGATCCGCAGGACGATCTTCTCGCCGAAGATCACGGGTAGCGTGGACACACGGAAGTCCACGACCTTGTTCTTCAGCTTGAGCTTGATGCGCCCGTCCTGGGGCACTCTCCGCTCGGCGATGTTGAGATCCGCGAGAATCTTGATGCGGGAGGTCAGCGCCGCCTTCATCTTCATGGGCGGCTTCATGATCTCCTGAAGCGTCCCGTCGATCCGGTACCGGATCCGCACCTCTTTCTCGTACGGCTCGATGTGGATGTCCGACACTCCCCTGAGCACGGCATCGGTGAGCAGGCCATTGATGAACTTCACCACCGGCGCCGAGTCGACCTCGGCCTGGAGGGCCGCCATCGAGACGTCGTCGTGATCATCCTCCAGGACCTCGACATCCTCCTCGCCCCACACCTCCAGGAGGGAGGCCATGGCCTCTTCCTCCACCGCCCCGTAATACCTCTCCAGGTGCGTACGAAGGGTGTATTCGCCGACGATGACCGGCTCGATGTCGAGCTTGGTGATGAACTTCAGGTCGTCGATGGCCGAGAAGTCGGTGGGATTGGTCATCGCCACCGTGAGCATCCGACCCACCCGCCGCAGAGGCAAAACCAAATGTTTATTCGCGACGTCCGCGGGGATGAGTCTCAGTATCTTGTCGTCGACGGTGACCTTGTCCAACGCGACCGCGGGCACGCGGTACTGCTTGGCGAGCATCCGGGTCAGCTCTTCCTCGGCCACGAACCCGAGCTTGACCAGGGAATAGCCCAGGCGTGTACCCCCAGACCTGGCGTCGGCCAAGGCTTCCTTCAGTTGAGGCCCCGTGACGAGCCCTTCGCGAACGAAGAGATCTCCGAGACGGATTTCCTGTGCGACCTTGGCTGACATCGGGCTAGGCCGATCCTTCCCGCGAGGGCGCATGAGGGTCGATCAAAACACACCTCCGGTATGCATACGCGGCCGCGGCCGCGGCGTGCATTTGGGGTACTTTTTGCAACTTCTTGGCAAACTATCCGTCGAATTCCACGCGGTCGCGCAGCCGGTCGGCCGTCGCTGGCCCGATCCCGCGCACCCGTTGCAGGTCCTCGACATCCCGGAAGGGGCTCTTCCTCCGTTCCTCCAGAATCCTCGCCGCCAGGGCCGGTCCGATGCCCGGCAGCCGCTGCAGATCCACTTCTCCGGCCCGGTTGACGTTCACACGCACGGCCCCCTCCCCCACCTCGCGAAGCCCTCTGAGGGCGCCGCCCGACATGGTCAGATGTGGCCGGATGCGCTCCAGCGTGGCAGGACCTATGCCGCGAACGCGCAGCAGGTCCTCGGGACTCCCGAATCCCCCCGTCTCCTCCCGGTGCCGGACGATGGCTCGAGCCACCGCGGGACCCACTCGGGGAAGGCGGTCCAGCTCCAGCTCCGAGGCACGGTTGGGGTCCAGCTTCTCGTCCGCGCCCAGGGGCCGAGCTCGCAGGCGCTCCCCCTCCAGGGCGTGGCGGCTCGTGTCGAGGAGCTGGGGGAGCACCCCGGGCCCCGACCCTGGATCAGACCCGCTCCGCAGCGACCATCCCCACCGCAGGCTGCTCGCCACCAGGAGGAGGATCGCCGCCCGGCGAAGCGCGCGGACTTCCGACTCCGACATGGTCGGGAGCATCGCCCCGACGCCGGGCCCGGGGAATGCCAGGGCGGGACGCTGGGGGGGAGGGACTCAGCGAAACGGCGTCGCCGGGAGCATGCCGGCGGAGAACTGCAGTTGCCCGATGAGGCCCAGCTGGAACTGGGAGTGGGCGTTCTTCTGGCCGACGAACGACTGCCGTCCGTCGTAGCTCGTCCGAAGGCCGACCTCGAATCCCCTCAGGCTGGTGCTCAGCTGGAAGCTGAATGATCTCCGGATCTGGTCGACGAAGGGGACGCACTCGTCCCCGCCAGCTGTCGTGCGGCAGTCTCTCTCGGCGGTATAGGACCCCAGCAGGGCCACGCCCAACGGCCGGTCGAACCGCCTGGCCAGGAAGCCGGGAGGCACGACCTGGGCACTGAGGGAGACCCGATGCGCTTCCTGCTTGCGGTCGGTATCTCCCGTGGGATCCCGAGCCTGCCCGTCGCGGAACGATCCCTGGTAGGACGTGACCATGGCTCCTCCCCAGGTGACGGTGAGATTGACGGGGATCTGCAGGTCGTCCTGGACCCGACGCTGGAGTCCTCGTCCGCCAAAGACCGTCTCCCGCCTGTTCTTCACCAGGCCCGACGTGAGGGTGATCCGCTCGATGCCCATCCAGGACGGTGGGGAGAGGGAAGGGAGGCTGGCTCGGATGTCCGGCCACCGCTTCCGAGTGGTCCGGCGGTCGCTCCGCGTGTCCAGGGTGGTGACATCGGATTCCTCATAGGCCAGATCCAGCGTGGTCCCTCCTGGCAGTCGGAGCCCGGATCCGATCCTCCACGATCCCTGATCCGTGAGAGTTGCCGCGGTGTCCCCGTCCAGGACCCGGAAGTCCTCCAGGGTGCCCCACCCGAGCTGATACCCCCACCCGGGATCGACGGCGTCCCGGTGGAATCGGGACACCACCCCTTGCTGGTAGCTGAGCGTGACCGGACGTATGCCGGTGATCATCGCTCGCAGCTGTGCCACGTCGGGGTCATCCGACTGAGCCGGCTCACCCAGCAGGTCCGTGGCGAACAGGCCGGGGTCCAAGGCGAACAGTGCCTGCCAATCCCTCTGCCCCCGGGCGTTCCGAGTCAGGGCGAGGACCGTGTCGGAGACACCTGCTTCCCGTAGCAGGAAATTCGCGTTCCGGTGGGATCCATACACCGAGCTCCATTGCCCTTCGCTCCGCAGCCACGAGAAGAGCCGGGGGCGAAAGCCGACGCGGGTCCGTAGATTGCGGTTCGTCTCCCACCCGAGGTCGACTCCGGACAGCCGGGACCGCTCCGCCCGGATGAGGTCCTGCAGGCGGGCGTCGGTCACGGCTTCGTCCGGCGGCAGGAGATCCCGCACGGTGAGGAGAGCGAGCGTGGCGTCGAGGGCCTCGAAGGGCCTCAGACGGACATCTGCCGCCGACTCCATGGTCTCGCGCGGCGCGAGGGTGGCCACGGACAGGGTATCGCCCGGCAGCCGGATGATCCTCTCGAAGCGCAGGATCCGACTGTCCTGTCTCAGGTACGACGTGCCCACGGAGACCCGCTCGGGGGTCCATCGGAGCCGAGCTCCCAGCAGCGGCTCGGACAAGAACGACGGCAGGAGAAGCCTGAGAGCGCCTCGGGCGAACCCCGGCACCAGTGAGACGTCCCGATGCACCGGCTCGCGGCTCCACGCCACCCCCGCGCTCATCCCGTCGGATTCGCTCTCGGTGGTGACCGTGGAGCCCTCGGTGGTCGTGTATGCCACCTGCGCATCGAGCCCGTCGATGAGGAAGCCGACCACGGGGGTCTCCGTGGGGGTCGTCTTCCTGAAGGAGAGCCCGATCCGGGTGTGTCGGGACTCCGTGGGGCGGAGATTCCTCAGGCGCTCCGCCCTCAGGTCGGAGTTCTGGAGGAAGATGGGATCCAGGCTGCTCCGATCCATCCGCAGGGTCAGCGGCAGCTCGATGCCCCATTCGGCGGGCGCCCAGCGTCCAAGCCGCAGCGTCGAGGACCAGGCCAGCGACTCGTCGGTCTGGTAGGTCGGGTCGTCCCGCAGCTGGCGGAACAGGGCCCCTCGGCCCGTATACGAGAGTCGGCTGGTGAGCACACCTGCGCCGTCGAGCACGACGTCCACTGAGCTGGCCACCCCTGCGTTGCGAACCGGCCGGCCCAACCGCAGCTCGTCGATCCAGACCTCGCCCGACAGCGGCGTGGGTCCTTCGTTCCACACACCGAGGGACAGCTCGCGCACGTGGGCCAGGTCCGGGGCTCGCCCGCGGTCGCGCAGCACCACCGCATAGGTCGAGTCCGACCCCCAGACGGTGACCGGCGGATCGCCGGCCCCGGGAGGGTCGAGGAGCAGGATCTCCTCGGCCTGCTGCCTCAGGTCGAACCACTGCTCGAAATCCACGACCACCTCGGGAAGCCAGTCCGCCGCCGTCACGCCGGTGGGGCTGGCCGGGGAGCTCAGGGGGGTCCTGAAGAGGTAGAAGTTCTCGGCGTCGGTCCCGACCTTGAGGAAGAAACGGTGGGGACGATCCGGTCCGAAGTCGCCTCTTCTCGGTACCACCCAGAGTCTCGCCTGCCGATAGGACAGGAAGCTCCTCGGACGTTGGGGGAAGCGGTGGTAGACCTCCGCCCGGCCTCCTGCCGGGATCATGTCGAAGCTGAGCCCGAGGGACTTCTCGTTGAACTCGATGGCCTGACCGGCGAAGGCGGACGTGGGATCCACCAGCTCCTCCAGCACGCCCGGCGGGGACTCGTAGGCGTCGCCCTCCGTGACCCGGGAGACGGTCGCCACGTCGAGTCGACCCATTCCGTGCACCGTATCGCCGACGATGCCCGTGAGGATGCCCTCCCCCGCCCGCTTGATCCAGCGCGATCCGACGAGCCGCATGCGCACCAGCTCCAGGGAGCTCGGCCCTGCGGCGGTAGCCGTGATTCTCAGATGTCTCACGGCCCGGAGATCGGCGTCGGTGATGGGTCCGCCCACCTCGACGGCGTCCGGGCCCTGCAGCGGAATGCGGTAGAGCCGGAAGTCGCTGCCGGTCTCCGCTCGGGTGCGGGCGAGGAAGGGAGACGTGCCGTCCAGCCGGAGGACATACCGGAGATGTCGTTCCGACTCGTCCAGGTTGCCGTCTCCGTCCAGGTCCTCCGAATCCCGCCGCCCGTTCCCGCGGGTGCACACCGCTCTGGGGTCCCCGGGTCGGTAGATGCGCCCGGGCTCCGCCAGGCAGGTCTCCGCCCATACGCCCGTCCGGTCGGATAACGTGCTCCATATCTCGCCGAGGGCCGGATCGGCCTCCTGGTCGAGAACCGCCAGGCCCCACCGCTCCCCGGAGTCGGCGCGCACGCCGGCGGTGTTGCCCACTTCGTCCACGAAGAACCCGTCCTCGCTCACGGACCCGAGGTCAAGGATGAGAGATACCCCGGATCCGCCCGCAACGTAGAACTCCAGGAAGTCGGTCTTGGTGAGATCGAGGCCCGTGGTGGAGAGCGACGTGGTGAGGGAGCGCCAGGCGGCCCCTCCTGAACGAGCCGAGCCCAGGGTCAGCCTGAGCCCTGGCTCCCTCACCTCGGATCCGGCGAGACGGATGCGCTGGTCGATCTCCTGCCGCGGGAAGTAGCCCTCGTGGATGGCGACGGAGTCCCCTCCCGCCGACTCGAGGATCCAGCTGTGCTGCCAGACCAGAGGTGCCGCGGTGGAGGCGTCCAGGAGGGGAGGGATGACCCCCTCCGCCCCGGTCGAGGCGGACGGTGCGCTCCCGAGGAGCCACTCGGGCGACAGGAGGGAAACAGGTAGAGAGGCAGCGGCGTCGAAGTCGTCGAGGAACGCCGTCCCCCTCGTGTTGGGATTGGGTAGCGACAGCGCCACCTCTCCACTGATCTCCAGGGTCGTGCGGCCGTCGAAGCGTAGCCCGGGTAGTCGGTCCAGGACCTGGTCGAACCAGTCCACCGGGGTGGACGCGCTTCCGCTCAATCCTCCCAGCAGGGCCGCCCCGGGCTCGGTTCCCAGCACGGGTCGCGTCACGACCGTGCGCTCCGACTGGTACAGCGTGAGAACGTCGAGACCGCCGGAGTCCCCGAGTCTCGTATGGGTCCTGAATCCGAACACCTGGGTCGGGGACACCTGGAACAGAGCGCGCTGTTCCCACGTGGCCCGGATCGTCGCGTCCGGGTTGGCGACGAAGAGCTGCTCGGGCTCCAGGAGCGATACCTGGCCCACGTCGTAGTCGATCTCGTAGTCGACCCCCCGAGTGAGGAGCCGCTCGCCGATCCAGATGCGCTCGCTGTCGTCGCGGATGCCCAGGGCCCCCAGAGAGAAGGAGGAGATGACCCCCTCGCTCCGGATGCGGTAGGAGAGGGTCAGTCGGAAGAGCCCCGCGTTGTCGCGCTCGAAGGGGTCTTCCTCGGTATAGATCGTGGGATTGGCGTCGTCTCCCAGGATCCGCGCCGTCTCCGTCTCGGACAACGCCAGGGAGGGGAGCGGCGGAGGCTGGGCGAAAGGCCGCAGCGTCGGGAATACCACGAAGGTCCCCTGCACCGGAGGCTCATCCCCGAAGATCTCGTTCTCCGGCGAGTACACGAAGCTCGGATCGAGGACGTCCAGGGGCGACTCCTCGTCCAGACCCAGGAGGCGAAGGAACGTGATGTCGTCCCCCGACGGCGACCGCTTGAAGGTCCTGCCGGCGGAGAGCTCACCGAGAGAGACGGTGAGCTCGACCGAGCCAGGATCCACGTCCCTCGAGCCGGAGACCCGGTAGACCTGGTGCATCTCGAGGTCCCACGTGGGACGTCCCGGCTGGTGGTTCGCCCCCGAGGCCTTGAGCAGCCTCAGCGTGGGACGGATGCGGTTGTTGTGGAGACGTTCGGGATCGTAGTCGCCGACCGTGTCTCCGGCCGCGGTGATGTACGTCACCGCCAGCATCTCCTCCCTCCGAAGAGGGATCCGCAGGGCCACCCAGAGCCCCGACGGGTGGACGAAGTAGTCCAGACCCGGCTGCAGATACCGGAACCACCCCGACTCGACCACGGGGCCGCCGGGTCCTTCGGCGACGGCGTCCGCCTGGATGAACCCCTCCACCTGCTGCCGGAAGACCGGCTCGTCCTCGAACCGGTAGAGCTGAATGGGGCTGTCGCCCGGAGCGCTCGACGCCGGCGCGGAGCCCGGATCGAGATCCAGGGCGTCGATGTGCGGGTAGCGGTCGATGACGGTCGGGTCCACGAGGAAGAAGAACTGCCCCCTCACGTAATCCGCATCGTCCAGCACCAGGGTGTCCTCCTGCTCGAAGGCTCGCTGATCGCCGACACCGGCCAGCCGGAACTCCCTCGAGTTGAGATCGCCCCTCTGCTGAGCCCATACGGTCTGGAACTCCATGGGGCCGAGCTGCCCCTCCGCCTGGAAGCCGAAATTGCCCGCGGGAATGCCCTCGGTCAGGAACCGGGACGATGGCAGACGGAAGTTCACGTCGCCGACCTCGAGGCGGCGCAGGACGTCGTCCTCCGCTCCCTCGTAGAAGATGTTGATGCGGTTGGCGGCGTCGAACTCCCGCGCCTGATCGAAGTCCACGTCCACCTGCACCCGGTCCATGAGGGTCCCGTCCACCCGCACGCCGAACTGGACCTCGGGATTCAGCTGGGGGATGAGCGTCGGTGAGCAGGATGCCTTTCGCTGCTGGTCGCAGGGCTGATACCGGGCCCAGTCACCTCCCAGCTCCATCCTGCTCCGCACCTGGAGGGCGAGGTCGGCGAAGTCGGTGACGAACCGGGGCGTCGCTCCTTCCTGTGGCGCCGCGGACACGACGGGCAGGGGGCCGGGGTCCGCGGGCGGAAGAAAGAGCGAGGAGTCCGCCATGGGCCGTCCCCACTCCGACACCCTCCGGCCGAGGAGGTCGGCGAGAAGTGAACCGGGCCGTTGGAGCGCGACCATTCGCTCGGTCCCCCGGTCCCTGAGATCCTCGCCCGGCAGGATGAACGGAAGCCTCAGCGGAGCCAGGCCGACAGGCGCGACGGGGATGCGTCGGAGGCCGAGACGCACCTGGGGCGATCCGGGATCCGCCGCGAGCCCGGCCAGGACGGCCGCTGAGGGTCGATCCAGATCCCGACGGAGGATGGTATCTCCCGGCAGGCCTCGCTCCCCGCTGGCCAGGGAAGAGGCCACCTCGGGGCCATGAGGGCCGCCCGAGAGGGCGAGGATCAGGATCAGGTAGGGCACGGCAGCAGCGTCAGCCGACGAACAGCGAGGGCACTCCGGGGGTACTGACATCGCCCGATCCCGGCGGGCTCGGCCCGGCGTACCTTGAAGCGCAGGGCCCCGGGGGAATAGCTTGGCGAGCCTGCGGGCTCTCGCTTCTCGCGTTCAGGTGAGCCGTCATGCGGTTGGGAGTGATCACTCGATACTTGGTCCGGGCCCACATCGGCCCCTTCCTGTTCAGCCTCACCGCCATCACCGGGTTGATCTTCCTCAACGCGGTGGTCCAGCGGATGGAGAGCCTGGTGGGGAAAGGGCTTTCATGGACCGTGGTGGTTGAGTTCCTGATCCTGTCCCTACCTCATACCGTCGCGCTGTCCCTCCCCATGTCGGTGTTGGTGGCAGTGCTCTACGTCTTCAGCGAGCTGACCGAGCACAACGAGATCACGGCGATGGCCGCGGGAGGCGTGCGCCCGGCCCGCGTCCTCGTTCCCCTGCTGGGGATGGGCCTGGTCGCCACCGCGGGCATGCTCTACTTCAACGACCGGGTTCTTCCCGAGGCCAATCACCGACTAAAGAACCTCCTCATCGACGTAGGCCGCAAGAGCCCCACCTTCCAGCTCAGGGAAGGGGTGGTCAACAAGATCGAGGCAAACGACCGCCTGGACAGCTACTTCCTCCTGGCCGACCGCATCGACCGGGAGCAGAATACGCTGGAGGAGGTGACCATCTACGACTGGAACAACCCCCTCCACAAGCGCATCACCCACGCCTCACGAGGGACCATGGCGTTCAACCAGGCGCGCACGGATCTCTACCTGACTCTGTTCGAGGGAGAGGTGCGGGAGGTCCAGGGTGACCGGGAGGGTGGATTTCAGCGGGTCTTCTTCGAGAAGCAGATCGTGCCGCTCCGGGGAATCGGAAACGAGCTCGACCGCCAGATGGGGGGGCTCGAGCGCGGCGACCGGGAGATGGACTTCGCCCAGCTGCGGGCGGAGGCCGCCGAGAGGGTCGAGCAGAGGGACTCGGTGCGGATGCAGAACAGGGAGCAGACACAGGAGGCCGTGCGCCTGGCACTGGGCCGCCCCCTCGAGGCCGACTCCCTCGCCGTCGCCGAGATGACACGCGCCCAAGCGAGGGGCCAGGTCGCCACGGAAGGGTTCGGCGGCTCCGTCCTCGGTCGCGACCCGGTGACTCAGAGGGTCGTCACCGGCACCCGGTCCCGGGAGACCAGGGAGAGCTCCCTGGAGGAGCAAGCCAATCGCTTCAGGGTCGAGCTTCAGAAGAAGTGGGCCATCGCCTTCGCGTGCTTCGTCTTCACCCTCATCGGCCCGCCGCTGGCCCTGCGCTTTCCTCGGGGTGGAGTGGGCCTCGTGGTGGCGGCGTCGACGGTGATCTTCGGCATCTACTACATGGGCCTCATCGGGGGAGAGAGCCTGGCGGATCGCCGGTTCGCGGGCCCCATCGTGACCATGTGGATCCCCAACGCCGTCTTCTTCGGCCTGGGGCTGGCCCTCGCCAGCCGCATGGGCCGCTCCGGGTCCACGGTCCGGGGCGGCGGCTGGCAGGACGCCTGGCTCAGATTCGCGGACGCGGCCAGGCAGCGCCTCCTCAGGACCCGGACGGGTGAGGCAGCGTGATCCGGATCCTCGACCGCTTGGTGGCCAGGACCTTCCTCAAGCTCTTCGTGATCTTCCTGGGGGCGGCGCCCTTCCTCTTCGTGATCATGGACCTCACGGAGAACCTGGACACCTACCTCGATCGGGGGCTCACCACGGTCGAGGTGGTGATGGCGCAGGTGTACCAGATGCCCCAGTTCCTCCAGCTGTCCTTCCCCATCGCCGGCCTCATGGCCACGGTGTTCACGGTTCACAGCATGACCACGCACCGGGAGATCGTGGCTGCCAAGGCCGGTGGGATCTCGTTCCACAGGCTGATTCGACCCGTCGTGGTGGTGGGGGTCTTCCTCACGGGCATAGCGCTGGTCCTGTCGGACGTCGTCCCCCGCTCGAACCGGCGGGCCGCGGAGATCCTGAACCTCCAGGATCCCGCGAGGACCTGGCGCACCGATTTCGTATACGAATCCCTCGACGGTCTCACCTGGCAAGTCGGCCGGCTCACCGCCCCCGACGGTCGCATACGCAACCTACTCCTCGAGAGGCCGGCAGAGGGTGGCGCCCCGGGACTCCACCTCACCGCCGACATGGCCCAGTATGAGGAGGGTGACGGCTGGACCTTCATGAGGGGCTTTCTCCGACAGCTGAGGGCCGACAGCACCGAGCACGCCTATCAATTCGAGCGGGCGAAGCTGGCCGGGATCACCGAGCGTCCCGAGGAGCTGCTGGAGCGGCCCAGGCTGCCGGAAGAGATGACCTACCGGGAGCTCTCCCGCCAGGCGGAGATCATCGAACGGAGCGGTGGGGATGCCCTGGACCTTCTGGTGAAGAGGGAGCAGAAGCTGTCCATCCCGGTAGCGACGCTGGTGGTGATCCTGTTCGGCGCTCCCCTCGCCACCACCACCCGGCGGGGGGGGACGGCCTACGGGATCGGAGTGTCGCTGGGCACGGTGATGCTGTACATCCTGCTACTCCGGATGAGCGGGGCTCTGGCCCAGGCCGGTGCCGTTCCCTTGCTCCCGGCGTCCTGGTCGCCCAACGCGCTCTTCCTCGCCGGCGCGCTGCTCCTGCTGGTGAGGGTCCGGACCTGACCGCGGGAGGGCTGCGGCGCCCTTCGTGAGCCTATCGGAAAGCGGCGGGCGGGAGACCCACCAGGCGACCCTCGAGGACTTCCTCCACCGGCCCCCTGAGCACCACGTCCCCTTCCGGGCCCACGGTCACGGAGAGTGCCCCCCCCTCCTGGCGCACCGTGATCGTTCCGGGCTCCTGGAGACCACGGTGCACCATGGCGACGGCGACGGCACAGGACGACGTCCCCGAGGCCGTGGTGCGTCCCACACCACGCTCCCAGATCATGGCGCCGCAGACCCCGGGAGCCTCCATGTTCGCGAGCTGCACGTTGGCGCCCCGGACCAGGGCAGGATGGGTCGCGAGGTACGGCCCCAGCCGGTGGAGCGCCTCCTCGGAGGGTGGCTGTCCGAGCACGACCAGATGCGGATTACCCACGGACACGGGCACGATGTCGAGGGCCTCGCCGTCGGGCCCGGGGAAGCGCCCCTCGGGGTCCAGAGTCGAGGGATCCAGCCCCACCGCCTGCGGTCCCACCCGGGCGCGCCCCATGGCCACCGACACGTCGAAGAGGGAGCCGGTGTTGGCGTGGACGGTGAGCTCCACCTCGTCCCCCCCCACCTCGACCCGGAAGGGGTCGGATCCGACGCTTCCCCGCCTCGCCAGAAACGCCGCCAGGATCCTCAGTCCGTTTCCACTCCGCTCGAACTCCGACCCGTCGGGGTTGAACATGCGGAGGCGTCGCGGCTCCTCGCCCCCGCCACCCAAAAGGAGGACGATGCCGTCACCGCCCACTCCTCTCCACCGGTCACAGACCTGCCGGACGGCCTCCGGCGTGAGGACCCAATCCTCGCCCTCCTCAAATACCAGGTAGTCGTTCCCCAGCCCATGGCCCTTGAAGAAGTCGGCCCGGGCGCCTGGTCTGCTTCCTGGGCTGAGCATGTTCGCCTCTCGTCGCTCCCGTGACCGGATCCGCCAGGGACGCCATCCCTGCCGCCCCGGCTCCGCCGCCGGAATCTCGGTCCTGCCCCGGCACCACGCGAGGGGCATCGGCCCGAAACCCTCGGAGCCGTGCATCCGTACGTTGAGTGAGCACGCGGTCCTTTCGGGGGCGGGGCCGTCCCATGGGTGGTGGACGGATGCCGACGGGCGGGAGGTGATGGGGTAAGAAGGCGTGGGGGAGCGAAGTGGCTGTCGGGGTTGGCGCTCCTCGCCCCCGTTGCCATGGAGGGCCAGGAGCCGCTCGGCTCCTGGCCCTCCATGGCATGACGCGGACGACACCATCTCCGGGGGCCGTCGGGGTCCTTCACCGTGGGACAGGGCGCCGGGCCGTATAGGGCACGTCGAGCTTGGCCGTTCCGTCTGCCGGTGGTAGCTTGCGGGGAGAGTGCCAAAGGGGCGATTTGAGGCGTATTGCGGCCCGGTCGTCGGGGGTAGGGTCCGACGACGAACGCGCTAAAAAGCCACGCCCCCTCGTCTGCGCCGGCGACGGGGGTTTCGCATTGGGGGATCGACGATGACGGCTGAGGTCACATCTCCACTCGCTCGCGCCCGGCGAGTCGAGCTCCTCGCGGGCCACCTCACCCGGCGGATCCTCATCATGGACGGTGCCATGGGCACCATGATCCAGGCCCGGGGTCTGAGCGAGGAAGACCACCGGGGTTCTCGCTTTCGCGGCCACCCCGTCCCCCTGGCCGGAGCCAACGACCTGCTGGCTCTCACGCGGCCGGACATCATCGCGGACATCCACCGAGCCTACCTCGAGGCCGGCGCCGACCTCATCGAGACCAACACCTTCAACGCCAACCGGGTCTCTCTGGCCGACTACGGCCTGGAGGAGCTCGCCTTCGAGATCAATCGGGCGGCGGCTCTCGTGGCCCGAGCCGCCGCCGACGCGGAGGAGGAGGGGAATCCAGAGCGTCCCAGGTGGGTCGTGGGTGCCCTGGGGCCCACGACCCGGTCCTGTTCCATCTCACCGGACGTAGGTGACCCGGCGGCGCGGAACGTGACCTTCGACGAGTTGGCCCGGGCCTACGCCGAGCAAGCCCGGGGACTGCTCGAAGGCGGCGCAGACGTACTGGTGGTGGAGACCGCCTTCGACACCCTCAATGCCAAGGCTGCGCTGTTCGCCCTCTCGGGCGTGCTGGCGGATTGGCCCCAGGACGTGCCGGTCATGGTCTCGGGCACCATTACGGACCGGAGTGGGCGCACTCTGTCGGGCCAGACGACGGAGGCCTTCTACAACTCGGTGCGCCACGGAGTGCAGCCAGGACCCGGCCGCCGCCGCGGCCTTCTGTCCGTCGGCCTCAACTGCGCCCTCGGCGCCGAGCAGCTTCGCCCGTACCTGGTGGAGCTGTCCGAGGTGGCCGACGGTCCGGTGAGCTGCTATCCCAACGCGGGATTCCCCAACGAGCTGGGGGAGTACGACCAGAGCCCCGAGAGCATGGCGGCCGTGGTCGGTGAGTTCGCCCGCTCGGGCCTGGTGAACATCGTCGGCGGCTGCTGCGGCACCGGGCCCGAGCACATCCGTGCCATGGCCGTGGCCGTCGAGGGTGTTCCTCCTCGGCCAGTGAGGCGGCGACCTCCCGCGACGCGGCTTTCCGGGTTGGAGCCTCTCAACCTCGACGACGACTCCCTCCTGGTGAACGTGGGGGAGCGCACGAACGTGACAGGCTCCAGACGATTCGCTCGTCTGATCAAGGAGGGGGACTACGCGTCGGCCCTGGAGGTGGCCCGGGATCAGGTGCGGGGGGGCGCCCAGATCGTCGACGTCAACATGGACGAGGGCCTGCTGGACGCCGAGGAGGCGATGGCCCGCTTCCTGAAGCTCGTGGCCTCCGAGCCGGAGATCGCTCGGGTCCCCGTCATGGTGGATTCGTCCGATTGGGCGGTGCTGGAGGCGGGCCTCAAGACCCTCCAGGGCAAGGGCGTGGTCAACTCCCTGAGCCTGAAGGACGGGGAGGACGCCTTCCGCGAGAAGGCCCGGCTGGTCCGACGGTACGGGGCCGCGGCCGTGGTCATGGCCTTCGACGAGGATGGCCAGGCGGACACGGTGGAGCGGCGCGTGAGAGTGTGCAGGCGAGCCTACGGCATCCTGACGGAAGAGGAGGGATTCCCACCCGAGGATATCATCTTCGACCCCAACGTCTTCGCGGTCGCCACCGGAATCCCCGAGCACGACCACTACGCCGTCTGGTTCATCGAGGCCGTCAGGGCCCTCAAGGAACAGTGCCCCCACGCCCTCACCAGCGGCGGAGTCAGCAACGTATCCTTCTCCTTCCGTGGCAGCCCCGAGGTCCGGGAGGCGATGCACGCTGCGTTCCTCTACCACGCCATCGCCGCCGGCCTCGACATGGCCATCGTCAACGCGGGCGCGCTGCCCGTGTACGACGAGATCCCGTCGAAGCTGCGCACGGCGGTGGAGGACGTGCTGTTCGCCCGGAATCCCCAGGCAACGGAGATCCTGACGGAGATCGCCACCGGGATGACGGGGGCGTCGGAGCGGCGGAGTGGGGAGGATCTCGCATGGCGAGACCTTCCCGTGGGCGAGCGTCTCGTCCATGCCCTGGTGCAGGGATTGGACCGCTTCGTCGAGGACGACGTGGAGGAAGCCCGCCTCGGGCTCCCGCGAGCCCTGGACGTCATCGAAGGCCCCCTCATGGATGGGATGAACGTGGTCGGGGATCTCTTCGGCTCCGGCCGCATGTTCCTGCCCCAGGTGGTGAAGAGCGCCCGGGTCATGAAGCGCGCGGTCTCTTTCCTGGTCCCCCATCTCGAGGCCGAGCAGGCAGGGTCGGCGGCCAAGGGGACGGTCCTTCTCGCCACCGTGAAGGGTGACGTCCATGACATCGGCAAGAACATCGTGGGCGTGGTGCTGCAGTGTAACGGGTACGACGTCGTGGACCTGGGCGTCATGGTCCCGGCGGAGCGGATCGTGGAGACGGCCCGGGACGGGAAAGTGGACATCGTCGGGCTCTCAGGGCTCATCACTCCGTCGCTGAGCCAGATGGTGCACGTCGCCCGCGAGATGGAACGCGTGGGGCTCGATCTCCCGCTGCTGGTGGGGGGAGCGACGACCTCGCGCGTCCACACCGCCCTCAAGATCGAGGGCTGCTATGGCGGCCCCACCATCCACGTCCGCGATGCATCCAGAGCGGTGGGCGTGCTCGGCAGGCTCCGGGACCGGAGAGGGCGAGATGCCTTCGTCTCCGAAGTGCGCGCCGAATACGCCGAGCTTCGCCGTCGGAGGGCGCAAGGAAAGGGGCCGGCGGAGCTGCTCCCTCTGGAGGAGGCACGGGCCAGGGGCTTCCGGACCGACTGGGCCGGGTACCATGCGCCAGAGCCGGCGCACCCGGGCATCCACGTACTCCACGTGGCGCTGGACGACCTCCGCGGTCACATCGACTGGACGCCCTTCTTTCGAGTCTGGGAGCTCGCCGGCGTCTACCCGGCCATCTTGGACGACGCGGTCCTCGGCAGTCAGGCGCGGGACCTATTACGTGACGCCAACGCGCTGCTGGATCGCATGTCCCGGGAGGAAGTCCTGTCACCCAGGGCGGTGGTCGGGCTCTTTCCTGCACACGCCTCGGGGGACGACGTCGAGCTCTACGCCGACGCCGGCCGGGACGAGGTGGTCGGCGTCATCCGCTGCCTGAGGCAGCAGTTCGCGAAGTCCGGCCGGGACAGCCTCTGTCTCTCGGATTTCGTGGCACCCAGGGAATCCCGCGTCGACGACTGGGCCGGCGCGTTCGTGGCAACGGCCGGCCCCGGGATGGAGGAGTGGGTGACCGCCTTCGAGGCTCGACAGGACGACTATGGCGCCATCCTCGCAAAGGCCCTCGCTGACCGCCTGGCCGAGGCGCTGGCGGAGCACACCCACCAGCGCGTGCGGGCCGAGCTCTGGGGCTACGCGACGCGAGAAGCCCTGAGCAACGAAGATCTGATCGCGGAACGCTACCAGGGGATCCGCCCGGCGCCGGGGTACCCGGCCTGTCCCGACCACTCCGAGAAGCGCACCCTGTTCCGACTCCTGGGCGCCCAATCCACAGTGGGTGCAACCCTCACCGAGACGTGCGCCATGCAGCCGCCGGCCACGGTGGCCGGCTGGTACTTCGCCCACCCGGCGGCTCACTACTTCGGGGTCGGGCGCATCGGGCGGGACCAGGCAGAGGACTATGCCCGCCGGAAGGGCATGTCGCTGGCCGAAGCGGAGGGATGGCTGGCCCCCAACCTCGCCTACGATCCTGGAGCAGAAAGGTGAGAAGCCTCATCGAGGACGGTCGCGTCCACCTCTTCGACGGGGCCATGGGCACTCTGCTCTACGAGCGCGGAGTCTTCGTCAACGTATGCTATGACGAGCTGAGCCTCTCCCGACCCGAGCTGGTCCGGGAGATCCACGCCGAGTACGTGGAGGCGGGCGCCGAGATCCTCGAGACCAACACGTTCGGGGCGAACCCCGTGAAGCTGTCCGCTCACGGCCTGGACGGTCGGACCGAGGAGATCAATCGGAGGGCCGTCGCCCTGGCCCGGGAAGCCTCCGCCGGCCGCGCGAGCGTCCTGGGCGCCGTCGGCCCCCTGGGCATCCGGATCGAGCCCTGGGGAGCCACGTCGCGGGACGAGGCCGTGGAGATGTTCACCCGCCAGGTCACGGGGCTCCTGGAAGGCGGCGTCGACGGATTCGTCCTGGAGACCTTCTCGGACGTCAGCGAGATCGCGTGTGCGCTCCAGGCGGTCCGCGCGCTGTGCGACCTTCCCGCGGTGGCACAGATGACGGTGGAGAGGGACGGCGCCACGTCCTACGGCACGGACGCGGCCCAGCTGGGCTCGCTCCTGACCGACATGTCGCCAGACGCGCTTGGCCTGAACTGCTCCGTCGGACCGGCGGTGATGCTCGACGCAATCGAGGAGATGGCCGAGCGTACCTCGCTTCCCCTATCGGGCCAACCCCACGCCGGGCTTCCCCGAACCGTCGGGGATCGGAAGATGTACATGGCCAGCCCGGACTACCTGGCCCAGTATGCTCGGCGGATGATCGACGTCGGTGTCCGCTTCGTCGGTGGCTGCTGCGGCACCACTCCGGAGCACGTACGGCGTATGCGCAACGTGGTGGCCTCGGTTCAGCCCCGACACGCCGTCGTCCCCGTATCGGTGGACGTGCGCCGAGGCCCTCCCCCATCCGATCCCGTGGACCTGGAACGCCGGTCCGCGTGGGGCCGCAAGCTGGCGCGGGGCGAGGTGGTGGCGTCGGTGGAGATCCTCCCACCCCACGGCTGGGATCGCTCCAGAATCGTGGACCCGGCACGCCGGCTCAAGGTGGCGGGGGTGGATGCGGTGAACATCGTCGACAGCCCCCGGGCCCGGAGTCGCATGGGAGCGGTCTCCGCCGCCTTCATCGTCGAGCGGGACGTGGGCATCGAGACCGTCGTCCACTACACCTGCCGGGACCGGAACATGCCCAGCATGATCTCGGACCTCCTGGGTGCCGCGGCGGCGGGGCTTCGAAACGTCCTCCTGGTGAGCGGTGACCCGCCCACCATGGGCCCCTACCCCGACGCGACGGCGGTCTTCGACATCGATTCCATCGGCCTCACCAACGTGGTGGCGGGCCTCAACAAAGGCATCGATCCCGGAGGCGGATCCATCGGCGAGGCAACGGAGTTCGTCATCGGCATCGCGGCGAACCAGGGGGCAGTGGACCAGAAGCGTGAGATCCGCAGATTCGGGTACAAGGTGGAGGCCGGCGCGGACTTCGCCGTCACCCAGCCGGTGTTCGACGCCGAGTCGCTGGAACGCTTCCTCGAGAGAGCCGCGAGCTGGCCGCTGCCCGTCGTGGCGGGAATCTGGCCGTGCAGGGGCCTCCGCGATGCCGAGTTCCTGGCCCATGAGCTCCCCGGAGTGAGCGTCCCGACCCTCGTGCTGGAGCGCATGCGCAGGGCGCAGGAGTCCGGACCGGACGCGGCCCTGGAGGAAGGCGTCGCCATCGCCTGCGAGATGATCGAGGCGGTGCGGCCCCTGGTTCGCGGGTTCCACATCAGCGCTCCGGGAGGGCTGGTGGACATCGCCCTGCGAACCCTGAGGGACAGCGGCGTCAGCGCCACGGCGTGAGGTC
>JBDHGI010000060.1:0-23527 GCA_039589955.1 Gemmatimonadota bacterium | reverse complement strand
GACGCCTGGTCGGGTCCATGGAGGCGGCCGCGGGGGACACGTCGGCGGTGCCCGAGGGCCGACGCCTGGTCGGGTCCATGGAGGCGGCCCAGGAGGTGCCGCGTCGCGTGCCCGTTGCCCGGCTTCGTCCACCGGCGGATCGGTTTCCCCCGACCGGGGTGACCCTGGAGGCAGGTGCGCGCGTCGTGGTGGTGCCCGACGAAGGCGGTGTGGGAACGGCGCTGGCGGAGCGGCTCGAGAAGCGAGGGGTGGACGTCCTGTTGGCGGATCCGTCCATCGGGACTCGACATCTCGTCGATGAGGTCGAGGGATGGCGCTCGGGTGGGACGCTGACGGGCCTCTACTGGCTGCCCGCCCTGGATCCGATCCTTCCAGCCGAGCTCGCGGAACCGGAAGACCGGCGGGAGGCGATGAGAAGAAGGGTCAAGGCGCTTCACGCCTTGGCGCAGGTGCTGTACGAGCCGCTGAACGAAGAAGGCTGCTTCCTCGTGTCCGGGGTCCGCCTCGGGGGGCGTCACGGATATGACGCGGAAGGGGCGCTGGACGCCGCTGGCGGCGCGGTGGGCGGGTTCACCAAGGCCTTCGGCAGGGAGCGCCAGAAGACGCTCGTGAAAGTCGTGGACTTCAAGGTCTCGAGAAAGACCGCCGCTCTCGCGGACACCCTGATCGCCGAGACCCTTCAGGACCCGGGGGCCCTCGAGGTGGGTCATACCGACGAGCACCGGTGGTCGATAGGCCTCGAGGAGCGACCGGTGGAGCCCGGGGCGGACCTCCCGGAAGGGGGGGTGTACGTCGTCACGGGCGCGGCCGGCAGCATCGTGTCGGCGATCCTGACGGATCTCGCGGACGGCGCAGGCACGTTCTGGCTTCTGGACAAGGCCCTCCAGCCCGACCCGACCAACCCGGACCTCGATCGGATCGTGTCCGATCGGGAGGGGCTCAAGCGGGACCTGTTCGACAGGCTGAAGGCCGACGGCCAGAGGGTCACACCTGTTCAGGTCGAGAGCGAGCTCACGCGCATCGAGAGGGAGTCGGCGGCCCTGGCGGCGATTCGGGCCATCGAAGACGGGGGAGGCGTCGTCCACTACCGCTGCCTCGATCTGAGGGATCCGGAGGCGGTAGGCGCCGTCACGAAGGAGGTCGTCGATGCTCACCGGCGGGTCGACGTCCTGCTGCACGCGGCGGGTCTGGAGATCAGCCGTACCCTGCCGGACAAGTCGGCCGATGAGTTCGCGCTGGTCTTCGACGTGAAGGTGGAGGGGTGGTACAACCTCATGACCGGCCTGGCGGATATACCGCTTGGGTCGGTCGTGGCCTTCAGCTCTATCGCGGGGAGGTTCGGCAACGCCGGACAGACGGACTACGCCGCTGCCAACGACCTCCTCTGCAAGGCGATATCGGCGATGGCCCGATCCCATCCGGACACCCGGGCGCTGTCCGTGGACTGGACGGCCTGGAGGGAAATCGGCATGGCGGCGCGGGGCTCCATCCCGACGGTCATGAGACAGGCCGGAATCGACATGCTCGACCCCCGGGCGGGCATCGCCGTCGTGAGGCGCGAGCTCACGGCGGGAACCCGTGGCGAGGTGGTCATCGCCGATGGGCTCGGTGTCATGCTCGCGGAGGACCCCGACGTCGCCACGCTGCACCCCGACCTGGTGGCGAGGGATGCCGGTCCCCTGACCGGCCGGGTGACCAGCTACAGCCGCTTCGACGGTCTCGTGGTGGAGACGGAGCTGGATCCGCGCTCACAGCCCTTCCTGGACCATCATCGCATCGACGACATCGCGGTGCTCCCGGGCGTCATGGGGATCGAAGCCATGGTGGAGGCGGCCCGCTTGCCGTTCCCCGGGCTCCACGTCACGGCCCTGGAGGATTTCGGATTCCACGCGCCGTTCAAGTTCTACCGGGACGAGCCCCGGACGCTGACCGTCCACGTCACCTACGATGCGGACGGCGAGGACATCGTGGCCGACTGCCGCCTCTCCGGCGAGCGCACCCTGGTGGGTCGGGATGAGCCGGAGCGCACCGTCCATTTCACCGGCAAGGTCCGCATGAGGTCGCAGCCGCCGGAGGACGGCCGGATCCAGAGGATCCCGGGAGCGACGGACGACATGGTGGGCTCCGCGGACATCTACGACACCTACTTCCACGGGCCGGCGTATCAGGTCCTCGACGGTGCGTGGCGGTCGGAGAATCTGGTCGCCGGCCTCTTCGCCGGCGATCTGCCGGCGAACCACGAGCCGGCGGATCAGCCCCTGCTCGCCGCACCGAGGCTCATCGAGCTCGCATTCCAGACGGCAGGCCTCGTGGAGATCGCGTCGACGGAGCGCATGGGTTTGCCCCACGGATTCGACCGGCTCGAGCTGATCCGGGCCGGAGACGGGGAGGTCGAGAGCGCGGCCGTGGTCCGCGCCGCCGGGCAGGGCGTGTTCGACGTGGACGTGGCGGACGCTGGAGGCCAGGTGGTCCTCTCCCTGAAGGGGTACAGGACGTCGGCGTTGCCGGGGACCGTGAAAGGAGGGATCTTCAAGGTCCTCAAGGTGTGATCGACTCACCTGACCTCACGATCGTTCAAGCGGTTTGGGCCGACTCGGCCGACGTGCCTCCCGGCGACGGGTGGCTGACCGGGGCCGAGGCGGCGGTGCTCAGAGGCCTTCGCTTCGAGAAGCGCAGGCGTGATTGGCGGGTGGGACGCTGGGCGGCGAAGGGGGCGGTTTCGGCGTGCGTCGGAGACGTCGGCGTCGGGCGAATCGAGGTCCTCGCCTCGGAGGACGGATCGCCCGCCGTAAGCCTCCCGCGGGGCACGGGCGGCCCGGTCGCCCTGTCGGTGAGCCACAGCGCCGGGCGCGGCTTCGCCGTTGCCGCCCTCGGGTCCGTGGCCCTCGGCTGCGATCTCGAGGCGCTCTCGCCGCGCAGCCCAGCGTTCATACGCGACTACCTGACGGAGGCGGAGCGGGACGCGGTGATGGCCCTCGAGGGGCCGGAAAGGGACGCGGCCGCGACCCTGGCGTGGGCGGCCAAGGAAGCAACCCTCAAGGCCACACGCCAGGGCCTGCGGGCGGATACTCGAAGCGTGGAGGTCGCCGCCGATGGCCTCCTTCCCGCAGGAGGAGGCTGGGCCTCCCTGACCGTGAAGCCAGCGGAGGCGGAGCCCTTCCGCGGGTGGCTGCGAACGCTGGACGGGTTCGCCTGGGCCGTGGTCACCGACGCCACCGGCCCGGCGGCGATGGTGGAGAGCGGACGTCGCGTCAAGGGAAGCCGATTGATCCGCTACCCCTCACGTCCTTAGCTTTTCCCGCCTGTTCGACACGCGGGAGGAATTGTGGCCGGTCACAGCAAGTGGGCCCAGATCAAGCGCAAGAAGGCGGTCACCGACGCACGTCGTGGCGCGCATTGGACCAAACTCATCCGGGAGATCACCGTCGCGGCCCGGGAGGGTGGAGGCAACCCCGAGTTCAATCCACGCCTGCGGCTGGCGGTGGACACGGCCAAGGCGGCCAACATGCCCGCCGACAACATCGAGCGGGCGATCAAGAAGGGCACCGGGGAGCTCGAGGGTGTCAGCTATGAGGAGATCAGCTACGAGGGGTACGGACCCGGCGGAGTGGCCCTCTTCATCGAGTGCCTCACGGACAACGGGAACCGTTCGGTGGCCGACGTCCGCCACGCCCTGGGCAAGCACGGAGGAAGCCTCGGTACGAGCGGCTCCGTGGCGTGGCAGTTCGATCGCAAGGGCCAGCTGGCGGGGAGCGCGGAACGGTTCTCGGAGAATGCCGTGTTCGAGGCGGCCATCGAGGCCGGCGCCGAAGACGTCGCCCGGGAGGGGGACGAGTTCATCGTCACCTGTGAGGTCTCGGATTTCGCTCAGGTGCAGGGGGCCATCACGGCGGCGGGCATCGAGGTCGCCTCCGCCGAGCTCACCTGGATCGCAAAGAACGAGGTGGCGGTGGCGGGCAAGGATGCGGAGAAGCTGGTGCGGCTCCTCGACGCCCTCGAGGATCTGGACGATGTGCAGAAGGTCCACTCCAACGCCGATATCGACGAGGCGGTCCTCACCGAGGCCATGTAGGTGACCGCCAGACCGTCATCGAAGGTCTCCGGCGAGGGCCTCCTGGTCATGGGGATCGACCCGGGCACGGCAGTGACCGGCTACGGCGTCGTGGCGCGGAAGGGTGTCGGCGTCGTCTCGCTGGTGGAGTGCGGCGTGATCCGCACGTCGTCGCATGAGCCCTTGGCCGAGCGAATCCGTGAGATCTACCTGGAGGTGGATCGGTTGCTGGAACGACACTGCCCGGCCGCCGTCTGCGTCGAGAACGTCTTCCAGGGCAAGAACGTGCGGAGTGCCCTGACGCTCGGGCATGCCCGGGGTGCCATTCTGTTGGCGGCCGCGCTGCGCGGGCTGCCCATCGCGGAGTACGCCCCTCGGGAGATCAAGAAGGCGGTGGTGGGGACGGGCAACGCCACGAAGGACCAGGTCGGCTTCATGGTGAAGGAGCAGCTCAGGTTGAAGGAGGCGCCGTCCCCCGCGGATGCCGCTGACGGGGTGGCCGCGGCCCTCGCGCACTGTCTCATCGGGAGCTTCCCGTCATGATCAGCCGGCTGAAGGGCGTCCTGCTCACCCGAGATCCGGAGTCGGTGGAGGTGGAGACCCCTGGAGGCGTCGTCTACGAGGTGGAGGTCCCCCTGACGGTCCTCGAGCGGCTGCCCGATCCGGGAGCGTCGGTGGAGCTGAGAACGGTCCAGGTGGTCACCGACAGCTCGGTGGCCCTGTACGGATTCATCGACGACCTCGAGCGGACCCTGTTCCAGCGGCTCCTCACGGCCTCGGGTGTCGGCGGAAAGCTCGCCCTCGCCATGATGTCCACGTACCGGGCCGACCGCCTAGCCCGCGCCCTGGTGGAGAAGGACCTGGCGGCTCTCCAGCAGGTGAGCGGCGTGGGGAGGAAGAAAGCGGAGAAGCTGGGTGTGGAGCTCGCCGACAAGGTGGCGGACCTCGCAGTGGCAGGGCCGTCTCCGGAGGGAGGTGCGCCCGGCAAGGGGGCTCAGGAGGCTGTCCAGGCCCTCGTGGCGCTGGGGTACTCCTTCTCCGATGCCGACCGGGCCGTGCGTCAGGTCCTTCGGGAAGACGCCGCGGTCTCCCCCGAGGAGCTGATCCGCCGGGCGTTGGCCGGCCGCTGATGCGGCTCCGGCGGGGATCTCCCTTGATCAGGCCACCTCGCGTAGCGAGACTCACGCGCATCCCGGGCCCCGAGACGGACCGTTCATGACCGACCGCACCCAGATCACCACGCCCGACTCGCTGGACGAAGACCAGCAGGCCGAGCCGTCGCTGCGCCCCCAGCGCCTGGGCGAGTTCATCGGGCAAGCGAAGGTGCGTGAGGCCCTCTCCATCGCCATCGAGGCCGCGACCCAGCGGCGGGAGCCCTTGGACCACATCCTGTTCCACGGTCCGCCGGGCCTGGGCAAGACGACGCTGGCGTCGCTCCTCGCCCGGGAGATGGGAGTGAACTTCAAGGCCACCTCGGGACCCATTCTGGAGAAGCCCGCCGACCTCGTCGGCATCCTCACCAATCAGAGGGAGGGGGACGTCCTCTTCATCGACGAGATCCACCGACTCCGGCCGATCATCGAGGAGTTCCTCTATCCGGCCATGGAGGACTGGCAGATCGAGATCCGTTTGGCCGAGGGACCGAAGGCACAGACGATGACGATGAAGATCGAGCGCTTCACGCTGGTGGGGGCGACGACCCGCTTCGGCCTGCTCACCGCTCCCATGCGCGCCCGTTTCGGCATCGTCCAGCGCCTGAACTTCTACCCGGCCGACGAGTTGGCCACCATCGTGCGCCGAAGCGCCCAGATCCTCGAGGTGGAGATCACGCCGGAGGGCGCCGTGGAGATCGCCAAGCGGTCCCGTGGCACTCCCCGGGTGGCTAACCGGCTGCTGAGGCGTGTGCGGGACTTCGCGCAAGTGCGTGCTCAGGGGATCATCGACACCCGGGTGGCGGGGGAGGCTCTGAGGATGCTCGACGTGGACGAATACGGGCTGGACGAGATGGACACCCGCGTGCTGAAGACACTCATCGAGAAATTCGAGGGAGGGCCGGTGGGGCTGAACTCCCTGGCGGTCGCCCTGGGTGAAGATGCCACGACTCTCGAGGAGGTGTACGAGCCGTTCCTCATCATGGAGGGGTTCCTCACCCGGACTCCACAGGGTCGGGTGGCGACGCCGAGGGCGTTTCGCCGGTTCGGCTTCACCGTCGGGCGAGGCCGGACCGGCGACGATCAGGGGACCCTCTTCGAGGAGGGTTGACCTCCGGCCAGGGCAAGATTCCCGTATCGCATACGGTCTCCCGATGAACCGCCTTCCCGACGGCACCCGAGTCGCCGACTACGACTACTCCCTTCCTGCGGATCGGATCGCGCGCTATCCGGTGGAACGGAGGGACGAGAGCCGCCTTCTCGTCGTGCCCGGAGGCGGGCCGTTCCTGCACCGACGCTTCCGGGACGTCGTCGGGCTCCTGAGCGCCGGTGACGTCCTCGTGGTGAACGAGACCGAGGTCCTCCCTGCCCGCCTTCTCGGCCGGAAGCCCACCGGCGCGCCGTCGGAGATCCTGCTCACGAGGCCCGCCCCGGGGGTTGAGGACCCCAACGTCTGGGAGGCCCTGGTCCGTCCCGGGGGAAAGCTGAAGCCCGGGCGCGTGGTGGTCGTCGCGGACGACCTCACCGTGGAGATCCTCGATTCCGCGCCCGCGGGAGGGCGCGTGGTGCGGCTCGTCACCGACCTGGGCGTGCGCGAGGCGCTCCGGCGCCACGGCCGCATGCCCCTGCCGCCCTATCTCGACCGGGATGAGGAGAGCTCCGACCGGGAGCGGTACCAGACCGTCTACGCGCGCACCCCGGGATCCGTGGCGGCGCCCACGGCGGGCCTGCACTTCACCCGGGAGATGCTGGCCGAGCTGCAGGCGCGGGGGGTGCAGCGGGTCGAGATCACGCTCCACGTGGGCATCGGGACCTTTCGCCCGGTGGAGGTGGAGGACCCGGCGGACCACGAGCTCCATCACGAGGTCTATCACGTGCCGGCGAAGACGGCCGAGGTCGTCAACCGGGCCAGGGCGAACGGGAGCCGGATCTGGGCCGTGGGGACCACGACGGTGCGCACCCTGGAGTCGGCGGTGGATCCCCACGGTCGCCTGAAGGCCGGCTCCGGCGAGACGGACCTGTTCATCCGCCCTCCCTACCGGTTTGCCCTCGTGGACTGTCTTCTCACCAACTTCCACCTTCCGCGGTCCACGTTGCTCATGCTGGTGGCGGCGCTCGGGGGGTACGCCCGCGTCATGGACGGGTATCGAGCGGCCATCGAGGGGGGGTACCGATTCTACTCCTACGGGGACGCCATGGCGCTCCTCGGAGCCACCGCGGGGGCCGGCCCATGAACGACCACACGCTGATCCGCGAAGCCGTCACGCTGGCGCTGACCCACTCAATCCGCGGGAGGAACGGGCCCTTCGGCTCCGTGATCGCTCGGGACGGACACGTAGTGGGACGGGGATGGAACCGGGTGGTGGAGACCTGCGATCCCACGGCCCACGCCGAGGTCGTGGCCATCCGGGACGCCGCCCGGCGGCTGGGTACCCACGTCCTCGACGGTTGCACCATCTACTGCAGCTGCGAACCCTGCCCGATGTGTCTCTCGGCGATCTACTGGGCCCGTATCGGGCGGGTGGTCTACGCGTCGACGCAGGACGAGGCGCGGGAGGCCGGCTTCGACGATGCGCGCATCCACGGTGAAGTGGCGGCACCGTGGTGGGATCGTGCGGTGACGGCCGTGCATCTCCCGGTGCCGGAGGCCTCGGACGTCCTACGGCAGTGGCGGGAGAACCCGAATCGAGTCGAGTACTAGCAGGCGGAGCTCGGAGACACACCGCCAGGCGGATCGGGACGGGTGGCGCGGGGCACGCCGGCTTCGCCTGCCCCGGCTACCAGGTTCTGCTCAACGCGAGCTGAAGCGTGAAGTCCAGCGAGGGCCCCCGGGGGGGCGCATCCTCCTGGAAGGCGAGCTCCCACCGCCACCCGGTCCCGGCAAGGCCCGTCAGTCCCACGATGACGTTGAGCGGCGCGCCATCCACGTCGTGGTCGTCGAAGCTTCTCAGCAGCTGGGTCGCTCCGGTGGCCTGAACGACCGCCGACAGCGTGGGCCGGAGTGGATACTCCACCGCCGCGGCGAAGAAGGCCTGACGGCCTGTGAGCACGTCCCGGAGCTCGGGAGAGCGGCGCACCGAGGATCCACCGGCAAGGGCGTGGACATGCCATCGGCGCCACCCGAGCCGTGCCAGCACCATCAACCCGACGTCACTTCTCTCGGTGCCGACGACGTTCATCCCGGTGGGCACGCGAGCGACGGCGCGAAAGCTCAAGGCCCGCCGGCCGTCCCCGCTACGGTATGCCCTCCACTTGCCGAACAGTCGCACGTCCTCGAGCCCGAAGGTGCGACGGGGGAGCTCCACGAGGACCCTCCCGTCCCCGTCCTGCAGGGATTGCCCGTATGCGCCGCGGGGGAAATCCGGGCGACTCCGGTTCCCCAGACCGAGCGCGTCGTGCAACTCCTCGACGACACCGTCCAGAAACCCGCCCCAGTCGGTCTGGAACGTTGCGCGGGCCCCGACCTCCACGGCTTCGGCGATCCCGTACCGTACCGTCATGGCCGTCAGCAGCCGCTCGAGGTCGAGGTAGAGGTTGTGATCAGCAGCGGAATCCTGCTCGAAGATATTGGAGTAGCCCATCCAAAGATCCGCCCGGAGCAGTCCCGCGCCCACCGGATCGGCACCCTCGGTCATGGGCGTATAGCCCAGGCGCTGTAGAGGCGCTCCCTCTTCGGAGCTCAGAGGGCCGTGGGAGGGAGCCTGGGCCCGGGATCGTGCCGGCGAGGCCAGGACCAGCGCGGCGGACAGGAGGACCGCGGTGTACCGAAGCATGGATGAAGATGTCCCCCTGCCAGCGTGCCCGGAAGGGAGACCCTGCATAGATTGACTCAGCAGCCAGGGGCAGTGCCCTGGAACCCGAACAACTCAGAGCAGAGGTGGTGCCATGCGTCGCCGTCGTCCGATTCCGCTTCCCTTGATCGTCATGCCTGCGCTGTTGACGCCCGCCGGCCCTGCCACGGCCCAGGTGGCCCAGGAGGCCGTGGACCTCCAGGTGGTCCAACAGATTCGGGAGGAAGGCCTCGAGCGGTCCCACATCGAAGAGCTCGCCCGCTATCTCACGGAGGTGAACGGCCCTCGCCTCACGGGATCCCCGGGAATGAAGAAGGCCAACGATTGGACCGCCGAACGGTTCCGTGAGTGGGGCCTGGAGAATGTGGTCGTCGAGCCCTGGGGTGAGTTCGGTCGTGGCTGGGCCAACGAGGGCTATGCCGGGCGCATCCTCACCCCCTTCGAGCAGCCGCTGCACGGTCAGCCGCTGGCCTGGACCGGGAGCACCGACGGCACGGTGAGGGGACCTGCCGTGGTGGCGCGCTTCGAGACCGCCGCCGACCTGGACCAGTACCGGGGCAAGCTCGGCGGGACGTTCGTCCTGCTCGAGGACATGCAGGATGTGGACCCGGAGTTCGAGCACCGCGACCGGAGATCGTCACTCGAGGACCTCCTCACGCCGCCGCCCCCGCCGGCCGCGGCTCCCGGAGCCCCGGATGCGCAGCGGCAGGCGATGTTCGCCCGCATGCGGGCCCAGCGCGAGGTCCAGCAGGCTCTTCAGGAGATGGCGGCCTCGGAGGGCGCGCACGCGTTCCTTCGCATCTCGTCGCGCAACGATGGCGTGGTCCGCGGAGGATCGGCGGGAAGCCGCGAGGCCGGCGCTCCCGAGGGCCTTCCCCACGTGGCCTTGTCCCGAGAGCAGTACAACCAGATCTACCGGAACGTCACCTCGGGCGTCCCCGTGGAGCTGGAGCTCATGGTGGAGAGCCGCTTCTTCGAGGACGACCTGCAGGCATACAACACCCTCGCCGACCTTCCCGGCACCGACAAGGCGGACGAGCTGGTCATGCTGGGCGCCCACCTGGATTCCTGGCACATGGGGGGTGGGGCCACCGACAACGCCGCGGGCTCCGTGGTCATGATGGAGGCCATCCGCATCCTGAAGACTCTGGGACTGCAGCCCCGGCGCACGGTCCGGATCGCGCTGTGGAGCGGCGAGGAGCAGGGGCTGCTGGGCTCGCGCTACTGGGTACAGAACCATCCGGAGCTGCACGATCGTATCTCGGCCTACGTCAACGTCGACAACGGGACAGGCCGGATCCGCGGCGTCTGGGACCAGTCCAACGAGAAGGCCATACCCGTCTTCGAGCAGATCCTCTGGCCCTTCCGTGACCTGGGCGTCGTCGCCGTGAGGCACGGCAACACGGGGGGCACCGACCACCTGTCCTTCAACCGCGTCGGCGTCCCCGGCTTCAACTTCATCCAGGACCCCATCGAGTACGGAATCAACACGCACCACACGGAGCTGGACACGTACGATCACCTGGTCCTGGACGATCTCAAGCAGGCCGCGGTAGTCGTGGCGGCCACGGTCTACCATCTCGCCATGCGCGACGAGATGATGCCGAGACCCGACCAGCGCCCGGTCTCGTAGTCCCGGTCCGGAGCGATCGAGGGCGGGGCGGGCCTCCCTGTGGGGTCCGCCCCGTCGGCGGGTTTACGCTACATTCCCGCCCATGTTCGGCTACCGACTGGAAGCGACCGACGGAAGCGCGCGCACCGGCGTTCTCACCACACCCCGTGGGGACGTGGCGACGCCGTCCTTCATGCCCGTGGGCACGCTCGGGACGGTCAAGGGGCTGATCACCGAGGAGGTGCGAGCCCTCGGGGCCGAGATGGTCCTGGCGAACACCTACCATCTGTACCTGCGGCCGGGCCACCAGCTGGTTCGTGAGCTCGGCGGACTTCACGACTTCATGCGCTGGGATGGGCCCATCCTCACCGACTCAGGGGGCTATCAGGTATTCTCCCTCGCCGAGATCCGGGAGGTGAGAGACGAGGGGGTGGTCTTCAAGAGCCACATCGACGGCTCGAGGCACTCCTTCACGCCCGAGTCGGAGATGGACATCCAGCGGGCTCTCGGGGCGGATATCGTCATGGCCTTCGACGAATGTCCGCCTGGCGGGTCGGATCGGAGCCACGCCGCCGAGGCCAACGCTCGAACCCTGCGCTGGCTGGAGCGATGCCGACGGCGGTTCGAAGCGCCGGAGGGCTCGGTGGGTAGGGGGCAACAGACGCTGTTCCCGGTGCTGCAGGGGAACGTCTTCGACGACCTGCGCAGGGAGCATGCTCGGCAGGTAGCCGAGCTGGGTGACTGGCACGGGTACGGGATCGGGGGCCTGAGCGTCGGGGAGGCGAAGGAGGACATGTGGCGCACGCTCCAGGTGCTGGACGAGGCCCTGCCCACGGACCGGCCCCGTTACCTCATGGGCGTCGGGTATCCCGACGACCTCCTCGAGGCGGTGGCCCGCGGGTGCGATTTGTTCGACTGCGTGGCGCCCACGCGGAACGCACGGCACGGCACTGCCTGGACGAGCGACGATGGCCAGGTAAACTTGAAGGCCAGCCGGTTCCGGCACGACACCGGACCCATGGACGCGGAATGCGACTGCTACGCCTGCGCCCGATACGACAGGGCCTACCTGAGACATCTGGTGGTGGCAGGGGAGTGGCTGGCGGTTCGACTCCTGTCCATCCACAACCTCCGGTTCCTGGTGAGACTGGCCGAGGAGGCCCGCCGCCGGATCCGCGAAGGGGCCTTCCACGGTTGGTCCGGGGATTGGCTGGAACGGTACCGACAGGGCGAGGGCCGGTAGCCCTCCACCGACGCAACCGAGAGCAGAAACGGAGACACACGTGACGCATGCCGCTCTGGCGATTCTGATGGCTCCCCGAGAGGGGGGATCGGCCGGACTCATCTTCATGGCGCAGATGGTCCTGATCTTCGTGATCTTCTACTTCCTTCTGATCCGGCCCCAGAGCAAGGAGCGGCGGCGACAGGCGGCCATGCTTGAGGCCATCAAGAAGGGCGACGAGATCGTCACCAACGGGGGGATCATCGGCACGGTGGTCCACGTGGACCAGCAGCGCCTGACGGTGCGCACGGGCGAGAACACGCGCGTCACCGTGGACCGGGGTCGCGTCGCTCACGTGATCGACCAGAAGGGCGGCAAGGAAAGCTGAGCGTGGCCGTACGCGACATCGTCCTCCTCGGCGAGGATCCCGTTCTCCGACAGGAGGCCGAGGAGGTCGAGGAATTCGACGGAGACCTCGAGGCCCTCGTGAGGGATATGTACGAGACCATGTACCACGCCGACGGCATCGGGCTCGCCGCACCCCAGATCGGAGTCTCCAAGCGCGTTCTCGTCGTGGACCTCAGGAGGGAGGACGAGCCCGAGGCGAAGGTCGCCCTCGTGAATCCCCGGGTGACGTGGGTGAGCGGCGAGAGGGAGAAGGAGAGCGAAGGCTGCCTGAGCGTCCCCGGCATCGAGGAGCTCGTCGAGCGACCCCGGGCGGTCAAGGTGGAGGGCAGGGATCCCGCAGGACAGGCCGTGGTCATCGAGGCGGACGAGCTCTTCTCGCGGGCGCTCCAGCACGAGATCGACCACCTGGACGGAGTGCTCTTCCTCGACCGCGTCAGCCCCCTCAAGCGCCGCATGGCCATGAAGAAGTGGAAGAAGCTGCGGGAGGAGGCCTGACACCGTGAGGATCGTCTTCTGGGGCACTCCCGACTTCGCGGTTCCCTCGCTGAGGGCCCTGGACGACGAGGGCTTCGAGATCGTCGGCGTCGTGACGCAGCCAGACCGGCCCGCAGGGAGGGGCCGGCACCTGAGGCCCTCCCCGGTGAGGCAGGTGGCCGAGGCCCTCGACATTCCGGTCCTCACACCGGAGCGCCCAAGGGGCGAGGCGTTCCTGAACGACCTGGGAGCGCTCGCGCCGGATCTGTCGGTGGTGGTTGCGTACGGCCATATCCTCCGCCCGGAGGTCCTGGGGCTTCCTCCTCTGGGGTCCGTCAACGTCCACGCCTCCCTGCTCCCGGAGCTCCGGGGTGCCGCTCACGTCAACTGGGCCATCGCCCGAGGCCATGCGGTCACGGGGGTCACCGTGATGCGAATGGTCGAGGCCATGGACGCGGGCCCCATCCTGCACGTGATAGAGGAGCCCATCCTGGAAGGGGAGACGGCCTCCGAGCTGTCGGTGCGGCTTTCCGAGCTCGGCGCCGAAGCCCTCGTGGAGGCGCTCACGCTTCTGGACGCGGGAAGCCTCGAGGAGGTGCCGCAGGATGACGCCCTGGCCACCTTCGCACCGAAGGTGGATCGGGCCACGGCTCGCGTCGACTGGTCACGGCCGGCGCAGGAGCTGGAGTGGCACATCCGGGGCATGGACGAGCTGCCCGGCGCCTGGTCCGAGCTCGAAGGGGAGCCGGTGAAGCTCTTCGGCCCGACCGTGGAGTCCCAAGGGGAGAAGGAGGCTGCCCCCGGTACCGTGGTTCTGGCGGACGGTGTCAGAGGATTGGCGGTGGCCACCGGCGAGGGCGTGCTCAGGATCGGCCAGGTGCAGCCCTCGGGGCGGCGTCGAATCGACGCTCGGCAGTGGATCCACGGGAGGGGTGTCCACCTCGGTCAGCGGTTCGTCTGATGGCGGCTGCCGCGGGCGGGGTCGGCGCCGTACCTCGCCTCCACGTGATCACGGACGACGAGGTGCTCGCTCGTCGTGACTTCCTGGCCCTGGCTGCGGACCTGCTTCGCCACGCTGACGGGAGGGCCGCCCTTCACCTGAGGGGTCCCAGGACGTCCGGGGCCCGCCTCTACCGCCTGGCCGGGGACCTTCGAAGGTACCGGCCATCCCTGGTGGTCAACGACCGGGTGGACGTGGCGTTGGCCGCCGGTATCCGCCGCGTGCAGCTGGGCCTTCGCTCCCTGCCCCCCGGGATCGCCCGATCGATTCTGGGGGAGGGGGCCCTGCTCGGGGTTTCGACCCACTCCGCGTCGGCGGTGCGGGCCGCAGCGGACGGGGGCGCGGATTGGATCTTCGTGGGTACCATCTATCCCACGCCCAGTCATCCGGGAGAGCCGGGCCGGGGCCTGTCCGCGGTGCAGGAAGCGGTGGTCGTGGGGGAGGGCCTGCCGGTCCTGGCGATCGGGGGGGTGGGGCCGGAGCACGTTCGGGGAATAAGGGCCATGGGAGCCCATGGGGCCGCGGTGATCCGCGGTATCTGGGAAGCGGCGGATCCGCTCCACGCCATCAACGAGTATCTTGAGGGGCTGGGCACGGAGAACTAGCGGAGGGAGACGATGAGCGGTGCGACAACGATCCAGGTTCGCATCAACGGAAAAGACCGCGACGTGGGTGAGGGCCACAGTGTTCGCTCCCTCATCGAGTCGCTCGAGCTCCATCCGTCCCTGGTCGTCGTGGAGCTCAACCGCGAGATCCTGTCACGCGACACCTATGGTGAGGTGCCCGTGCGGGAGGGAGATATCATAGAGCTCGTCCACTTCGTGGGCGGGGGTTGAGGACGATGAAGGAGAGCGCAGGGGTATTGGAGGCCGCCCGGGCCATGGACGGGCCGCTGGTCATCGGAGACCGTGAATTCACGTCCCGTCTCATCGTGGGTACGGGGAAGTACGCCGACAACGACATCATGGTGGACGCCATCCGGGCCAGTGGCGCGGAGATGGTCACCGTGGCTGTACGGCGCGTCGACCTGGATCGTAGCAAGTCCGAGGGGATCCTCCACCATCTCGATCCCCAGGAGTTCTTCCTTCTCGCCAACACGGCCGGGTGCTATACGGCCGAGGACTCGCTCCGCTATGCTCGACTCGCCCGGGCTGCGGGCTTCAACGAGTGGATCAAGCTCGAGGTCATCGGAGACGAGACCACCTTGCTTCCGGATGTGCACGCGACACTGGAGGCGGCGAAGATCCTCTGCGACGAGGGCTTCAAGGTCATGGCCTACACCAACGACGATCTCGTCACCGCGATGCGCCTCGAGGACGTTGGCTGCGCCGCGGTGATGCCACTGGCGAGCCCCATCGGCAGTGGCCTGGGCGTCGTGAATCCCTACTTCATCCGTGAGATCAAGCGGCGCCTGGCGGTACCGGTCATCGTCGACGCGGGAGTCGGCACGGCGTCGGACGCTTGCATCACCATGGAGCAGGGCGTGGACGGGGTCCTGATGAACACGGCCCTCGCCGCGGCGGACGATCCGGTGCGCATGGCCCATGCCATGAAGCATGCCATCGTTGCGGGCCGGCTGGCCTACCTGGCCGGCCGCATGCCGTCACGGGAGATCGCGGTGCCTTCCTCGCCCGTCAAAGGGATGCTGGACTGATCGCCGGCGACGTGACGGACGCCCGGCGAGTCGCGTTGCGCGTTCTTGCCCGGGTTGGACGGGGCCTCCGACTGGACGTTGCCCTTCGCGGCGCCTGGGGTTCGATCCCGGGGCGGGACCGCGCGTGGGTGCATGAGCTCGTGTACGGAGTGTCGCGTCTCCGCGGTCGCCTGGATCACCTGATTGGCAGACGCGTGCACGGAGGGCTGGCCCGGCTGGATCCCACCGTCCTCGATCTTCTGCGCCTCGGGGCCTACCAGATCCTCTACATGGATTCGGTTCCCCGGTACGCAGCGGTCTCCCAGACCGTCAGCCTCGCCCGCGAGAAAGCGGGCAGAGGACCGAGCGGATTGGTCAACGCCGTGCTACGGGGGGTGGGTGACGACGGCGACGGATTCGAGCTGTTCCCTGGGATGGAGGACGATCCCCTGGGGTACCTGAGCACGTGGGGCTCCCATCCCCGCTGGCTCGTGGCACGGTGGCTACGGCGATGGGCCTCGGGCGACGTGGCAGGGCTGGTGGAAGCGAACAACCGGCCTCCGTCCCTGTTCCTGGTCCCCCTGGACCGCTCCGCCGATGCCGCCACCGCCGTCCTGGCGGAGGCCGGCGTCCAGGCGGAGCCGGTAGGGCAGGGGACCGATTGCCTCCGGATTGCCCAGGGGACGGATCCGGCGCAGGCCCTGGCGGTCTTGCCTTCCATAGTCCAGGATCCTGGTGCGAATCTGGTGGTGCAGTACGTGGGATCGACGAGGGGCATGAAGGTTGCAGATCTCTGTGCGGCCCCGGGGGGGAAGGCGCTGGCTCTTGCAGGAGGGGTCAAGTACGTCGTCGCCGCCGACCGATCGGAGTTGCGGGTTCACATGATTCGAGACAATGCCATGAGGGCGGGAGGCACCGTCGGCGCCGTCGTCGGCGACGCGCGTCGGCCGGCCGTACGAGCGATGGACGTGGTCCTCCTCGACGTGCCCTGCACGGGCACTGGCACGCTCCGTCGGCATCCCGACGGTCGCTGGCGGCTCAACCCCGAATCCGTCGAGGAGCTTGCCGGCGCGCAGCGCGACATGCTGGAGGCCGCGGTCGACGTAGTGAAGCCCGGAGGGCTTCTCGTGTATTCGACCTGCACCCTGGAGCCGGAAGAGAACGAGGAACAGATCGACTCCTTCCTCCGGCGCCACCCGGAGTTCACCCTGGAGCCCTGCCCGGGGTGGAGCGCGGGGGTTGCCTCACGGGTGGATTCCCGGGGACGCCTGGTGGTTCTCCCTCAGGATACGGGCTTCGACGGGGCCTTCGCGGCGCGAATGAGGAGGTGCGCGTGAGGCTCGGGGAATCACTGCGCCGCACCCGGCGGGCCAGTGGACGCGAGAGCGGTCCGGGAGTCCGGTGGAAGGGAAAGGGCCTCAGGCCCGGCGATCCGGAAGGGGATGCCTGGATCCTGACGGGATGGCATGTGGCAGTTGCCGTGCTCGGCCTGTTCGGCGGCTACCTCGTGGCCACTCGCATCGTGTTCCCGGCTCCTCCCCCACCTGAGGGTCTCGTGACGGTGCCCGACGTTCGCGGAGGCGACGTGGAGCGTGGCCAGCAAGACGCGTCCGAGGCCGGGTTGACTGCGGCTGCCACCGACTCCCTCCATCATCCGACGGCTGCCAAAGGGACGGTTCTCGGGCAGTCGCCCCTCCCGGGACAGATGGCGCTCCCGGGCACGGTGGTCCGGGTGACCACCAGCCTGGGGCCTCAGCTGCGAGAGGTCCCGGATCTCGTCCACGTCGATGCCGATCGCGCGCGCGTCGTTCTGGAGACCAGTGGGTTCATCGTGGCGATGGACTCGGTGGAGGCAGAGCTTCCCCGGGGGAGGGTCGTGGACACGCGGCCGGGGCCCGACTCCACGCTGGCCCTGCCCGCCGAGGTCCTGATCCTGGTAAGCCGTGGGCCGCCGCTGGTCCCCATGCCGGACGTCCTGGGGCTCGAGGAGTCCGAGGCCCTGGCGGTTCTCGACTCCCTGGGGCTGGTGGTCAGCCAGGTGCGCGAGGTCTTCCGCTTCGGGCGTGACCAGGGCATCGTCGTGGAGCAGGAGCCGCCGAGCGACACGCTGGTCGAACGCGGGACAGCGGTGCGCCTGGCGGTAGGACGGCGAGGCGGGTAGCGTGGATCGGCCGCACCCCCCGGCACAGACGTTGACGAGGAGCGGAGCATGAAGAAAGGCACGACTTTCGTGATCTTGGCCCTGGTGGGCCTGCTGGCGTGGGCTCCCGGACTTCGGGCCCAGCTGAACCCGGGGGTCCATGCCGTCCGGGCGACGGACATCTTCGAGGGAAGCTATGGGCTGGGGGTGAGCCTGGAGCTGGATGTGCCCCTGTTCCCGGTGGACTTCCTCGTGGCGGGAGAGACGTTCTTCCCCGACTGTGGGAATGCCGAGGGCTGCTCGTTCCGGGGCGTTTCCGCCGACGTGCACTTCGCCCTGCCGGTGCCCATGGTGCAGCCCTATGCTGCCGCGGGAGGGGTCTACCGACGCACCGACCCGGGCGGTTCGGCGGAAACGCTGAGCGAGCGGGGGTATGCGGTGGGAGTCGGGCTGAATCTCAGGGCGCTCGTGCTCGGGGGCTACGCCGAGGTCCGATACGAGTTCGTGGACCCCGACGACCAGTGGGTCGTTCGAATCGGCATCCGGCTCTGACAGGGGCCGGCGTCTTCCGTGCGGCTCCCGAATCCCTAGATTTGACGGGCCGTTTCGGGATTCCGACGGGGCGGTGCCGCCCGGGTGCCTCCGGGGAACAAAGGCCCGGAGACACCGTAGCATCGACGGAGGAATTCACGGACCCCGAGGGACCATCCAGGCCATGAAGCGAGCCTTGTACAGATCCCCATACTTGTGGGCCGGGGTCGTCGCGGTGACGATCGTGGTGGTGGCCTGGATTGGACGGGAGAGCTATCAGCCCATCATCACCGGAGCCGAGGCCCCGGACTTCGCCGCCGTGGACATGACCGGCGGCGAGGTGTCGTTGTCCGACTTCGAGGGAAAGGTCGTCCTGCTCAACGTGTGGGCCACCTGGTGCGCACCGTGCAGGGAGGAGATGCCCTCCATGCAGCGTCTCTTCGAGGCCCTGGAGGGTACGGATTTCGAGATTCTCGCGGTGAGCGTGGACGCTCGCCTCGGCGAGTCGGACGCCTTCGGCCGCCCAGGAGGCGATCTGGTGGCCTTTGCGAACGAGCTCGGGCTGACCTTCCCGATCCTCCACGACCCGACGGGGGACATTCAGCAGCTTTACCAGACGACGGGCGTGCCCGAGACATTCCTCATCGGCAGGGATGGCGTCATATACAAGAAGGTCGCCGGAGGCACGGAATGGGATGCGCCCGTGAACCAGGAGCTGGTGCGCAGACTCCTGGCCGAGTAGCGGGACCGTGGCCCTCGCCCCTCGCGTACTGGTCCACAACTGGAGGCTGAAGCTCACCGCCCTCGGCCTTTCGGTCCTTCTGTGGGCCCTGGTGCAGACGGAGCCGAGAAGCGCCGAGACGGTTCCCGACGTGCCGCTGATCGTCGAGGTGTCCGACACGGCCTGGACGGCTTCCCAGGCGCCCGAGCCGGCCACCGTCGAATTGCGCTTGAGCGGCCCGGCCCGGGAGATCATCCGACTGGCTCGGCGTGGCACCGCCATCCGGATCCCCATCCGGGAGGTCGGCTCACCGGACACCGTGGTGGTCCTTCGCCGGGATTGGGTCGTGCTGGGCGAGGGCACCGGTCTCTCCGTCGAGTCGTTCTCCCCGCCGTCCGTTCGGGTCTTGCTGGAGTCGGCCATCGGGAGATGGGTGCCGGTGGCCATCCGTACCGCGGGAGTCCTTCCTCCCGGCCTCGCTCTGGCCAGCCCCATCGGGTGGACCCCGACCCGTGTCCGCGTCCACGGGCCCTCTTCGCGGGTGGAGGAGCTGGACTCGGTGCGGCTGCACCCGCTGAGGCTGGATCAGGTGAGGGGCTCGGGGGTCATCGATCTCCCGCTGGACACAGCATCACTGGGAGGGCTGCGGATCGATCCGGCGTCCGCGAGGGTGGGGATTCGCGTGGACGACAAGGTCGAGCGTGTGATCACGGGGGTACCGGTCATCGCCTTGGTCGAGGGCGACGGTTCAGCGATCCAGGTGAACCCGGCCGTGGTCTCGGTCACGCTCCGGGGAGCGCGGTCGCTGGTGGCCTCGGTGGACCCGGGCGACATCCAGGCCTGGGTAGCGCCGGAGCTCCTGGAGGATCTGACCGTCGGCGAGACCAGGAGGGTGGGGGTCCGCGTGGACGGCGTCCCCAATAGGCTCATCGTCGCCGAGGTGACGGAGGACGTCTTCGTCAGGCGGGTGGCGGAGCCGGATCCACCTGGCGGCCCGGCCGGGGCTTGACGCCGTGGACTCCGGACCGGTGCGGCCCCTGGTGATGGGGATCGAGACCTCGTGCGACGAGACCTCCGTTGCCGTCATCGACGGGGACCACGAGATCCTGGGACACGTGATCCTCTCCCAGGATGTGCACGAGGTCTTTGGCGGGGTCGTCCCGGAGCTCGCGGCCCGGGCACACCTGCAGAGGATCGACGCTGTGGTAGCCCGGGTCCTGGAGCAAGCGGGCGTGGACATGCACGATGTGGACGTGTTCGGGGTGACGGCCGGGCCCGGTCTCATCGGGGCCCTCCTCGTCGGTGTGTGCTGGGCGAAGGCGGTCGCCTTCGCCACCGGCAGGCCTCTGGTGGCGGTCCACCACATGGAGGCACACCTCTTCGGGCCGTCCCTGGAAGACCCCTCCGCCGAACCCCCCTTCGTAGGGCGGGCCGGTATACCCTGCTGGGGGAGACACGGGACGACGCAGCGGGCGAGGCCTTCGACAAGGCGGCGAAGCGCCTCGGGCTTGCCTACCCCGGCGGGCCCCAGATCGAAAAGTCGGCGACCCAGGGGGATCGGGCCCGGCATCGTTTGCCCCGCCCCATGCTGAAGAGTGGCTCCCGACCGGGCGACGCCGACTACTACGACTTCTCCTTCAGCGGCCTCAAGACCGCGGTGGTCGAGCTGGTGACGCGGCTGGAATCGTCCGGCTCGTTGGAGTGGGAGCGTCCCCACGTTGCCAGGGCATTCCAGGAGGCCGTGGTGGAGGTCCTGGCCTCCAAGACCATGCGGGCCGTGGAGCAGACCGGATGCCCCAGGGTGCTCCTGGGCGGGGGCGTGAGCGCGAACGCGTCACTCCGGCGAGCCCTGGCGAAGCGGCTCGGGCCCTCGGGGAGGCTGTTCTTCGCGTCACCGAGGCTATCGCTGGACAACGGAGCCATGGTGGCCCGGGCGGCCCGGTTTCGGTACGACCGCGGCGACACGGCCTCTCCTGACGTCTCGGCCTCCGCTAGCTTGCCGTTTCCCGGCCTCAGGAGGCTGTCGGCGTGACCGCGGGAGCCGGGGCCCTCCCCGAACCGACGTCTTCCCCAGCGAGTTGATCTGCCATGTATCCCGTACTTTTCGAGCTTCCCGAATGGCTTCCGATCCTCGGCGGTGAGGATATCACGTCGTTCGGGGTGTTCATGCTCTTCGCCTTCCTCACGGCCGGGTACGTGATGCGGGCCGAGCTCGGCCGGATGGGACACAATCCGGAGAAGGCCTGGGACTTCGTCTTCATGGCCGTCATCGGGGGCATCCTGGGGGCGAAGGGATACTACGTTCTCCTCAACTACGAGCGCCTTCTCACCGATCCCATGCCGCTGCTTCTGGCCCGAGGTGGACTCGTCTGGTACGGAGGCTTCGCCCTCGCCGCGGCGCTGGTCATCTGGGAGATCAAGCGCAGCGGGATTCCGCTTCGGGAAGGCCTCGATGCCTCGGCGCCGGCTCTGGCGCTCGCCTACGCCGTGGGCCGAATGGGGTGCTTTCTGGTCGGCGACGATTGGGGACGGCCCACGGACTCCTGGGTGGGCATCGCCTTCCCCAGGGGCATGCCCCCGTCGACGGTCGACGTCATCGAGCGGGACTTCGGGATCGCTGTGGACCCTGGCCTGGTAGAAGAATTCGGGCAGGTCGTGCCGGTGCATCCGACTCAGCTCTACGAGGTGGGCATGTCCACCCTCATCTTCTTCCTGCTGTGGAGACTCCGGGGCGGAGGTCGACCTGCAGGGTGGATCTTCATGCTCTGGCTCACGCTGGCGGGGGTGGAGCGGTTCCTCGTCGAGTTCCTTCGGGCGAAGGACGACCGGTTCATCGGGTTCCTCACGCTGGCCCAGATGATCAGCCTCGGCATCGTGGTGGTGGGCCTCGTGGGCATGGCACGCGTGCGGACGCCTCGGAGGGCCGAGGCGGGTTGAGGAGGGAGCATGCTCGTCCTTCACGGGTCCGACCTTCAGATCGGAAGGCCGTATCGGCCCCGGGCGGCCGAGGCCTTTCTCTCGTTGGCGGAGGACCTGGCGCCCGATGTGGTCGTGGTGGCAGGAGATCTCACGCAGAGGGCCAAGGTCCGCGAGTACGAGATCGCCCGGCAGCTCCTGGAGGACCTGCGGGGGCTCCCGGTGGTGGTGGCCCCGGGGAACCACGATGTGCCCCTCTACCGCATCTGGGAGCGCCTGTTCTCACCCTACCGGAACTGGCGGAGGTATGTGGCCCCCGAGCTCGATAGCGTAACCCGGGTCCCGGGGGGCACGGTGGTGGCCCTCAACTCGTCGGCGCCCGGGAGGGCGATCGTGTCGGGCCGAATCCACCCGGCCCAGGTGCGGTGGGCCTCGGGCGCTTTCGAGGGAGCCGCCGAGACCGACGCCAGAATCCTGGTGATTCACCACCACTTCGTGGCCACGCCGCAGCGGCAGGGTGGAGCTCCCCTGCCGGGGGCTGCCGATCTGTTGCGGGAGTTCGAGGCCATGGGCGTAGACATCATCCTCGGCGGACACGTCCACCAGACGCATCTCACGACGTCCCGCGCTCTGGTGCCCGGCCCGGACCCGGGGATTCCCCTTGTCGCCTGTGGGACGACGGCCTCCTCCCGAGGAAGAGGCCCCGAGGCCGGAGTGAATTCCCTGAACGTGGTGCGCATCGAGGATACATCCATAAGCGTGACTCCCCACCGATTCGATCCATCGGCCAGCACGTTCCGGCCACATGCGGCTCGGGTGTTCCCCCGTCCCGGAAGCCGGACCGTGTCGAGCGCGGGAAGTGGAGGTTCGCCATGAGGAGACGTTGGATTCGCGTCCGCCCTGATCGACGGGACGACGTGGGCTCGCTTCTGGCGGCGGGCGTCGTTGCCGCGAGCGTGGGTGCTGTCACGTTCTACCTGACCCGGCTGTTTCTGACCCGGGAGCCGGTGGACTCGCACCGGCTGCAGCGAGCCGATCCCGGCGCGCCCTCAGGCGAGGAGGGGGTAACGGGGGAGTGAGCAGGGTATCCGCGGGCAGGTTTGCAGCCGCTCTGGTATTTACGTGGGCCAGCGCGCTCCCCCTCGCGGCCCAGGTGGGCCGCGTCGAGGTGGCAGAGGTGAGGTTCGAGGGAAACCACTCGTTCCCTTCGGATTCCCTCGCCCGGGCCATCATCACACGGGAGACGGAGTGCAAGCCCTTTCCCGTCGCCATCTTCTGCTGGGCGGGAGCCGACTTCGCCACCCAGCGATACTTTCTCCCCCGCTCGGAGATCCCACGGGACCAGCTCCGCATCAGGATCTGGTACCGCACGAGGGGGTTTCGTGAGACGCAAGTGGACACCGCCACGGCGGTGGGGCAGGACGGTAGGGTGAGGGTGACCTTCGCGATCGACGAAGGAAGACCCGTCCTGGTGGACACCATCATCTTCGGGGGTGCCGATGAGCTGGAGAGTCGGGACCTGCTCGAGGACTTGCCCCTGCGGGTGGGTCGACCCCTGAGCACCATTGCCGCGGACGCCACGCGCGACACCTTGATGCGCCGCCTCGCGAACCGCGGCTATGCCCGAGTCGACGTTCTCAGAGGCTGGTTCATCCCGGCGGACGATCCCTATCGGGCCGAAGTCACGTTCGATATCGCGCCAGGCCCGCGCAGCCGGTACGGGGACATCGCCATTGAGGGGAATCGGAGCCTGTCGGAGTCGACGGTCCTCAGGACGCTGCAGTTCCGGTCCGGGGAGCTATACAGGATCGACCAGCTACAAGAAGCCCAGGCCCGCCTGTTCGGCATGGACATCATTCGGAGCGCCGTGCTGGAGC